>JACQQY010000058.1 GCA_016206825.1 Candidatus Omnitrophota bacterium
AAGGAGCTTCATCTTGAAAAAGACGGAAAGTGGCAGGTTTTGACCGCCGATGAAATTCTGGTTGGAGTGGGACGGGCGCCGAACGTGGAAGGTTTGAATCTCGAAGCGGCCGGCGTCAAATATTCCAAGCGCGGCGTGGAAGTGAATGATTTTTTGCAGACTTCGAACCCCCGTATTTACGCCGCTGGAGACGTTTGTCTGGACGCCAAATTCACCCACACGGCGGACGCGACGGCGCGGATCGTGATCCAAAACGCGCTTTTCGGCGGCAGGAAACGCCTGAGCGCTTTGACGATTCCCTGGTGCACTTACACCGATCCGGAGGTGGCCCACGTGGGGATGTATGAGAAAGACGCCGAACGAAAGGGGATTGAGGTGACGACGTTCAAGCGCCCTTTAAGCGAGGTCGACCGCGCGGTGGTGGACGGGGAGGAGAACGGTTTTGTGAAAATTCACGTGAAGAAGGGAACGGACCGGATCCTCGGCGCCACGATCGTCGCGCGCCACGCGGGGGAGATGATCAGCGAAATAACGCTCGCGATGGCCGGCAAAGTGGGGCTTGGGACCCTCGCCGGCGTGATCCATCCTTATCCGACTCAGGCCGAAGGGATGAAACAGGCGGCGGATGCCTATAACAGGACCCGGCTTACGCCGTGGGTGAAAAAGTTCTTAAGCGCCTGGCTGTCTTGGGCAAGGAGAGGGTCATGACAAGGCTCTCCGCGAACGCTTATGACGGACGATGGAAATCCTACACCGATCGTTCCCACCGGATGTTTTTGGAACGTCCGGCGCTCGGTGACGGGCAAAGAGTCTTGGATGTGGGATGCGGAACGGGAAGCCTCGAGCTCAAATTGCTGGCCCGGTGGCCGGGTGTTCGCCTGACGGCCGTGGACGCGTGCCCCGAGATGGTGGAGACGGCTAGACGGAAATCCGCGCTCCTTCCCCGCGTGGATTGGCGGGTGGCCGATGCGCATTCTCTGCCTTTTCCGGAGGAGAGCTTTGACACGGTTCTTTCGGCGAGCGCCTTTCACTATTTTGAAATTCCCCAGGAAGCCCTTCGAGAGATAAAAAGAGTATTGAAACCTGGCGGGCGATTTTTCTTCCTCGATTGGTCGCGGGATTTTTGGGCGATGAGACTCCTCGACCATTGGCTTACGATTCGCGGCAGGGATTATCACCGCTGTTACCGGGAGACCGAATTGAAAGCGCTTCTTGAGACGGCGGGTTTGGCCGTTCGGACGGCCGAGCGGTTTAAAGTCGGTCCTTTATGGGGATTCGTATGGATGGAGGCTGAAAAAGCATGAATGGGAAAAAGACCCTCATTATTTTTTTTAGTCTTGCAGGAATTTTGGCGGCCGCTTTTTTCATTTTCGCCGCTCACGCTTCGGAAAGCTTTTTCCCCGGTCAAAAGACGTGCGAGGTGACTTACCGGGCCTTGATCCGAGGGATCCCGGAAGAGGCGCGGTCGGTCCGCGTCTGGATCCCTTTGGCTTCCAGCCGGGACGGCCAGACGGTCTTGAAGCGGGAAATGGATACGCCCGCCGCTTACCAGGTCACGGCGGATCCGGTTTATGGAAACGAGATGGTTTATTTCGATTTGAAGCCGCCTTTTCCGAAGCCGCTGGAATTTCAGATTCGATACGAAGCCAGGATCTCACGGAAAGATTTTCGAAAGGCGGGTCGCAAAAGGGAGGATATCCATAAATACCTTAAGCCCTCGATGCTCATGACGGTCAACGAAGAAGTTCTGAGGAGAACCCAAGCCGCGGTCGGGCAAAAGGAGGGGCTTCTCCAAAAAGCGAGGGCTATTTATGAAGACGTGATCCGGCGCATGACCTATGATAAGACTCTTCCGGGGTGGGGGCAGGGGGACACGCTTCGCGCCTGCCTTTTGGGGAAGGGAAACTGCACGGATTTTCACTCGCTTTTCATCTCCATGGCTCACGCGGCCGAGATTCCGGCGAGGTTTAAAATCGGACTGACGATTCCGGACGCCCCCGAAGGGGAGATTCCCGGCTACCACTGCTGGGCGGAGTTTTATGACGAGGCCCGCGGGTGGTTGCCGGTGGATGCTTCCGAGGCGTGGAAGCATCCGGAGAGAAAAGAGATTTACTTTGGAGGTTTTGACGCGCAAAAGTTTCTCATCAGCATGGGGCGGGATGTGGAGCTTGTGCCCCGCCAGTCCGGACCTCCGGTGAACATCTTTTTTTATCCGTACGTGGAGGTGGATGGGAAAGAGTGGAACGACGCGGGAACGTCGTTTCGTTTTCGGAATTTAAAATGAGAAAAGGAGGGAAAATGAAAAAGATCTGTTTTGTGATGGGTGCGGCTTTGTTTCTGGCGGCGCAGGGGGCGCCTCTTTACGCAGAGCCTTCCGCGGAGGCACTGCGGCAGACGATACGGGATCATGTGGCGGGTCAGGAGAAGGCGCGGGGCGCTTTCACCGTCGTGGATGGGCGCACGGGAGAGCCGCGCCGCCTTCAGTTCGTGCGCGTTCACGAACGGGTGGGGAAAACGGGGGATTATTACTACTCCTGCACGGACATGAAGGACGTGAAGACAAACGAGATGCTCGATCTTGATTTTGACGTGGAAGATCGGAATGGGACCTTGAACGTCGTGGACGTTCGGATCCACAAGGACGACGGCATTCCCCGCTACACTTATGGAGTGGATGACAAGCGCGTTCAGGTCTTCACCATTGACCTTCGGCCTGCGCAGGAAGGGTCTTCCCTTTCCGGAAAGGCCGCCTTCATCGAAATGGAAGAAGGATTAAGAATTTCTGCCGTGGTGACGGGCGCTTCTCCCGGGAAGCATGGGTTTCACGTCCACGAAAAAGGGGCTTGTGGGGATTCCGGCAATGCGGCCGGCGGTCATTTTAATCCAGATGGGATGTCTCACGGGGATCTGATGAAGGATGGTTTTGGGCAGGCACATGCCGGGGATCTTGGAAATATCGAAATCGGCCCTGACGGCAAGGGGACGTTTGAGAAAATTATTCCGGGCCTTACGTTGAAGGAAGGCAAATACGGCGTGGTGGGACGCTCCCTCATTTTGCACGAGAGGGAGGATGATTTCAGCCAGCCGACCGGCAATGCCGGCGCCCGCATTGCCTGCGGCGTCATCGAGTGAAGCGGAAGCTGATTATATTTTTGAAGCGGCCTGAGAAGGGCAGGGTAAAGACGAGGCTTGCGGCGGCCTTGGGAGAGGAGGAGGCCGTTCGTGTTTACAAAAGGCTCGCCGAGGATACCGTGAATGCGGTAAGGCCGCTTGCGGGGAAATCGGCGGACGTCGTCATCGCCTTTGACCCGCCGGAGCGCGAAGCCGAAATAAAAGAATGGATTCGCGGGCCTTTCAGGTGTGTTTCTCAAGGAGAGGGGGATCTCGGCGAGCGGCTTTCAAGGGCCGCTTGCGCGGCATTTGCGGAAGGCGCCGAAAAGGCGGTTCTCATTGGGAGCGATTGTCCGGAGCTTGACGCCTTGACGGTGAATCGCGCTTTCCGGGCGTTGTCGAAAAAAGAGGTTGTGATCGGCCCTTCGAAGGATGGAGGATACTATCTTATCGGACTTACCCGCGCTCGGCACGCGTTCTTATTTGACGACATTCCATGGAGCACGCCGGAGGTGTTGAAAACGACGTTGAAAAAAGCGAACGATCGCGGCATTTCTTGCGGGCTCCTGCCCGAAAAATCGGACGTGGACACGCTTGAAGATCTGGAAAGTTTTGAGAGAGTGTCCGTGATTATACCTGCTTTGGATGAGGAACAAAGCATTGGACCGGCGCTCGTCGACCTTGCGGAGCGCCACCGCCCGGATGAGGTGATCGTGGTGGATGGCGGAAGCCGGGACAGGACCGTGGAAATCGCTTCCCGGTACGCGCGGGTGTTGAACGCCGAAAAGGGAAGAGCTTTCCAGATGAACGCCGGGGCCGCCGCGGCGAGCGGAGACATCCTTCTTTTCCTGCATGCGGACACGAGGCTTCCTCCCGCCGCTCTTTTAAAGATCCGCGAAGCGCTTAGGGAAGGACGGAAACATTCCGGGAGATTCCGGATGAGCTTTGGGCATCCGCATCCGCTTCTTCGGTTTTATGCCTTTCAAACGCGTTTTCACTTTTTCTCTTACGGCGACCAGGGGTTTTTCGTGAGGAAGGTCTTGTTTCAAAAGATGGGTGGGTTCGATGAAGAGGCGCCCCTGGAGGACGTCGATTTTTACCGCCGGCTTTTAAAAATCGAAACGCCGGTCATTATCCGGGATCCCGTCATCACCTCTCCAAGGCGTTTTCTTCAAAACGGCGTCGTCAAGCAGAAGCTCATCAACGCTGCGCTCGCGGCGATGGTTTATGCGGGGTTCGGCAAAGAAGCACTGCGGGGGTTTCAACGGGCCTGGTACAAGGACGTTCGCACTCCATGCGGAACGGCTTGAGAGCGCTTAAGAAAGATTTGGATCGGTCGGTTTCTTTTTTGCGGCGCCGGTTTCGTGACAAGGCCGATATCGCTTTGTTTCTTGGGACGGGGCTCGGCTCTTTGTCCGGAGCCATGAGGGAAAAGGCAGTCATTCCTTATG
>JACQQY010000059.1 GCA_016206825.1 Candidatus Omnitrophota bacterium
TCTCAAAAGAAGCCCTTTCCACCTTCTTTTGCTTCACCCTTCCTCCCCCCTTCCCCTCTCGGGTTCCCTAGTTAAAGTATACCTTGTTTTCGGAGCAGACGCCAACCGGCCGGAAGCTTCTCTCCTTCTTTCCCGTCTCCTACCCCCGGCTCTCCAAAGAAGCTTTTAAACGATCCTCCATCCAATGCGCCGCATCCGAAAGCACCTTCTCTTTTCCTGCTTCGTTCAAAATCTCATGGTAATAACTCGGATAAACCTTAAGCTCCTTATTCGAGGAAGCCAGGCGCTCATAGAAAGAAACGGCCTCGTCTTTCGAAACCACCTTATCCTCACCGGCCTGCAGAACCAAAACCGGACAATCCAAACGCCGGGCGATCTCCTCTTTCCTTCCCATCATCCGGACAAGCTCTGCATAGAGCCTTGAGCTGACACGATGGCAAACCAGCAGGTCCTCGTTATACCGGCTGATCGCCGCAGGGTCATGAGTCAGCATGGCGGGTTCGACGGGGCTCTTTTGACTACAGCGCGGAAGAAGATAAGAGGCAAGAAACGCAAGCCCATGCTTCCATTTCGGCACCCGAAAGGCCAGCCCAAAAATAGGCGAGCTCAAAACCAAGCCGGCGGCGCCGGGATGGCCGCAAAAGGCGAGGTACGAAGAGGCGACAAGCCCGCCAAAACTGTGCCCCAAAAAAAAGATAGGAATTCCCTTGTTGGCACCCGCCGTATAACGGTGCAAAGCGCCGAGATCCCTGTGAAAATCGGAAAAACACCCGGCAAACGCCCTAGGGCCCCCGCTTTTCCCGAATCCCCGCAGATCCGGCAAAACGCTTTCCCATCCGCGCTCCGAAAAATACCGCGCCACATGCTCATAACGGCCGGAGTGCTCCCCCATCCCGTGCACGACGAGGACGATCCCCCGCCGATCGCCCGAACACCGGGCCCGCCGATAAAAAATCGGCGTCCCATCAAAAGCAACAAACCGATGCTCAGTCCACAAACGTCAACATCCTTTCTCTTGATAGAGCTTCAAAAGCTCCTGCTCATAACGCTTGAGCACGACTCCGCGCTTCACCTTCAGCGTCGGCGTCAGTTCCCCCGCTTCTTGGGTAAAATCATCTGGAATAAGCGCAAAATACTTGATCTTCTCGAAACTCGCAAAATCCTTCGACCTCGCTTCGATCTGCCGAGCGACACAAGCGGACGCGCGGGCGTCTTTCAACAATTCCTCATAACTCGCGTAAGGGATACGATTAAGAGCGGCGTACTGACACATCCTCTCTTTCCTTGGAACGATGAGCGCCGTCAAATACCGCCTGCCTTCGCCGTAAAGCACACAGCGCAAAATAAACTCATCTTTTTCCATCCACTCCTCAATCGGGCGGGGCGCCACCTTTTTGCCCCCGGAGGTCACGATGAGCTCTTTTTTCCTGCCCGTAATCGACAAAAACCCCTTGGCATCCAACGATCCCAAATCTCCCGTATACAGCCAACCCTCTTTCAGCGCCTCTTCCGTTTCCTTAGGGAGTCCGTAATACCCTTTCATCACGCAAGGGCTTCTCGTGATAATCTCGCCTTCTTCGGTTATTTTGACTTCGATGCCTTCAAGCGGAATCCCCACCGTGCCGAACTTAAATTTCTCCATGCGATTCACGCTGATCACCGGCGCCGTCTCCGTCAGCCCATAACCTTCCAAGATCAAAACCCCCAGGTCATAGAAAAATTCGGCCGTTTCCTTCGGCAGGGGCGCTCCCCCCGAAACGCAAAACTGGACGCGCCCGCCCAACTGCTTCCGGATCTTCCGGTAAACAAGCCTCTCCGCCGCCCATAGCCCTGCCCCCTCCCAAAAAGAAAGCAAACGCCCTTCTTCGCAGGCGCGGCGGCGGTTCGAGCCTATTGCCCGGGACCAGGCAAACAGACGTTTCGCCGGACCCTTGAGCCCGTCAACCGTCTCCTCAATCCGTCTTTTGATCTTCTCGTAGAAACGAGGCACTCCCAAAAGAAAGGACGGCCTTACCTCCAAAAGGTTCTGAGGAACGGCGTCCATGCTCTCCGCGTAAGCGATCGTCGCGCCCATCAACACCAACAGGTAATATCCCGCCATCCGCTCAAACACGTGGCTTAACGGCAAAAAAGAAAGGTGCACGTCCGTTTCGCTCATCCGAAGGGCCTGACGGGACAACGCCATGTTGTGAATAAAATTCCTGTGCGTCAAGAGAACTCCTTTGGGAAAACCGGTCGTGCCGGACGTGTAGATGATGGTCGCCGCCGAATCCCCGGAAATTTGTTCCGCCTTCTCCCAAAAATCCTTCTGCCACAGAGCCTGTTTCATAAAATCATCCAGCTCCCTCACCGGAAGGGGCATCGGATTTTGCCAACCGGAAGAAAGCGGGTCCAATGCCACGACCTCCCGCAAAAGGGGCAGGGACTTCTGAATGGGCGCGAGTTTTTCCAAAAAGGTTTGGTTCGACGCCACGAGCACCACGGAACCGGAATCCGCCAAAAGATATTGGATTTCGGCGGGAGCCAGGGAAGTATAAATGGGAACGGTCACGGCGCCGATACAACAGGCGGCCATGTCGACGAAAACCCACTCCGGCCGGTTCTCGGAAAGAATGGCAATCCGGTCCCCTTCTCTCACCCCATTCGCCAAAAGAGCAGAGGCCGCCCTTTCCACCTTCTCCGCAAATTGAGACCACGTAATCGCAAGGTATTTCCGGCGGGCTTTGTCTTTATAGAGGAGAGCCGTCTTATGGGGAAAACGATCGACCGTATTTTTAAATACCGTCCCTAAATTCTGAGGAACCAACCCCTCGCTCCTCCTACTACTGTGTAACATTGATGAATGACGGCAGATCAAATCCCCCCTGCCCCCTTTGAAATAAAAAGGGGGTTGCTCTTCGGCCCTTTCTCTTTTAAGTAAAAGAAAGCCCTTACCCCCTTTTCTTTTCAAAGGGGGCAGGGGGGATTTAAACCCTTCTCATAACGAAAGCTGTGCTTTGCTCTAACTATCCGTAAACTTCGGCTGGCGCTTCTCAAGAAACGCTTGAATCCCTTCCTTCATGTCGTGATTCATCGCAATGGATCGAAATTCTTCCGCTTCCCTTCGCAAACCCTCGTCCAGCGGAACGTCCAAGCCGCGGCCGATGGCGCGCATCGCCGCGCGGATGGCCGGGAGGCTGTACCGGGCGATTTTCTTCGCCATCTCCTTCGCCGTCTTTAAAAGCGCCCCGTCCGGCACCACGTGATTGACCAGTCCCATCCGAAACGCCTCTTGAGCGCTTAGCACGTCCGCCGTCAAAATAAGCTCCGCCGCGCGGCTGGGGCCCACGATTCTTGCCAAACGCTGGGTGCCCCCAAAGCCGGGAATAATCCCAAGAGCGATTTCAGGCTGAACGAACCGGGTCTTGTCGGAAGCGATCCGGATGTGGCACGCCATGGCCAATTCCTGCCCGCCGCCCAGGCACGCTCCGTGAATCGCCGCGATCACCGGCTTTTCGGAATTTTCGATTCGGGAAAAAACCGCCTGCCCCCGCCGAATGATCTCCGCGACTTCTTCGGCGGTCGTCAACTGCGCCATTTCTTTCAAATCCACTCCGGCCATGAACACGTGCTGAATGGCGCTTGCCACCACCATGACCTTTGCCTTGGGCTCGTTCTGAAGCTCGGCCACGGCCTTCTCCAACTCATCCAAAAGCCCCCGCCCGATCGCATTCACCGGCGGCCGGTTAATCCTAAGAACCGCCGTACCTTCTTCCATTGAAACTTCTATAAATTGAAAAGATGTCATCGAACCCTCCTTACGCGTATTCTAAAAACCCCCTCCCGGCCTTTTTCCCCAAAAACCCCGCCCTGACCATCCGGCGAATCAATGGCGCCGGAAAAAACCGATCCCCATAAATCCCATGAAGTTCTTCGAGCCTTTTCAACACCTCATCCACACCCCAGGCATCCGCATAAGCCAAGAGTCCTCCTTTGCTCTGAGGAAAACCAATCCCCGCCAAAAGCGCAATATCGATGTCGGAAGGGCTTACTATCTTTTCCTGGATGCAGAAGGCCGCTTCGTTCACCATGGCCAAAAGAAGCCTCTCAGGCGAAAAAGGAGCTTTCCCGGTGGAAGCCCTTTCTTTTCTTAACCGCCCCAAAATTTCATCGATAGCCGGATCGGCCGCCGGAGCCGCGCCGTAGGCATAAAACCCCGCGCCGCTCTTTACCCCGCAGCGTCCCTTTCGATAAACCTCCTCCCAAAGCCCGGCGGGTCTCATCCGGTTGCCGTATTCTTCCAAAAGAATCCCCACTACGTCGTGACAAACGTCAAGACCCAGCGTGTCCACAAGCGTAAACGGCCCCATCGGAAAACCAAACGCCGCCATCGCCTGGTCCACCTCACGAAAGTTCGCGCTCCCCTCCTCCACGCAAAAGGCGGCCTCGTTCAAATAGGGCATGAGAAGCCGGTTCACCAAAAACCCCGCGCACTCCTGCACGCGAACGGGCAGTTTTCTCAAACTTTCGCCGAACGAAATCGTGTCCGCAACGGTCTCCTCGGAAGTGGAAAGGCCGGGGATCACCTCCACCAGCTTCATCACCTGGGCCGGATAAAAAAAGTGCATCCCGATCACCTTATCCGGCCGGCGCGTCACGGCGCCCAGCTCGCTGATCGATAGAGCCGATGTATTGGTCGCCAAAATCGCGTGGTCCGGCAGACACCGGTCAAGGTCCCGAAAAACTTGTTTCTTCAACTCCATCTTCTCCGGCACCGCCTCAATCACGATGTCCACGTCCTTTAAATCCGCATACTCCGTGGCGGCCGTCACAAGCGCCATCTTGGCCTCAAGTTCGCCTTGCGTCATCCTGCCCTTCTGCACACGGCCCTCATAGATGCGGCGGACGCCGGAGAGCGCCCTCTGGGCAAGCTCGGCGTTCACCTCCTTCACCACGACTGGAAGGCCGGAATAAGTAATGACCTGCGCTATCCCGGAACCCATCGTCCCGCCCCCCACAACGGCCGCCTTATAGATAAACATAGTTATTTCCTTTCCAACACGAGGGCGGCGCCTTGCCCTCCGCCGACGCAGAGGGAAGCGATCCCGTACCGAAGCTTCCGCCTTTTCATTTCATAAAGAAGCGCGAGCGTGATCCTCGCCCCCGTCATTCCCACGGGATGTCCGATCGCGATGGCGCCTCCATTGACGTTCAGGATCTCACGCCGAAGCCCCAACACCTTCTCACAAGCAATCACCTGAGCGGCGAAGGCCTCATTGAGCTCGACAAGCTCCATGTCCTTCAATTCCAAACGGGCCTTTTGAAGCGCGCGGGGAATGGCCACCGTCGGCCCGATCCCCATCCGGTGAGGCTCCACGCCTCCAAACGCATAGGAACGAATGGTTCCCAAAACATCTCCGAATTTCAACTCTTCCGCCTTCTTCCTCGTCGTGAGTAAAAGCGCCGCCGCCCCGTCCGCAATCCCGCAGGAATTCCCCGCCGTGACGGTGCCGTTTTCTTTGAAAATGGGCGGATAAAGCGCCAGCGTCTGTTCGCTCAAGGCGGGATTTATTCCCTCATCTTGGGAAACGATCTCGGGGGGCACGGGACGCCCCGCCGCCTTCTTTTCGACCGAAACGGGAACGATTTCTTCCTTTGATCTTCCCTCCCTCGCCGCCCGGAAGGCCCTTTGATGGCTCAAAACCGCATACCGATCCTGTTCCTCGCGGCTGATCTTAAACTCCTCCGCCAAATTTTCGGCCGTCCTTCCCATGAGCTGGCCGCAAATAGGATCCGTCAACCCCTCCCAGAGCGCGTCCACCATCTCGGAATTCCGAAGCCTCTTCCCAAAACGCAAATCGCGGTTGAGATAAGGCTGACTGGACATGGACTCCACGCCGCCGACCATCAGAATCTGCGCATCGCCGGAGAGAATGCTTTGACACCCGCTCACAATCGCCTGGATCCCCGAAGCGCAGTTCCGCGCAACCGTAAAACCCGGCACGGTCTTCGGCACCCCCGCCATCAGGGCAATCACGCGTCCAATATTCGGGGCATCGCTCCCCTGTCCTACACAGCCGAAAATCACTTCATCCACAAGAGAAGGGTCGAGTTTCGTGCGCTCCAAAAGCGCGCGAAGAGCGATCTGCCCCAGCCTCTGAGCCGAGCAATCCTTGAATGCTCCCCCCAGCGCCCCCTGCGGCGTCCTCACCCCCTCCACTATCACTATCTCATCCGAAACCATTCGCCCCCCTCAAACGTTTTGCGCCGAGACAAGCGCCTTGATTTTCGGCAGCAACTTCATCGTTTCCTCTTCGCCCCGCTCGATCAGGGGCTTCGCGCGATAAAACTCCACCCAACTGGCCGTGGGCACCACCGGCCGGATCAAAACGTCCGCTTCTTCCCCTTCCACCTCCGCTATCTCGTATTCCATGGCCTGCATCGTCGTCATCAGTATATCAAACACGTTGGGAACAAAACATTTTCTAAGGAATCGCATCGCATGAAACCACCCGCGAACCAACCCATTCCGCTCGGCCATCGCCGCCTCCTCTTTCTTTCGAACCTCCTCCGTCGAAAGCCGCTTTTCCAAAACGTCTTTAGCCGTGGGAAGGACGTTCACGGCGATAACCTTATTGACGCCCGCCTGGTATAAGACGCGGATGGGCAGAGGATCGATCACTCCCCCGTCCACCAAAACGCCCTCCGGCGTCACGACGGGATCAAAAATAGCGGGGATGGCGATCGACGCCCGGACCGCCGGGGCAATGGGCCCCGATTCAAAAAGATGGAGCCGGCGGGAGGAAAGATTCACCGCCGCGATCTTGAGCGGGATATTACAATCCTCAAAAGTCTTTTGACTCAAATGAGATTGAAAATGCCTCATGATCCGCCTGCCGGCGAGAAGACCCCGCAGGGGGAAAAGATGAAAATCCAAGAGCCTCGTCACCAGAAGGCTCTTCGTGATGCCCAAAGCCATTTTCTCGAGCTCCTCCGGCCGTTTGCCGATCGCGTAGAGAGAACCGACCAGAGCCCCGATGCTCGATCCGGCGATCATGTCGATGGGGATCTTTTCGCGCTCAAGCGCCTTGAGAACTCCGATATGAGCCAGACCCAAAGCCGCGCCGCTTCCAAGGGCGAGTCCGACAAGATTGCCGCTGATTCGCCTGGCAACGTGATAAACCACGCGGGAATACTCCGCGTCCGGAAACTCCGCCGCGAAGGGGGACTCATGCCGCTCTTCATGCTCCTCAAGCTCCGGAGTCGCGGGCAGCGAATAACAAAGCCTGCCTTCAAAAAACTCCCGCTTCACCGCCGAAGTCGTCCGGGCCCCCCATACGGAAGCCTCGTGAATGACGACGGACAATTTTCCTTCCGCCAGCGCCGCGCTTTTTTCGACGCCGCTTAAAATCTCCCTCGCTTCCGCGAGGCTCGTCAGGTGACTGTCCGTCACGAAATAAACCCAATCCGACTGGGTGAGCGCTTTCTCCACGGTTTCATCCAAAGCCGGGGGCAGGTCTATCACGATAAAGCGGTACGCCACGGCCAAATGGTTCAAAAGAGGCGCGATGATCTCCGCCCCCGCGGGATCCTCCTCCTTGTGCGCGACGTTCAACACTTCAAAGCCCACCGGGTGGCGGACGATACAATCGGACAAGGCGTCAAACGAAGCCGTCTCGATTCCATGAAAGCGGGTGATCGGCACCTTTTGAGCCATCTTGAGCCGCGATGAAATCTCGGAGCCCGTAGGGCTCATGTCGAGCAAAACCGTTTTCTGGCGGGTCTCGATGAAAAGCGCCGCCGCAAGATTAATGGAAAAAACCGTGCGCCCCACCCGCCGCTGGGGACTGAAGATCGACACCACGTCGCTCCGCCACAGAGCCTCCGAACCCGCCTGTCCCCTCTTCAACCGAAGACTCAAGCGCCGGCTCATCTCCAGGGACACGTGCGCATTGTGCTCGATCATCTTCGCAAAATCGTCCTTCTTCAGCTCCAGCACCAGCGCATCGGAAATCGCCCGCAAGGTCGCCGAATGCGGCTCGGCCGTCAACAGGGACATCTCCCCGAAGTAATCGCCGCGTTTGAGATACGCCATCACCCTTTTCTTTCCCGAAGCGCCGGTCGACGCCTCAAAGCGCCCGGAGACCACCACATAAAAACTGCTCGCCCCTTCTCCTTCCCGGTAGACGACCTCCTCCTTTTTGTATTCGACAAGGCGCATCAATTGACTGATGGATTTTAATTCCCACTGGGTAAGACCCGCGAAAAGGGGGCAGAGCGACAGAAAGACCGCTTTATCCAGCCGCTGTAAACGAGGGCTCGTCTCAGGATTGAGGGAAGAATCCATGGCGATGCTGGATGGTGTCGTCTAGTATTTTTTGGAAGCGGGGTTTGACGTCCGAAAAGAAAATGGCAAGGGCGAAACCTTCCCCACGGGGATCCTTTTCTTTGCGCACCACCACGCCCTTTAAGCGAACCTCTTTCTCCGGAGAGGAATCATGAGAAAAAGAGGGCACCAGCAAAAGGATGTCCAACTGCGTCATCAGGGGAATGTCTTCCTTGACCACACAAAGAACCCCATGACTGCTGATGTTGAGGGCTTTAGCCTCCATGCCGGACGCGCCGTGGCCGATCTGAAAAGAAAAACTTTCGGCAATGCGCGCCGAGCGGCGCCGTTCCTCCAGTGGTTTTGGAATTTCCATAGATGAACCTTTTTCAGCAAACTCCTAACCCGGCGGCCAGCTCATCTGGCGCCCACCCAATAAATGAAGATGCAAATGATCGACCGTTTGCCCGCCGTCGCTCCGGCAGTTCATGACAAGCCTGAAACCCTTGTCGCGAATTTGCTCTTCTTCGACGATGCGGTTGCCTGCCACAAAGAGGGCGTTGATCAAGTGCAGGTCCGGCAGGGTAACATCCGTAATGGTGGGGATATGTTTCTTGGGAACGATGACAATGTGAA
>JACQQY010000060.1 GCA_016206825.1 Candidatus Omnitrophota bacterium
CCCCCTCCACCTTCGCCCTCAGTTCCGCTATGCGCTCTGCGCTCTGCGCTCCGCGCTCTTCCTCCTCCGCCGCTTCAACTTCCCGCTTTTTGCCCAGAATCTTCTCCCGTATTTTTTCCCTTTCTTTTTTCCGCCCCTCCTTATCCTCCAAAATACCCTCGATCTCCTTCTCCCACCCCAACGCCCTCACCGCCCCATCAAACTCCTCCACCGTCGGGTAAGACCTTTTAATCACTTGGTCCACTTGGCTCGCAACTTTTTGGAGCTTCTCGGTCCGCTCCGCTCTGCGCTCCTCCTCCTTGCGCTCTTTGGCAAGCCCGGCTTCAGCGGACGAAACGATCTGCCGGACTTCCTGCGCAACCTTTTCAATCTCGACCATGACGGCTTGGATTTCCTTCGCTTGAGGGAATTTGCCGGCCTCCTGCTTGGCTCTTTCATACAACTGTTCGGTTCCGCTCACCAAATTCACCGGCTCGGTGATGATCTTATGAACGTCCGCAACTTTTTGGCGAACGGCGCCAACCCCGGCCTCTTGAGAAACCTTCTTCAATTCCGCTTGCAACCCACTTAACGCGCCGCTCACGCCGGGTATCTTTGCTTCAAGCCCCGAGCGCTTCTTCGAAAATTGAAGGAACGTATCGCCGAAACCTTTGATCTTCGTAACGTCATCCGGGCTTAGGCTGGCCTTGTCCTTGTATGCCTTCTGAACCCCCGCCAACAACAGGCTCAGCTCCCGCGCCGTCTCTTCCCCCCGAGCAATCCGTAAAATCTTTTCCGAATCACCTCCAGCCTGGTCCATCTGACTCTTCCGTGAGCGGATCCCCCTAAGCAAGATCCCCAATTGCTCTTTCACACCCTGCCCTTCCTGCGTCAGTCCAACGGGCGTGGGTTTAGACGCAAGCTCTCCTTGGATAGCTTTCAAAGCAACGATTGTCTCTCGTGGTACTTGGGGAGCATTTTGAACGGCCTTGACCACTTTCTCGATGCGTTCTATATGCTTCTGATCATCGGAATGCAGTTTCTTTCGAGCGTCATCGGATGGCAAAGCGGTGAGAACGCCTGCTAACTTCTCCCCGATCTCAGGCCCCCCAATGACTTTGACGTCAATGCCGATAATGTCGATGGCCGTTTGAATAAGACCGTTATTTTTCAAAAAGAGCCCGGTTTGTATCCAAATTTGTCGTTCGAGACCGGTCTTGAGCTCGGCCAAATCATCCATGAGTTTCTTTTTCTTTCCCGCAAGCGCTTTCGCCGCTTTCACCTGATCCATCAGCGTTTGAATGGCTTGACCAAAAACATCAAATTCCTTGTGCGCACCGGTTATTTCTTCAAACTGGCCGAGAAAACCATTCGCTAGATCCGCATATTTGTCGTTTTCAAGATTGGCCATGTCCAACTGAGAAACGCTTTCCACCAAAGCCTCAAGCTTCTGGACCGCCGCGGTCATTTCCTTCATTAAATCGCTTGGCTTTTCCCTCTTTTTTAGCCGCGCGGTGATACCATCCCTAACTGTCCCAAGCGCCTCTGCTTGCTCGTTAATGGACCCTCCCGCAGCTTGAGGGATGTCTTGAGAAGCAGGCGCGGGGGCAGGAATCGCTTCTTCAGACTTGTCCGCCTTCCACTTTGGACTTTTTTGCAGAAGAGCCGCCTCCGCCTTTTGGAACTCTTCCTCTGAAACCACTTCTTTCAAAAGCTCAAGCTTTTCCCCCGCCTTTTTCGGCTTTCCTGCATTAAGATCCTCATAAAACTGCTCAAGGAGAGGTTTCTCCTTAGCTTTTTCTTTAGCCTTCTCTACCGCCGTTTCAAAACCCCCCAAACCGGATTTGGAAAACAGGCTCTTTGGTATAAAAACTTCGAGCGCGCTTACGGGAGACGTCTTCTTCGCGGCTTTATCCACAATCTGAAAACCGCCGTCTTCTTTTGTTCGGACCGTGACTATTTTCCCCACTTTTCCCTGCCTGGCAACATCGTCGCGGCCTATCTCAACCTGATAAACCCCGCCTACTTCTGTCAGGAGGATTTCTTTGTAAGGTTTTTCCTCTCTTCCGGCAAAAGCAAAAGAGGCTCCATCCAGAAAAACTTTCAAAACCCCATGCTCAACGTCCAAATTCACTCCCTGCGCGCGAAAAGGTTTTGCGGTTTCCTTCGCTTGCCGCTCACCACCGGTTGGCGGAACCACTGTTTCTGGGAGATGGTATTTTACCAACTTTTTCTTGGCCCCACCCGCGCCTGGCGCTTCCCCGGTCGTTTTGGCGGGTTTTTTCGAAAGACCCTTCAAAATACTGAGAAGACTACCAAAATTGTCCTTAATAACTCTCCCGGCATCCGAGTCTTGGATGGACTCAACCGCTTTCACAGTCTTATTTAAATTCTCAAGACCGCTCACTACCTGGCTAATATCAGCGCCCTCTTTTGAAAGCCCTTCTTTTAATCCCTTGAAATGCTTCCTCAGAGCCTCCAAATCATCTTGTTGCTTTTCCCCTAAAGCGTCTATCTTTACCTTTGCAATCGTATTGAGAATGGCGTTGATTTCCGTTTTGCCCGCAAAGTCCGGCTCTTTATCCTTCCTCCCTTTCCCATCCGCCAGCCGAGCGCCTTGAGGAGAGGTGGAAGGTGGAAGGTCGAAGGTCGAAGGAAAAATTAGTGAAGGGATTGGATGAGGCCGCTGAGCATGGCGGTTATCTCCGTGCAAGCGTTGAGAAGCGCTTCGGCCTGAGGTTGGGTGAGATACAACAGGTCCTTTGAGAGATAGAGCAAGGTCATCACCTCGTAGATAGAACCACGAGCCGTATAGAGAAATTGGACGTATTCTTTCTTGTGGTATCGACCCTTCCCTTCCGCGATATTGAGAGGAATCGAAATAGCGGCTCGGCGTAGTTGACTGGTGAGGCCATAGCGCTCTTCCTTGGGGAAGCTTTGAGACGCTTTGTAAACCTCCCTGACCAAATCCATCCCCTTTTGCCACACCTTGAGACCCTCGAACGAATGTTGCATTTTGTTTCTCCTTTCTTCCCTGTTTATTCCCTTCGACCTTTTTCTCCGCCTTTCCTTCAACCTTCGACCTTCCACCTTCGACCTTTTTCTCCGCCTCTCCTTCCACCTTCCACCTTCCACCTTCGACCTGAATATACGTATTATGTGCCACAATCCCGTTCCCGATGAAATTGTGCGTGCCCTCCACCTCGATGTCATAGACGTGTTCATAACCCGCGTACTCGATGGAGACGATTTTGTCCCAAAAGATTTGGGAAACCGCTTCAGCCGCGCAGGCAGGTTTCACCAGCCAATCCCCTATCGTCCACCTTCCCTGCCTTGCCGGCAGGCAGGCCCCTGCAACCCTGGCGCCATTCCCCTTGACATCCCCATGGGTATGTTCTAAAATTGGGGTATGAATAACTTTCTTGGACCTAAGAAACTGTCTCGTATTTCCGGGATGTCCGCTAATTTCGCGCAGATTATTTTGGGTGCGATGTTTGTCAGTTATTTCTTCAAAGGATCTGCGCTCCGAGTAAAGATAATTGCTATTGTTTTTTTTCTGGCTTCTGTAATAATAGCGATTATTACCGAACCCGATAACGGAGGCAAATGAACCATGGATCCCTACGCCCTCATTGGAGTTGGTCTCGCCCTTTTGATCATCAGCGGTCTTCTTCTTGCTGACTACATCGTTCGCAAACGCCACCGCCATCCGTAAGGGCAATAAATCATGGACCCTATAGGGCTTCTTGGTGGTGGAATAGTTGCCTTGATCGCGATTGGCCTCTTGATCGCCGACTACATCGCCCGCAAACGCCATCGCCATCCCTGACACCGCAATCTCATCTCCCGGTTTTAGCTCCGAGACTTTGATCCATGAGCCTCTCTCCGTCATTCTGAGCGCCAGCGAAGAATCCAAAACCCTAATCCTTCCACCCCCCTCCCTGGTTGAGGGGAGGGGCAGGGGGAGGGTGGAATCTATCCTTGCAAGCTCGCAGTCAGTCTCACCCCCACCCTGCCTCCTCCCTCGAAGGGGGAGGAGAGACTTATCCAGTCTCCTCACCAGATACGGATGATTCGCCGTGGTTTTGATGGACCGCCCCATGGCCGTGGTAAGCTTGTAGACAGGCTTGACGCCCATGTCCAAAAGCCCCAGAATCTTATGAGGTTCGACGGTTTGGGTTTGTTCGTTTAAGGAGAACACATAGTCCCCAGGCTTCACCTCTTTAATCGCTTTCCCTTCGACCTTCGACCTTCGACCTTCGACCTCCTTTACGATCGGCAGCACTGTCTCCCCCGTCACGCAAAGCCCCTGCTTCTCCAAATGAGCCACGACCTGATCCGTGATTTGATTCACTAAGCTCGTATTCCCCGCAAACCCGTTCCCCAACCCCGACGCGCGCCCTAGGGCCATGACGCGTTCTTCAATCGCCTCCCGCACCCATTGCTTTTCCGACACACGGAGGTCTTTGATAACTCTCTCTACCAAGCCATCTATAGCTTTATCGCCATGCACAGCTTTATAGCCATCTCCGGTTCCCTTCAAAATCCATTGAACCTTTTCATGAATCGCCGTGATTTCTCTCTTATCCAGCGCCTCCACGCGCCTCAGCGTCTCTCCCTCGCGCTTCGCGACGCTTTGAATTTTCTTATCCGGACCGATCTTCACGAAATAAACGCCGCTGTTGAAGGAAACAAAATACCCCTCCTCCACGCGCTGGATCTTCACCTCGCCGTCCAGCCACTTGGCGAGCGTATCCGGATGAATCACGGCCTCCACGCCCATGGCGAGATGCTCTTCGTGCCGCGCCCGGTAGGTGGATAAAAATTGGTCCCGCATCTCCTCGGAAAGCACGTTCGCCCCCGTCACGATGCGAAGGCCGACGAACAAAGCGGCGAGGCTCGCCTTCATCACTTCCATTCTTTGCTCGATCGGCCAATAGGGCTTGGCAAACTCGCTCCCCAAATCGAAAAACGACGCCGCGGCGAGGTAGAAGTCGGAATCTTTGAAAGCCTCTTCGTATTCTTTGGGCTTTTGGGTGAGAATGGCGACGTACGGCCGGTCGCCGGATTTGTCGTCGAACTTGGGCATGACCACGAGGTACGAAAGCCTCTCCCCGTCGAGAAGCTCGGAGATCCCTTCGGAATGAAAACCGCCGGTGATGAGCGCCGCGACGTGGACGTTGTCCTCCTCCATCCGCTTCAAGGTGTTCTTAAGGAGGGCTTCGTTTCGCTTCGTCGCCAACTCATAGAATTTCTTCGCGCTGGGGATCGCCGCCTTGAGCACCCCAAAATCCACTTCAGAAGGGTCTAAATCCCCCCTGCCCCCTTTAAAAGGAAAAGGGGGTTGGTCAAACCCCGCTTCCTTCACTAAAAGAACGCCCTTACCCCCTTTTCTTTTCAAAGGGGGCAGGGGGGATTTAAGAACTCTCTCCACCAACTCCCGAAACGCCCCCTCAATGTTCTCGATCTCGCACGCCCGTTCATTTTGAACGTAAAACTCATAATCCTTGCTCGTGAGCGTCGTATCCAAAAGCTGGCTCAAGATGGAGGCGCAGTGCGAGAGCCTGGCGAGCGCCCGCTCATCGCCGTTCACGAAGAGCTTCTCCTTCACCTCGTCCTCGAAACGCTCCACCTCGTCGAAAATTTGGATGAGATCGATGCTCTCGTACGCGACGACGTACTGGGAATAAAGGATGACGTTTTTATAAGGCGCGTGGTCGAGGCCGGCGCCCTGGGCGAGCTCGCTTAAATAAAGGTGAAAGGCGCCCGGCGTGATTTTGTTTTGCTTATACTGGAGGGTTTGAAAAACGAGCTTCTCCAGTTGAGGCTTGGAAAGCTTCTCCCCCAGCTTCTCGATCAAAAGGTCGCGCTCGGCGTTCGCCGCGCGGAAGTCGATTTGTTTCTCAAGCTCCACGACGTCCGCGAGCCTTTTCAAATTCTCGTGCTTCCCGTAGTCCACGCCCTTTTCTTTCGCGAGCCGGTTAAAAAACTCCCAATACTCCGTGAATTTCACGTCCCCGTTCTTATGGAGGAGCTTTTTCCGGGTCACTTCCAGAAGAAGCGGCGAGTAGGCTTTGGCTTCGAGCGCTCCGATGGCCTGCCTTAAATTTTTCAGCTCCTGACGGACCGCGGGCTTCTTTGCGGCCAAATCCTTGAACGCCTCGACGTTTTCCTTATATAAGGAAGGGTCGTCCGCCCCGTAGAGCGCCAGTTTCTCCTTCGTCACCATCGAATAAAACTCGCCCGCGCCGATCTTCCCTTCCTTCAGCAAATAGTCTCCGGCGGCCTTCCGGGCCTCCTCCACGGGAAAGCTGGAAATTAAAGAGGTGTCCACCACGCCGCTTGCGCCTTCCAAAGCAACGAGGTTCAAGCTGTAGTTTTTGACTAAATTATCGAGAATCTTGGAAATGCTCTCTTGAGCGCCTAATTTTTGGTGGGCGTCTTGGATGTTGATGATGATGCGGTTGGAATCTTTGACGACGACTTTCCGGGCAAGACCGGAATCATAAGGAATGGCGAGCTCTCTTAACTTACTCTCAGCGTCCGGCCTTGTCTCCTGCCCGCGGCCGACATGCGACCACAGAGGCACGCCGCCCTGCGCCTGGGCCGCTTCCTGCAAAAGGAAAGTCACGACAAGCGCCGCCGAGATCGTCCTCAGCCACAACCCATACCTCGACCGCACCCGCGTTTCTCCATCCCTTCTTAGATTAAGAGAATCCTTATTCTCTATCATCTGTCTCCTTATACTTAACAAAGTCTTTGATTAGAGGCAAAAAAACTAAATAGTGGAAACCCTTTTGCCTTATTTTTTCTTCATTCATCTGGATCATTTTCCGAAGAAGAACCTCTGCTAGATTAAAAAGTTTAACTATGGATAAAATATACCACAACCCCCACGATTGTACAAGACCTTTTTAAAATTTTTTGTAAATACTTTCCTACGACCTAGGATAACCTACGCTAAAAATTATTAAAATACGACAAAAAGCGCGTAAAAACAATCATGACCTGTACTTCATGGCAGGTTAAATCCCCCCCCCGCCCCCTTTGAAAAGAAAAGGGGGTAAGGGCTTTCTTTCCACTTAAAGAGAAAGAGCGAAAGACCAACCCCCTTTTTATTTGAAAGGGGGCAGGGGGGATTTGTCTAACAACCATCCTCCACCTTACGGTTTTGGACTAAGCCCGGTACCGGAGGAATCACTTGACGGATTATAAGAAATATTATATTCTTAAAGTAGGAAATCATACAAGGGGGTGAAGATGATGTTTGTCAAGGTCAGCAGCAAAAACCAGGTGACCATTCCAAAAGCGATAGCCGTGGTATTCAGCTTGAAAAAGGGCGATCTTCTGGAAATAGAAAGAGAAAAAAACAGGATCGTCATGATTCCCAAGGAAGTCTTTTTGGAGGATAAATACCCGAAAGAAGATCTGGAAGCGGCGGAAAAAGTTTTATCGAAAGGACTGCCTAAGGAAGAAATCGCCTTTCAATCAGGAGAGGAGATGATCCGACACTTCAAGAAAAGGGTGAGACCGTGAAGTATTTCATCCTCCGGTCCTTCGACAAGAAATTCGACGCCTATCACCGGCAGGAACAAGAAGCGATCACCTCCACTCTCAAAGAGATCAAAAACTTTCTTGAAACCCGCCATGCTTCCTACGGACTGCGTATCAAAAGACTATCAGACAAAATTTACGAAGCGAGAATAAACATCCACCTGCGCATCGCTTACTGGCATGAGGGGGATACCGTGAAATTTTTCTGCCTGGGAAACCACGACGATATCCGGAATTGCCTAAAGAATTTGGCAAAACTCGGCTGACAACCTCCGGGCGAATCAACCTCTTTCCTCAACCTGCGCGCTCCGAATCGTTCCTTTCGGGCCGATGACAATCCGGAATATCCTGTCTTGCAGTGTCACCTCGTATGCCTCCGCCTGCTTCTTACTGAGCTTGACCGATCCAAGCCAACTCTCCAGCTCTTCCGGAGAAACAAAGGGCTTCTTTCCCTTCTTTGAAAGTTCCCGATGGCGGCGGGTGTACCGCGAAAGGTACTCCCCCTTTATCTCCTCCGTGAGCTGTCCCCATCCGATCCGATGAACGACCAAAAGAACGGCGAACATCTCCTGCAGGGCCTGCTTCCTGGAAGACGGATCAAACAACGGGCTATCCTGATCAAAGAAAGAAGGCGATGGCAGGGGCGAATGATTATTCGCCCCGCCGTCGAACCGGCCCTCCTCGGAAAACCCCCCGCCAAGCCGCGGAGCCGCAACAAGGTAAGAAATCCCCTCTTTATCCATCAACGGAAAGAAGCCTTCCGGATGAAAATTCCCCACGATCAAAGCGGCTCGCCGCGCTCCTTCCTGACCCATGCGCTTAAGGGCATTCTGAAAAAGAACGGCGTTCCGCTTCGCCGCCAAGTCATAAAATTTCCTCGCCCTCAGAATCCCCGCCTCGAGCACCCCAAAATCCACCCCTTCACCCTTCACCCTTGACCCTTCACCGTACTTCTCCGTCAACTCCCGAACGTCCTTAATGTCGCAAACCCCCCAATACCGGACGTACGCCTCATAATCTCTATAAGACAGAGTAAGGCTAAGAAGCCGGCGGAAAAGCTCCACGCAATGAGAAACCTGCAAAAGAGCCAGCTCCTCTTCGTTCCGGCACAGCCTCTTTTTCAAATCGTCTTCGAACCGCTCGGCCTCCCCCTGGAGCGAAATAAAATCGATCCCCTCGTACAAGACGGCGTACTGGGAATACAAAAGGACGTTTCGATAGCCCAAAGGAGAAATTCCCATGCGATCCGCCAGCCCGCTTAGGAAAAAATGAAAATAAGCCGGGGTAATCTTGCGGCGTTTGTAAAGAAGGGCTTGCAAAACAAGCCGCTCCAAATCGGACTTGGGAAGCTTCCGTCCCAGCTCTTCCACAAGCGCATCCCTCTCCCTTCTCACCGCATCCGGGCGAAATTGCTCCCGAAGGCCTATCGCCCGCGCAAGCTTCTCCAAGTTCTGATACTGCCGGTAATCCACCCCTTTTTCCAAGGCAAGCTTCCTAAAAACGTCCCAGCGCTCCGGGGATGGCGCGCTTCCTCCTTGAAAAAGCTTTTTCCGCGCCTGGTCACGCAGACTTGGGGAATAGACTTTGGCTTCAAGCTCCCGGAGCGCGTCTTGAAGCTTCCGCAGTTCCCCCATAGCCCTTTCACGTCTTGCCGGAAGCTCTTCAAAAGCCTCTTGATTTTCCTTATAAAGGAGCGGGTCCTCCGCCCCGTAGAGTTTGAGTTCGCCGTCGGTCATGATCGAACAGAACTCCCCGGCTGAGATTTTCCCCTCCCTCAAAAAATACTCGGCCATTCTCCTCTTCGCTTCCACTAAAGGGAAACTTGAAAAAAGAGAAGTATCCGCGAAGCCGCTTACGCCTTCAAGAACCGCAAGGTTCAACCCGTGATTTTTGATCAAACGATCCAAAATGCGGGCTAGGTTCTGCTGGGCGGCAAAATGACCGGGGATATTTTGAATGACAATGAAGAGATCCTTCGACCCCTGCGCCGCCTTTTGCACAAAGCCGGAATCGTAAGGAATGACGACGCCGCCCGGCAAGCCTTCCTTGCCGATGAAACCCGACCGAGCCGCCAGCTCAAGAACCTGAGACCAATCCGGCGGACGTTCCTCCGAATAAACAACGCCTTGAACAAGAAAAGAAACGAAAACGGCGATCACAACGACCCTTCGCAGCATCATTCCCCCTAGTACTATCAAATCCCCCCTGCCCCCTTTAAAATAAAAAGGGGGTGTTGGTCTAAAGAAAGCCCTTACCCCCTTTTCTTTTCAAAGGGGGCAGGGGGGATTTGTCGCCTTCAACTCCTTCGGCAGTCGATGGATCTTCGCCGCGAGGATAAAATCATTCTCCGAAAGCCCGCCGATGGCATGGGTGGAAAGCTGGACCAAAAGCTTCCGGTAGCCGGTGAGGTGCAGGTCGGGATGATGGTTCTCCTCCTCGGCAATCTTAGCGATCTCCTGGATAAACCTCACAGCCGCCATGAAATCCTTCATGACATAAAGAACCTCTACCGCCTTCCCATCCCCCGAAAGCCTCCAATCTCCCCCCCTGCCTGCCGGCAGGCAGGCCACCTCTTTTAAATACCTTTCAGCCTCCCCCCGCCCCAAAGGCAAAACCCCCTTCTCACACGGCACGCACTTCTTCTTCGCCAACGACTCTCCTGCTTCCCCCATCTCCATCCCCCCTGCAACGGCAAACCAACCCTTCCTCCCCCTGTTAAGGGGGAGTTAGAGGGGGTTTGGACTTGGTCTTCAAACCCTGCTCCAAACCCCCTCCTGCTCCCCCTTATCAGGGGGAGAGATGGTTGCCTTTTTTAAGATCCCATGCCGGAGCCCGCTCCTACCTCAAAATCGCCAAACTCGACGTATACCCATGCACGTAATTTTTCCCGCCGACCGGCCCGATCTCCCCATTGGCGAAAAACCCGGCAAGCGGCAGGGGCCCTCTCAAGGATTGAATGAGGCGCACGTCGTGGTCCGCCTCTCCAAAAAACCCCTTTCCCCTCCCGCAGCAGCTTACCAAAATCCCGCCGGCGGAGGCGCCCCTGCGATCCGACAGCCTCTCCAGCAAAACGCGCAAATCCTCATCGGAAGTCTCGGCATCCCTCAATTGAAACTGAATCGTCTGCCCGACCCTCAAAAACTCCCCGACCATGAGCGCCTCCGCCCCGGGGTCAAACCCGGTGATGTTCCGAATGAGAAAATCTCCGCGCTTAAAGTCGGACTGGGTTTCCTTCATCACCAGCCCCACAAAAAGCGAATGCCGGGCAAGCTGGCGGTCCTTGGGCGGGAGTTCCAGCATCAGCTCCTGAAGAACCGCCAGCGGCGATTTCCCCGCCAATTCATGGATGACGTTTCCTTCCGCTTTGGTGACGACGTAAGGCCTGCCGACAGGCCGACAGCCTTGGGAAACGAGGCTGTCAAACGCGATGGCGCCCGTAAGGGCCGCTCCGACAACGCCCTCGCGATAAACGGTTCCGTTTAAGGACAACCAGTTGGGCGCCCCCGCCGCCGCGCCGCTGGCAAGCCCGCCGATCACCGGCAAACCTTTGTAACCTTCGTTCAAAACGTTCAAAAACCGCGTCACCTCAAAACTCATGGGATCCGCCAGGCAGATAAAATGAGGCTTGTCGGGGGGGTAAACGTCCAGAAGTTGAATGATGTCCGCGCCGCTTTCCAGAGAACGCGCTTCGTCGGACGAAAGAGAAAAAGGATGGAGCCTCACGCCGGGAAGATGCATCGCCATCACCGAAAGAGCCGGTTTCATCTCCACTTCGCTCTCACTGCCGATGACGCCGCTTGAGTTACAGCCGATGGACACCCGGTGAGGCAAAAGCTCCGAGAAGGCTTCGACGAAAACGCGCGGATCAAAATCCTGGTAGGCTTCCGAAACGAAGAAAACCGCCAAATCGCACGGGTTCTCTCCCAACTCCCGCTTGACGCCGGAAACCGCCTCCTCCAGCGCCCCCCGCCAATCCTTCTCCTTCGAAAGCCTCGCAGAAAACACCTTCCCGCCCATGACGAAACCCCTCCCCCTTGTATTTTATCACATCTTCACACCCAAGACGGCAAACCACCAAACTTAAGTTATGGAGAGTACTACTGTGTAACATTAATGAATGACGGGAGAATCAAATCCCCCCTGCCCCCTTTGAAATAAAAAGGGGGTTGGTCTTCGGCTCTTTCTCTATTAAGTAAAAGAAAGCCCTTACCCCCTTTTCTTTTCAAAGGGGGCAGGGGGGATTTAAACCCTTCTCAATCGCCATTAATTAATGTTACCAAGTCAATAAATAAAAAGGTTGCCGAATGCGTATAGATAATGTATTATTCATTATAGACGATGAATGACTAAGGGAGGAACCATGAAAACCCACAAAACACGGGAAGGATTGACTTCCGTTCAAATTCGTCCTCAAATTCTGCAGATGATGGCGCCTTTCACCAAAAAGGGTCAAAGCAAAACGGATCTGATCAATGAGGCCCTGCGCCAGTACCTTCTGGAAAAAGAATTCGAGGAAGTGAGGCAAAGCCTTGTGCCGCTGGCTCAGTCCAAAGGAATTTATACCGATGAGGACGCCGAAAGAATGCTTCGATGAAAATCGTCTTCGACACGAACGTTCTCCTCTCAGCGTTCCTGACCACAAGCGGCCTTTCGCGCCACGTCTTTAAATTAGCCCTAAAACGCAGTTCCATCCTTCTCTCCGGTTACATTCTACAAGAGGCGAAAGAAAAAATGACCGGAAAACTGGGATTCCCTCCTGAGAAAACGGCTCGTTTCATCGACTTCCTCCAAAGGAAAACGACGGTTGTCCGCCTTGAAACGAACGTCTCCATCCCGTTTTCCGATGAAAAGGACAGGCCCATCCTTCATTTACTCCAAACTTACCGGCCCCATTATCTCGTCACTGGAGACAAAAAGCTTTTGCAACTGAAGAAGTTCGGCGCGACCTTAATTGCGTCTCCACGCGAAATCGTCGAAATCCTTGAACACTCTTAACAACCGTTTATAATAAGACGTGGGTAGAAAACCGACGTGAAAACCGAGGACGTTTTGAAGCTGACAGCGCCGCCATTCCCAACGATCGCCGTTTTAATCCTTTCTCTTTTTTTTTCCATCAATCCCCTCTCCGCCCAAACGTCCCTGAAAGCGCAAACTCTCACCCTTTCGGAAGCCGTTGAAACCGCCCTGAAAAACAACCCCCGCCTCGACTCCATGGTCCGGGCGGTCCTGCAGGCGGAATACCTGCATGCGGCGGCGGTCAAAGACCGTCTACCCGTGCTCAGCACGCAATACGCCTTCGCCGGCTTCGCCAAAAGGCCCGAGCTCCGATTCTCGAGCGGCGAGATCGAAGAATTGGACATCCGGGGCGAAGAGCTGAGCTTCCCCTTGAGCGAGAGAAGCTCCTTCGCGTGGAGCACGCACGTCAAAATGCCGCTTTACACGGGATTCGCCTTGGAAGCCCAGCAAAGCATCGCTCATCTCGGGATCAGCGTTTCCGAATGGAAGCTCCTGGAGGCGAAGGCCGATCTCATCCAGGAGGTCACCCTGAACTACTTGAGCGTCTTGAGGGCCGAGGATTACTTGGAAGTGGCCGCGCAAAACCTGGCGCGATTCCGAAGGCACGAGCGCATCACGAGTAAATTTTACAAAGTGGGCCTGACTGCCAAAAATACGCTTCTCGAAATCCAAGTCCGCCGGGCCAACGCCCAGCAGGACTTGATCGTCGCCAAGAAAAACGTGAAACTCACAAAGGCCGTTTTAAACGTCGGCATGGGCGTCGACGTGGATGCCTCCTATCGCCTGGAAAAGATCCCCCCCATAAGACAAACGGGCTTGTCCCTGCCCGAATCCGCCCGTCTCGCCAAAGCGCACAACCCCACCCTCGTCGCCTTCACCTATTTGAAAGAGCGCGCGGAGAAGGTGGTTGAGCTGGAGAAAACCCAAGGCCGGCCCAAGGTCTCGTTTGACTTAAGCTTCACCCGGCACGGCAAAACGGCGGAGGTGAACGGCGGCGATCACTTGAGCAACAATATCTTTGCGGCCATGATCGTCGGCGACTGGGAAGTGTTTGACTGGTTCAAAACAAAGGACAGGGCCCAAGCGCGGAGAAAGGATCTCGAAATCCTCTTGAACGACCACAAGCGCGCGGAGGACCAGGTTTCTCTCGACATCCGGGAATCGTTCCTGAGCCTCGAATCCGCCCGTCACAAACTCAAGGCGGCCGAGCAGGAGATCCAATATGCCCAGGAAAACTACCGTATCACCCGCCAGCGATACGAAGAACAAGTGGCTCCTTCGACGGAGGTGAACGACGCCCTCGTCCTTTTAAAACAAGCCCATTTTAACCACACCGGGGCGCTCTACGAATACCACACCGCCCTCGCGAAGCTGGAGAGAATCACAGGAACAAATTTAAAACGCAGGGGCGAATAATTATTCGCCCCCGCTGGGAGATAAAACATGACCACTAAAAATATGGCTTCCATCCTCTTGAGCGCCATCCTCCTCGCCCTGGTCGCTTATGGATCGTGGGTTTTCCTCGCCGGCTGGATGGGCGGGGGAGGGCGGGCAGGGTTTATCGAAACCAGCGGCCGGATCGAAGGCCGGGAGCACCACGCCGCTTCGAAAATCGCCGGGCGGGTGGATGAAATCTACGTCGAAGAAGGCGGGGAGATCGAGGCCGGCCAAAAAGTCGCTTTGATTGACTCCCCCCAGCTCAACGCCACCCTCGACCAGGCCAACGCTCATCTGAGGAAAGCGGAGGCCAACTTCAAACTCACCCAGCGGGACCATGAGCGTTACTCCCGCCTTTTAAAGGAGGAAGCGATCCCCCGCGCGGAGTATGAACAAGTGGAAAACCGCTGGATGCTCGCCAAAGAAGAAGCCATTGCCGCCAGAAAGGAAGTGGACAAGCTGAAAGCGGATCTTGAAGACACGAAGATCAAAGCGCCCATCAAAGGAACGGTGGTCACCAAAATCGTCCAGCCGGGCGAAGTCATCGTGGCCGGCACGCCGGTGGTGAGCCTCGTCAACATGGACGATCTGTATCTTAAGGTTTTTTTGACGACCGATAAAGTCGGCAAAGTCGGCGTCGGCGATGAGGCGCGCGTCCATCCGGACGCCTTCCCCGACCAAGCTTTCGAAGCCGTCGTGGAAAAAATTTCCGAGAAAGCCGAATTCACCCCCAAAAATGTCGAAACCAAAAGCCAGCGCGCGAAACTCGTTTTTGAAATCAAACTCAAAATCAAAGAAAACAAAGACCACAAACTCAAACCCGGCATGCCCGCCGAGGCGTTGATCAAAATTGACAAAAAGGCCGTGTGGAAGAAATAACGTTATTGGTTATTCGTTATTAGGTTATTGCGCCATAAAGACTCAACCCAATAACCCAATAACGAATAACCTAATAACGAATAACCAATAACGAACTTCCCAACCCATGACCCCTATCATCCAAGCCCACAACGTCTCAAAGCGCTACAAAGACGTCGAGGCGGTGACCGGCGTCTCCCTCTCCGTCGACCGGGGGGAAATCTTTGGCCTGATCGGCCCCGACGGCGCCGGCAAAAGCACCTTGATCCACATCCTCACCGGCGTCCTCCGCACGAAAGAAGGCCAAGTCACCGTCCTGGGCAAAGACGTGTTGAAAGACCCCGAAAGCGTCAAAACCTCCATCGGACTCCTGCCCCAAGGCCTCGGTCTCGCCCTCGCCGCCGAGCTCAGCATCGAAGAAAACGTCAACTTCTTCGCGGAAATCAACCACGTCGATCCCCGGCGCCGCGAGGAGAGGAAAGCGCTCCTCTTGGAAAAAACCCAGCTTGCCCCCTTTCGCGGCCGCCAAGCCAAGAACCTCTCCGGAGGAATGAAACAGAAACTCGCCCTCTGCTGTACCCTGATCCACGAACCGGAGCTCCTCTTTCTGGATGAACCCACCACCGGCGTCGACCCCATCTCACGAAGGGAGCTATGGACCTTGATCAACGGAATGGTCAGGGAAAAAGGTCTCACGGTCTTTCTCACCACTTCCTACATGGACGAAGCCGCCCGCTGTCACCGGGTCGCTCTCCTCCACCAAGGCAAAATCATCGAGGAAGGAAAACCGGACGCCCTGCCGTTTAAGCTCGAAGGGAAACTGGCGGAAATCGAGGCGGAAGACCAGCACGCTGCCCTCACCATCTTAAAGAAGATGCCCGGCGTCAAAATCGTCTATCCCATGGGCGAGAGACTGAGCGCCCTCCACCAAATAGAAGATTTAAACGAAATCAAAGGGTACGCCGAGAGATCCGGCATCCGGATAAAACAAATCGAAGCCCGCGCCCCCAGCATCGAAGACGTCTTTCTATCCAAAGTGGCCGGCCAATCCGAGGAAGTGAAAGAGGAGGTTTTTGAGGAATTTTTCCAAGGGAAGGGAATCTCAACGGAAAAAAGAAGCGAGATAATGATCGAAACCGAATCTCTCGAAAAAAAGTTCGGCGATTTCACCGCCGTCGACAAAGTAAGCTTCCAGGTCAAGCGCGGAGAAATCTTCGGCTTCCTCGGCCCCAACGGCGCCGGGAAAACCACCACGATCAAGATGCTCTGCGGCCTCTTCCCTCCCACCGCCGGCAGAGGAACGATCGCGGGCCTCGATCTCTTCAAACATTCTTTCGAAATCAAAAAGAGCATCGGCTACATGTCCCAAAAATTCTCCCTCTACCGGGACCTCACCGTCGCCGAAAACATCCAACTCTACGGAGGCATCTACGGGGTGCCGCCCCAAGAGCTGAAGCGCCGCTTGGAGCTCATTTTGAAAATCGCGGATCTGGAGGGAAAGGGAGGATTCATCACGGGAGACCTTCCTATGGGCATCAAACAGCGCCTGGCCCTGGGCTGCGCCATCATCCATAAACCGGAGTGCATCTTTCTGGATGAACCGACTTCCGGCGTCGACCCCGTCGCGCGGCGCAAATTCTGGGACATCATCTTTCTTCTTTCGCGCAAAATGGGAGTCACGGTCCTCGTCACCACTCACTACATGGACGAAGCCGAGCAATGCGACCGGCTCCTCCTCATCCACCGGGGCAGTGTCGTCGCCCTGGGCCGGTCCGAAGAACTCAAAAACCAAGTGAACGAAGAAATCGGGACTCTCTTGGAACTCGGCACGAGCGACCCCTTCCTTGCCGTGGAAATCCTCAAAAAACATTTCCCCCATTGTTTGATTTACGGAATAAACGTGCACCTTTATACGGCGAGTCCGGACGAGGCAATCCCCTCGATCCGGAAAACGCTCGAGCAAAACCAAATCGCCCTGAAGGACGTCCGCAAGCGGACCATGCCCTTTGAGGACGTGTTCGTGTATTTCTGCGAGAAAACGCAACAAGACAAAAAATGACATTTTCCGTTCGCCGTTTCAAGGCCGTCGCCCAAAAGGAGTTTCTGGAACTCCGGCGCAACCCTCTTTTTTTTCTCATGACGGTCCTCGCGCCCCTTATCCTCTTTTTCCTCTTCGCCTACGGCTTCCCGCTCGACGCGAAAAACATCCCCATGGGCGTCCTGGACCTCGATAAATCCGCGCTGTCGAGGACCCTCCTGGACAAATTCGAAGCGGGGAAAGCCTTCCGCATCAAACAAACCGCCGGCGACTACGCAAGCCTGGAGAAAGAGCTGAGCCTCGGCCGGATTCGCGCGATTCTCGCGATCCCCGCGGATTTCTCGAGAAACCTGAAACGCGGCCTCCCCGTGACGCTCCAAATCCTCGTGGACGGAAGCTACCCCAACCGCGCCAATCTCGTGAGCGGCTACGCCGAAGCCACGATCTTTTCCTTCCGGACGGAAATCCTGAGGGACTTCTTCATCAAGGCCTTCGGCTCCGCCGGGGCGGCGGACCTGCCGATCGACCTCTCCGTCAGCGTCTGGTACAACCCTTCCTTTCGCAGTGAAGATTTCATCATCCCCGGCATCATCGCCATCATCATGATGTTCTTCCCCCCGCTCGTCTCGGCGATCTCCCTCGCCAAGGAGAAGGAAACGGGCTCCATCCTCAACATGTACTGCTCAAGCGTCACCAAGACCGAATACCTTCTGGGCAAGATGACGCCCTACGTCCTTATTTCCTACGTCAACTTTCTCATCTTTCTGCTGTGCGCTCTCTTCATCTTCGAAGTCCCCCTGCGGGGAGACCTGCCGGCGCTCCTGATCGTTTCCGCCTTTTACACCGCCACGGCCGTCGCCATGGGTCTTTCCATCGCCGTCTGCGTCAACACCCAGATCGCGGCGATCCTCATCACGGCGATGGTGACCCTAACCCCCTCTTTCCTCTACAGCGGATTCATGGTGCCGGTTTCCAGCATCGGGGAAGAAGGCCGGCTCCTGGCCTACGGCCTCCCCGCCACGCACTACATCGACGTCGCGAGAAAAATCATGGTGAAGGGGGTAGGTTTCGCCGAGGTCAAACTAAGCGTCCTGGCGCTCGTCGGTTTCTGCGTGGGACTTTATGCCATTTCGATCGCGTGGTTCAAAAAGAGGTTAGGCTGATGTTCTTCCGGCTTTTTCTCTTAATGCGCAAGGAATTCCTTCAGTTCTTCCGGAACGTCCCGCTCCTCATCATCGTCCTCTACGGGGCGACGCTCGACGTCTACACCGCCGGCGAAGTGTCGATGGACGTGCACAACTATCCGATCGCCGTCTACGACATCGACCAAAGCGCCCAAAGCCGCGAAGTGGCCGGCAAACTCCGCGAACCCTTTTTCCAAGTCACGCACTTCATCACGGAAGAAAAACAAATAGAAAACCTCATCGAAGACGGAAAAGTATCGGTCGTGGTCGTCTTCCCCAAAGGCTTCGGCGAAAAGACCGCCTCCTACCAAACGGCCCAAATGCAGGTGATCCTCGACGGCTCCAACAGCAACGCCTCGGAGCTCGCCCTGCGGTATTTGAGCAGTATCGTCTACGAGCACAACCTCGATCTTCTCGTGACCAAATGGAAAATTTCGAACGTCACGGCCAAATTCATCCCCTACGTGGACGACCAAACCCTTTACCGCTACAACCCGAACTTGATCGACCGCTGGGCGTTCTGCCTCCAGGAATTTTTTACGATCATGACCCTCATCGGAATGCTCCTGACCGCCACGGCCATGGTGAACGAAAAGCAGTTCGGCACGATCGAACAGCTCATGGTCACGCCTTTAAGGACCTTTGAAATCATGGCCGCAAAAATCGTCCCAATGGTGGTCGTGCTCTTCATCGCGACGTTTATCGCCGTCTTCGTCATCTTAAAACCCATCGTGGGAGTGCCTCTGGCGGGAAACGTGTGGGCCTTTTTCCTCGTGACGCTCATTTACTCCTTCGCCATCTCGGGGTTCGGCCTCGTGATCTCGACCCTTTCGAACAATCTTTCGGAAACCGTCCTCTTCTCGCTCCTCATGGTCGTCCCGATCATGTTTCTCTCCGGGGCATGGGTCCCGCCGGAGGCCATGCCCGGCTGGATGCGGTTCCTCGTGATGTTTTCGCCTTTGAAATACTACCTGGATTTGGGAAATGGCATCTTTCTGAAGGGAAATTCGATCTTTCTCATGTGGAAGGACCTTCTCTTCCTCACAAGCCTCGGCATCGGCGCCTTCCTCCTCGGCGCCTCCCGCTTCCGGAAGGTGTTTCAATAATCTCTTAATCAGGGCAGACACATGGGTCTGCCCCTACAACCATAACGAGATTCGCGTTCGTAGGGGCGAACCTATGTGTTCGCCCAGACCTGGTATCACCTTAAACAAAACAAGACCACAAACTCCCCCTGCGCCTTTTTGCCTTCGAAGCGGGCGATCGCCTCGCTGATTTTTTTCCGGACCAGTTCCTGAAACTTCTTCGTGAGCTCCCTCGCCACCACAATGGGAATATCGCCGAGAACTTCCTGCATCGTCTTCAGGGTCTTAACCAGCCGGTAGGGGGACTCATAAAAAATCACCGTGCGGTCCTCCTCCTTCAAAGAAAGGAGCCTCCTCCTTTTCTCCCCCTCCTTCACCGGGAAAAAGCCTTCGAAAATAAACCGGTCCGCCGGCAAACCGGAAAGGACAAGGGCCGCGATCAAAGCCGAAGGGCCGGGAATGAACTCCACCGGGATCCCCTCTTCGATCGCCCCCCGAATCAGGCGGTAACCCGGATCCGCGATGCCCGGCGTCCCCGCGTCGGAAATGAGCGCCATGGTTTCTCCGGCCTTCAATTTTTCAAGCAGAAAGGGAGCGCGCCTTTTTTCAGAAGCGTCGAAAAGGCTAAAGAGCGGTTTCTGAATGCCATAATGATCGAGAAGTATCCGGGAGCGCCTTGTGTCTTCGCAGACAATGAGATCGACGCCCTTCAAAACCTCCACTGCGCGAAAGGTCATATCGGCGAGATTGCCGATGGGAGTGGCAATGATGTAGAGAGTGGGCGGACTCATTCGACCGTCACTGATTTTGCGAGGTTCCTCGGCTGGTCGATGTCTTCCCCGAATTCCCTCGCCACGCAGTAGGCGATGAGCTGGAGCGGAAGGACGGTGAGAAACGGCGAGAAAAGCTCCCTGACCTTCGGAACGCGAATGAGGTAAAAAGGCTGGAGCTTGTGGATCTCGGAGTCTCCTTCGGACACGATCGGGATCACGATCCCTCCGCGCGCCTTGATCTCCTGGATGTTGGAAATCATCTTGTCGTAGGTCCTGGACTGCGGAGCCAGGCAAATCACCCACGGGTTTTCGTCGATCAGGGCGATCGGCCCGTGCTTCATCTCACCGGCAGGGTAACCTTCGGCGGGGATGTAGGAAATCTCCTTGAGCTTCAACGCCCCCTCAAGGGCGTTTGGATAATTGATGTTCCTCCCCAGATAGAGGAAGAAACCGTTGGGAGAGCGCTTTCTTTTCTCCGGATCCGTGGAAAAATATTTTTCAAGCTGGGCGTGGTAACGCGCGTTGAAATCGCGCGCCTTCTCCGCCCATTCCTTTTCATCCTCCCGGTATTGATCCAACGTCTTCTGCATCAGGAAAGGCACGCGCGAAAATTCCCGAAGGAGTTCCTTCCTCTTCTTTTGAGGAAGGCTGTTGAATAACCCTGCCAGGTAAAAAGCCAGGAGGTACAGCACAGCGAGCTGGGCAGTATAGGCTTTGGTGGACGCGACCGCGATCTCCGGCCCCGCATGGGTGTAGAGGACGCCCTGCGCCTCGCGGGAGAGGGAACTGCCGAGAACGTTGCAAACGGAAAGGGTGAGCGCCCCCTTGGCCTTCGCCTCCCGCAAACCCGCCAAGGTGTCCGCCGTCTCCCCGCTCTGAGAAACCGCGATCACCAATGTCCCTTTGCCAAGCTTTGGATTGCGGTAGCGGAATTCCGAGGAAGTGTCGACCCAAACGGGAATGTCGGTCAGCTCTTCCAAAACGTACTTGGCGGTGAGTCCGGCGTGGTAAGCGGTGCCGCAGGCGATGATGACGATTCTTTTTACCTTCCGAAAAGCCCGGGGCGCGATCTTAAGCTCATCGAAACGAATCTTGGCCCCATGAAGGCGCTCCCTCAGGACAGCCGTCAAAATGCCGGGCTGTTCGAAGATTTCTTTCAACATAAAATGAGGATAACCGCCTTTTTTCGCCTGGGTAATGTCCCAATCGACCTTAACGGCCTTGCGGCCGACGGGTCTTCCCGCCCCGTCCACGACGCGCGCCGAATCTTTCGTGACCACCGCCATCTCGCCGTTCTCCAGAAACATCACGCGATCCGTGTGCTCGACGATGGCCGAGACGTCGCTGGCCAAAAAATTTTCCTTTTTGCCGAGTCCCACCACGAGAGGACTGTCACGCCTGGCCCCTACGAGCTTCCCCGGTTCTTTGGAGCAAATCGCGGCGATGGCGTAGGTGCCTTTCAGATCCTTAAGCGACCGGCGAAGGGCGTTTTCCAAATTCCCCTTGTAATACTTGGCGAGGAGATGCACGATAACTTCCGTGTCCGTTTCGGAGCGAAAAACCGCCCCTTCCGCTTTCAACGTTTCCTTGAGATCGAAGTGATTCTCGATGATCCCATTATGAACCACCGCGATCTCGCCCCCGTTGTCCAGGTGAGGATGAGCATTCTCGCGGCTCGGCACGCCGTGCGTGGCCCAGCGCGTGTGGCCGATCGCCGTGCGGCCTTTCAAAGGGCGCCGGTGAAGAAGCGCTTCCAAATTTTTGATCTTGCCGCTTGTCTTCTCGACCAAAAGCGCCTGAAACCCGTCCTGCACGGCAAGACCGGACGAGTCATACCCGCGGTACTCCAGGCGTTTCAAGCCCTGGATCACCAGCTTCTGCGCTTCCTTATGTCCCGTATACCCGAATATTCCGCACATATTCTTTCGCTCCCTAGCCGCCACAAATTGTAACCAAAAAATGCGCTTCCCACAATAACTTCGTAAGGGGTATACTTGACCCCATGAAAATCATCAAATTCATCCTGCTGGCCATCGGTTTCACCATCCTCTATCTCACGGTCCGGTCCGTGGGGGCCGAAAACATCCTCTCGAACCTCATGGCCTTCAATTGGAAGTTTCTTCCGATCCTCGTGGTGTATCCCTTCGTCTTCGCCTTTGACACCATCGGATGGGGCTATGCTTTCCCCAGAAGCCTGCCGTCCCACGTGCCCCATCGGGACCTCTACTTGATCCGCATCATCGGGGAAACGTTGAACGCGGTGGTCCCCTGGGCCGCTTCCCTGGGCGGTGAACCGATCAAAGCGGAGCTTTTGAAAAGAAGGCATGGCGTCTCGCTTTCGGAAGGCTACGCCTCCATCTTGATCGTCCACACCACCTTCTGGCTTTCCCTTAATTTGTTCGTCATCGGAGGAATCACGGCCAATTTCAAATCCCTCCCTCTCTCCCCCATCCTCTGGCAGAGCGTTCTTGCCTTCCTCATCAGCTTGGGCCTGGTGGCCCTTCTGCTCATCATCGGGCTTCACCTGGGAATTTTCAAGAAGGTCCACGCCCTGGGAGAAATGTTTAAATGGTGGGGGGCCCATTCGGGCGAGAAACGGATGAAATTCCTGAAGCTGGACGACGAGATCAAAAGATTCTACACACAAGACCCGCGCCGGTTTTTTCTATCGACGTTTTTCAATTTCCTGGGCTGGTTCGCGGGGGTTTTTGAAGTTTACTGGATCAGCAAGATTCTTGGGATTCCCATGAGTTTCGGCCAGGCTTGGCTTTTTGAGGCGTTGATGCAGGTTCTGCGGATCGTGACCTTTTTCATTCCGGCGAGCATCGGCGCCCAGGAAGGCGGGATCGTGCTCCTTTTCCTCCAATTCGGCTTCGAAAAATCCGTCGGTTTCACGTTCGCCCTCCTTCGGAGAATCCGGGAAATCCTCTGGCTCGCCGCCGGCCTCGTCCTCTGGTTCTTCCTCGAAGACCGCCCCCGGTTGAAAACTCATTAAAACTTCCTGTTGTCCACGATCCGCCGGAGTTTTCGCCCCAAGCGCAAGGACCCCGGAGAATGGACCCGCCAATCCACGGTGATGAGTCCCATGTCCAAAGCCCTCGAAGCATCCGGAAGTTCTTTTCTCAATCTCGCCAGCGCTTCCCCTTTTAAAGATCGGGCGCCCGCTTCGCCGTCTTTCGCTTCCAAATGAAAAAGAATCTTATCCTTATTGCCTTCCTTCTCGATTTCGATCTGCCAATCGCCCGTAACTCCATCGATGCCCTGAAAAATCGGCTCGAACATCCAGGGAGCAAGGTTCCCCATCCCCGTGGGAACCCACTCATCCACGCGGCCCTTTAGCTTTTCAATCCTTTTCCCGCGAAGACTTCCTTTCGGTTCTCCTTTCAAAAAACGAGTGACGTCTCCCGACCGGTAGCGGACAAGCGGCATGACGCGGCGGTTCAAGGTCGTATAAACGAGCTCCCCATAGCCGTCCACGTCCGGCTTGATGATTTCAAAATAGTTGTGGAATTCATTCAGGTGGTAGCCCTCCTTGAAACGGGATTCCATCCCGATCGCGCCGAAGGCTTCCGTTTGCCCGTAACCCAAAATAAAATCCGTCTTCCAAACGCCCTCCACGTAGCGGCGGGCCTCTTCCGTGACGTTCTCCCCGCCTCCCAGGATCAATTTCAAAGACCTGGCGTCCCTTTTCTCCGCCACTTCCGAAAGCCGCACGATCCAGGAAGGATCTCCCACGATCACCGTGAGGCGGTAGTCGCTGGTCCGCTCATAAAATTCCAGGGGATCCATCCTCCCCGCTTCCACATGAAAGCACCCCAGCACCTCGCAGGAAGCTTGCAGCACCGGTCCGGACACCCAAAAGGAATAATCAAAGGCGCTCGCGATCCGATCTTCCTTCCTTACCCCAAGGTTCCAAAGGCCCACCGCCCCGATCCACCCCGCTTCTTTTATTTCGCCCCTCGAAAAATAGACTCTCTTCGGCTTTTTGGAAGTGGTGCCGGTGGTCTCGTAGGCCGTGTCGGGCCTTTGACACACAAAATCCTCGCCGTACCGGCGAAGGTCTTCCGCCGTCGTGAAAAAATCCCCAAGGTCCTCCGGCCTCCTCACCTTCCTGGGATTGATCCCAAGCTCATTGAACCTCCTCCGGTAAAACCGGGAATGCTCATAGACGAAAGAAACGGTCTTCCTGAAATTGCATTCCGCCATTTTCTCCAACACCCCAGGAGAAATCCTGGAATAAAGGAAAAAACCATTCCCCGCCGGACTCCCGAACGGGATCTTATTCAAAAGAGAAATGATGGCGCTCATACCCCAAAATCTCCTTTCCAAAGCCTTTCGATGAAAACCCGCCATGGAAGAACCTCGATCTTTTTTGAAAGAAGCCGGGGCTCTTTCTCCAAGCACACCACGACGCACTTTTTCACGGGGCCGTCTTCCATCAAAGCCATGAGGGACGTAAGATCCCCCTCGTGAACCTTGGCGGAACCTTTGATCTCAACGGCAATGTCCTTGTCGCCCAAAATGAAATCAACCTCCTGTCCCGCGCTCGTTCTCCAAAAACAAACGGGAAGATCGGGACTTTTATAAGCCTGGTAGGCGCGAAGCTCCATTAAGAGATAATGCTCAAAGGACTTTCCGAATTCGGCGCTCCCAAGACGAGGCGCGCGGCGGGCGAGGAAATTCGCCACACCCACGTCAAAAAGGTAAAATTTCTCCGTGAGGATCATGCGGCGTGTTTTCGACTTTTTCCAAGGAGGAACTCGAAATCCAAGATAGGTGTCTTCCAGAATGTCAAAATAAGTGCGCACAAAACGGGAAGCGACGCCCACTTCCCTGGCGATATTCGTGTAGTTGACGAGCTCACTGCTTGTGATGGCGGCGACTCGCAAAAATTCCGAGAAGGCGGGCAGGTTTTGAACCAAGGCCTCAGCGACGACTTCTTCTTTGAGATAATCCGCCACATAGGCCCTCAAATCTTCCAAAGGCGCCGGCGAAAGATAATGCGGCGGGAGAAGACCTGAAATCATGATCCTCTCCAAATCAAGCTCATCGACCTCCAAACAGGAAAGCGGGGTCATCGTCCGACGCCAGGCGCGGCCTCCCAGAAGATTCGCATGGCCGCGGCGAAGCTTTCTGGCGCTTGATCCCGTCAACAAAAAAGAAAGACCCTTATTTTCAATAAGCCAATGCACCTCATCCAAGAGCGCTGGAATCTTTTGAACTTCGTCGATCACCAACAGGCCTCTGTGATCCTGATAACGTTCCCGCAAAAGCGAGGGTCTTGAGGCGTAATCGGCGAAAACGTCCGTTTTTAAAAGATCCAGGATGGGGGCCTTAGGCAAGGAGTGAGTGACCCAATAGCTCTTCCCTACTTTACGCGGGCCCCACAAAAAAGCCGAGCGGTTCGGCGGCAGATCGAGTTGAAAAAGCCTCTTGATAATCTTCATTGCAATTAAATTTTATCCGGATAAACTTTATAAGTCAACAAATTTATCCATACAGGAATCTCAAAGAAAGAGGCTCCGGAAATGACGATTGAGAACGGTTTAAATCCCCCCTGCCCCCTTTGAAATAAAAAGGGGGTTGGTCTTTCGCTCTTTCTCTTTAGTGGAAAGAAAGCCCTTACCCCCTTTTCTTTTCAAAGGGGGCAGGGGGGATTTGATCTGCCGTCATTAATTAACGTTACACAATAGTAGACTTTAACGAACGCACTTCCGGATGAGCAAATCCAACAGCTCGACGGCAAGATCCATTTCTCTTTCGGTGATCCCGAAGGAAGGCGCGATGGTGAAAACGTTTTTATAGTACCCGCCCACGTCCAGCACGAGGCCGAACCGGCCTTTGGAAGTTCGGATTTCTCCTCTCATCCCCTCCGCAAATATCCGATCCGTCAACTCCCGATCCGGCGTGTAACCGTCCGGCTTGCAGATCTCAAGGCGAAGGGCAAGCCCAAGACCATCCACATGGCCGATGATTTTCCGGCGTCGTTTTTGAAGGGCTTTTAACCGCTCAAGGAACCTTTTCCCTTTCTCCTTCACGAGCCGCTCGTAATCTTCCTCCTCGGTCATTTTCATGACTTCAAGCCCTACGGCAGTGCCGAGCGTATTCGACGAAAAAGTTGAATGCGTCGAGCCGGGCGGAAAAACCTTGGGATGAATGAGCGCTTCCCTCGCCCAAACGCCGGAGAGCGGATTCAAACCGTTCGTGAGCGCCTTCCCAAACACAACAATGTCCGGCTTCACCCCAAACTGCTCGATCGCCCAGAGCTTTCCTGCGCGGTAAAAACCCATTTGAATCTCGTCGTCGACGAGCAAAATTTTATGCCGTTCCAAGACCTTCCGAAGATAGGGAAAATATTCCTTCGGCGGAATGACGTATCCGCCCGTCCCCTGAACGGCCTCGACGTAAAAAGCGCCGTACTCGGATTCTCCGGTCTTCGTGTCCAAAACCCCGTTGTACTCCGTTTCAAAAAGCTTCTCAAACTGTTTCGCGCAGTACATCCCGCAGTCCGGATACTTTTTGCCGTAGGGACAGCGGAAACAGTAAGGATAAGGGACGAACTGCGCCCGGTCGGAAAAATGCCCGAAGCGGCGGCGGTAACGGTAACTGGAGGTGATCGCCGAAGCCCCGAGCGTCCTGCCGTGGTAACCGCCCATAAAAGCGAACACCAGATTCTTTTTCGTGTGATTCCGCACGAGCTTCAAAGAATCCTCGACCGCCTGCGAGCCTCCGACGTTAAAATGAACCCGCCCTTTCTCTCCGAAAGCCTTTTGGGTTCTCTTGGCTATCTTCTCGGCAAGCTCCACCTTTTCCGCATGAAGGTACTGGCAGGCCAACTGCGGCAGTTTATCGATTTGCCTCTTAAGAGCCCCGCCCAACCGCGGATTCGCATACCCGAAGCTCGCCGCCGAGTACCACATCTGCAAATCCAGGTAAGGCGCGCCTTTCCGGTCGTAGAGAAAACTCCCCTCACAGCGCTCGAAAAACTTCGGAGGATCCAAATAATGAACCGTATCCCCCCACGAGCAAACCTTCCGTTCTTTCTCCAAAAGCTCCCGCTCAGTCAGCATGAGATGTTGTCCTTGAGCCATTCTTCAACCTCCTTAAAACTCGAATACGCCCGATGGGGCACTCGATGCTCGCAACAATACTTTAGGAGCCTCCCTTTCGCAAAGGTAAGGTGGCTGACGCTTGCGGCGAACCGGTCGGACCATCCGTCTCCGATAAAGATGATTCTGTCCCCTTTTTTCCGCAGTTTTCGAATCACCCTCTCTTTGCAGTTGGCGCACCCATGTTCACACAAGGGTCCCTTCGAAAAGGAGGCTTTCACTTTTTTCCCGACCCACGCAAGGCGGTTCGAAAAAAGAGGAGTCCTCAGAATCCCCCCGCCCGCTTCCGACGAAAGCCTGCCGAAAATTTCGCGGATGATAAAGTCAAATCCGTCACTGACGACGACGATCGGTATGCCGAGATTTCTCGTCTTTTTCCAAAAAGAGACAAAATAGGGATCGACCTCCACCTCCTTTAGAAGGCATCGGACGTCTTCCTTCGTCGCCGAAACAGAACCTATTTGCCTTGTCAGACACTCCCGCGAACCGATCCGGCCCTGAATCCACGACTTCTCCGCCTCTTGCCAGCCATCCTTAGAAAATCTCTGAAGCACCAAATCCACCACGTCCGTCCGCGTAATGGTGCCGTCGAAATCGATGAAAAATTTGATCTGATCCATCTCTATTCTTCGAATCTTTTCACAACCAGCGCCACGTTCTGCCCGCCGAACCCAAAAGAGTTGCTCAAAACCGCTTTGACTTTGGCCTTCCTTGCCGCATTCGGCACGTAATCCAGGTCGCACGCCTCATCCTTCGTTTCATAATTGATCGTCGGCGGAATCACCCCGTCCCGCATGGTCAAAACGCTTGCGATGATCTCCACCACCCCCGCCGCCGCGATCATGTGGCCGAGCATGGATTTAATCGAGCTCACGGGCATCCGCCGCGCTTCCTCTTCAAAAACGTCTTTGATCGCCTGCGTTTCAATTTGATCATTAAGCTGTGTGGAGGTCCCATGCGCATTGATGTAGTCCACGTCCCTCGGATTCATCCCGGCGTCTTTGAGCGCCAAAACCATCGCCTGAATCGCTCCCCTGCCGGTGGGATGCGGATCCGTGAGCCGAAAGGCGTCCGCGCTCAAACCATAGCCGGCGAGCTCCGCATAAATCTTCGCGCCGCGTTCCCGCGCATGTTCAAGCTCCTCGAGAATGACCACCCCTGCTCCCTCGGACAACACAAATCCGTCCCGGCCCTTGTCAAAAGGCCTCGAAGCGCGCTCCGGTTCCTCATTCCGCGTCGAAAGAGCCGTCAAAAGATTAAAACCCGCCACTCCCAGTGGATGGATCATGGAATGAGAACCGCCGGCAAGCATCACGTCGGCATCACCCCTTCGAATGATGTCAACGGCCTCTCCGATCGCCTGACTCGAAGCCGCGCAAGCCGTCAAGCAATTCGAAATCACTCCCTTCGCCCCAAAAACCCCGGCCAAATGGTTAATCACTTGAGAAGGCTCCTGCTCCAAAAGAGCTTTGGGATGAATTCTCTCGGCACTGCGCTCGGCATAAAGAGCCGGCTCCAATTCCCCGACGCCGTCCGATAAGGAATCCAAGACAATAGAAGCGTATTCCAAAAAATTAAATCCGCCGTCGCCTGCGCCGAAATAAATGCCAAATCTCAAAGGATCCAACCGGCTTGCATCCAACCGGGCGTCCTGCATCGCCCCAGCCGCCGCCTCCAGCGCAAAGAGGCTGTTCCTGCCGAGAAAACCGGGTTCCGTCCCTTTCGAAATATTTCTAAAAGAATCCGCGCCTTTCACCTCCCCCGCGATCTTCGTCGGAAAAGTGGAAGCGTCAAAAAGAGTGATCCGCCCGACGCCCGACCTCCCTTCACAAAGGCCGCGCCACGTCTCCGCCACGCTGTTCCCCAGCGGCGTCACCGCCCCCAACCCCGTCACCACCACCCTTCTTCGCGCCATTTTAGAATAACCTCTGTAGAATATTCCTTAAATATCTGATCGCAAAACTTATCCACTTTCTCTGAAGAGTGCGCGGACACGGCGTTCGTCTCGCAGGGAGCGTCCAAACGTTGTGGTCCGCACTGATTCCTTGCTGTCCAAGCGACTGAGAGACGAATGCCGTGTCAGGCGCATACGCCCCCTTGAGCAACCACCGGACAAAGAAGGCGGGACATCCCCCACCAGCAAGACCCGCTAAACTTCATCCTAACATCTCCTTATCACCACCGACGCCGACTGGCCGTTAAAACCAAACGCATTCGTCATCGCGCATTGAATGCGCTTCTTTAACGCCGCGCCAGTCACCAGACGAAAACCCAGTTCCTGCCTTGGTCTTTCAAAATTAAGCGTCGGCGGAATCACTCCTTCCCGCAAGGCAAGCGCCGCAAGAATCAAGTCGATCGCCCCCGCCGCGAATCCCGTAAATCCCATCACAGGCTTCGCCGCCGTCACACAACGCCCTTCCGACCGCCCAAAAAGCCTATTCATCGCTTCCATTTCTTTCTCGTCATCATCCGGAAGTCCCATGCCGCTTGCCTGAATAAAGTCAATCTCCGCCGGAGCGGTTCCCCCGCCGCGCAAGGCCATTTTCATCGCCGCTTCTCTCCCCGCGCCGGAAGAGGAACCGAACCCGACGACCTCCGCGTAAATCCGGGCATTCCTGCGCCTGGCATGCTCCCATTCTTCCAAAACAAGAAACCCCGAACCCTCCCCCGGCACGAAACCGTCGGCGTTCGCGTCGAAAGGTCTGTAAGTTCGGGCAGGATCTCCGGCGCCTCCCCGCGACAAAACCCCCAGGATCCTGTACTGAGACAAACCCACGGGATTCGTCTTCGATTCCGCGCCGCCGGCCAGCATCACGTCGGCCGCGCCGCGTTGGATAATCCGAAAAGCTTCTCCGACCGCCTGGAGGCCGGCTGATGCCCCCGTCGTCAACGTGTTGTTCGGCCCCTGCAAATTAAAGAAAATCGAAATATGGCAGGCCGGCATGTTGGGCAAATATTTCAAGAGCCAAAGCGGGAAGAGAGCGGGGATTCCTTCCTCGCCGAATTTTTTCAAAGTCACCCTGCCGTCCTCCGCCAGGGAGCTTTTGACGCTCGCGGCCAGCTCCTCAAGCTCGTGATTCAAAACCCCGGAACCAACGATCACTCCGCTTCTTTCAGGATCCACCGCATCCGGTTTCGTCCCCGCATCGGACAAGGCAAGACTTGCCGCCGCGACGGCCAGTTGAATGTCCCTCGCCATCAATTTCAACGCCTTTTTTTGGACGACAAACTTTTCGGCTTGAAAATCCCGGATCCATCCGGCGAGCGGCCTCCAACCGTTAAGGGAACCTCCCAATCCTTCGACAGGCTCAGGATGGTGAGCGTAGTCGAACCATGGAACAAAATCGATGCCCGAACGCCCCCGGAGCGCCGCCTCCCACAAGGCCCCCGCCCCCTCCCCCAAGGCCGTCACCGCCCCCAACCCCGTCACCCCCACCC
>JACQQY010000014.1 GCA_016206825.1 Candidatus Omnitrophota bacterium
CCCCCTTTGAAAAGAAAAGGGGGTAAGGGCTTTCTTTTACTTAAAAGAGAAAGGGCCGAAGACCAACCCCCTTTTTATTTCAAAGGGGGCAGGGGGGATTTGATCTGCCGTCATTCATTAACGTTACACAGTACTAGCCGTCGCGTCTCATAACCGTGCGGCTCTCTTCGAATCCCTTCGGCAAACAAGAAAAAACTGGCGGGGCCGAAGGGATTCGAACCCTCGATCTCCTGCGTGACAGGCAGGCGCTTTAAGCCAACTAAGCTACGACCCCAAGGGAAGGTTGGATTTGATCGGTTAAGACAAGAACTCTATTGCTTAAAACTTCCAGAAAACCGCCGCTGATCTTAAAGATTTTCTCGGTGCCTTGCTCATCTTTGAACGAAAGCTTGCCTTTGTCAAGAGTGGTGACAAGCGGGGCGTGGTCTTTCAAGACGCCCAGATAACCGAGGCTCCCGGGCGCTTGGAGGGAGGTCACCTTCCCTTCGAAGAAAACCCGGTCGGGAGTCACCACCTTCAGGGAAAAGGGAGGAGCGGCCAATATTATGTCCCTTGCTTCAGCCGGGCGGCTTTTTCCGCGGCTTCCTCGATGTTGCCGACCATGTAAAAGGCCTGCTCCGGATATTCATCCGTTTCGCCGGAGGTGATCTTTTGAAATCCGGCGATGGTCTCCTTCAGCGTCACGTACCTGCCTTTGGTTCCGGTGAAGGTTTCCGCTACGAAGAAAGGCTGTGACAGAAACTTTTGAATCTTTCTCGCGCGGCTTACCGTCAGCTTGTCTTCTTCGGACAACTCATCCATGCCTAGGATGGCGATGATGTCCTGCAAATCCTTATAACGCTGGAGGATCTTTTGGACCTGCCTCGCCGTTTGGTAATGCTCTTCACCGATAACCCGCGGATCCAAAATACGGGAAGTCGAGTCCAAAGGATCGATCGCCGGATAAATCCCGAGCTCCGCGATTTGGCGCGAGAGCACCGTCGTCGCATCCAGGTGCGCGAAGGTCGTGGCCGGCGCCGGATCCGTCAGGTCGTCCGCCGGCACATAAATGGCTTGAACGGAGGTGATGGACCCTTTCTTCGTGGAGCAAATGCGCTCCTGAAGCTCTCCCATCTCCGTCGCCAGATTGGGCTGGTAACCGACGGCGGAGGGCATGCGGCCAAGAAGCGCCGATACCTCCGATCCCGCCTGGACAAAACGGAAGATGTTGTCGATGAAAAGAAGCACGTCCTGCTTTTCTTCATCGCGGAAATACTCCGCCATCGTCAAAGCGGTCAAACCGACGCGAAGCCTCGTTCCTGGCGGCTCATTCATCTGCCCGAACACCAGGCACGTCTTATTCAAAACTCCCGAGGCCTTCATCTCCAAGTAAAGATCGTTTCCCTCACGGGTGCGCTCACCCACTCCTCCAAACACCGAGAAACCCCCATGCTGGGCGGCGATGTTTCGAATCAATTCCATGATAATGACCGTCTTCCCGACTCCCGCTCCGCCGAACAACCCCACCTTGCCTCCCTTCGGATAAGGAGCCAGAAGGTCGACCGCCTTGATGCCGGTTTCAAAAATCTGAGCGGCGGCTTCCCGCTCCTCCATGCTGGGAGCGGACCGATGAATCGGATGGAACTTCTTGGCCTGCGGAGCCGGCTTTTCATCGATCGGCCGGCCCAAAACGTTAAAGAGCCGCCCCAACGTCTCACGCCCTACCGGAACCGCAATAGGCGCTTGGGTGTTCACCACTTCCATCCCTCGAACCACGCCGTCCGTGGACGCGAGCGCGATGGCGCGCACGACGTTATTGCCAAGATGCTGGGCGACCTCCACCGTCACCTCTTCTTCCCCGAAACCGGAGGCGGTTTTGTTCTTTTTAATCACCAAAGCATCCAGAATATTGGGCAAACGGCCCGGCTCAAAACGCACGTCCACCGTCGGACCGATGACTTGAACCACATGACCGAAATCAGAACCTTCCTTCATCACTCTTCCCTTCGCCGCTTTCGGCGCCTGACGAACCTCTGCCTCTGTCTGCATATTCTAACACCCACATCCTTCTACACCAACACGCTCGCGCCGCTGACGATTTCCAATATCTCCCGCGTAATGCCCGCCTGCCTTGTTTTGTTTCTCAAAAGCCGAAGGCGGTCCAACACCTCTTCGCCGTTTTCCGTCGCCTGTTTCATCGCGATCATCCGGGCGCTGTGTTCCGAAGCAAGGGACTCGAGCAGTAAAAGATAAACGGCGCTCTCGAGATAACGCTCGAAGACCGGGTTCAGAACCTGTTCAAAACCGGGCTCATAAATAAAATCCACCGGCGCCCCGCTCTTTTGTCCATTCGTCGAAGAGTCGAACAAACCACTCAAGCCTAAAAAAGGAACGAGCGCCGCCTGTCCCGCAGTCCCCATTCGAAAAGCGTTATAGAGAACCTCGATGGAATCCGCCTGGCGGCTCAAAAAGAAATTCTTCCATTCCTTCGCGATTTTCTCCGCAAAAGAAACATCCGCCTGGGGCTTTTCAGGATAGGCCGACAAAATCGTTACCGGCCTTTTCCTAAAATAATTAAAACCCACTTTTCCCACAAGCGCCAAAGAAGGATCGAAGCGCTCATTCTCCCTAAGCCACGCCGCGGCCGCCTTCAAAAGATTGGCGTTGTAAGCCCCGCAAAGACCCTTATCGGCCGTCACGACGACCAGAACCTTTTTTCTCACTTCCCTTTTTTCGAAAAGGGGGTGGCGGAGGTTCTCCGACCGGGAGAGATGCCCGGCCAAATTCTTGAGCTCCAGCCAAAAGGGCTTCGACCGGATAAAACGGTGCTCGGCCTTTTTGAAACGAAAACCGGCGATCATCTCCATAGCCTTCGTGATCTCATGGATATTTTCGACGCTTTTCATCCTTCTGCGGATTTGACGTAGGGATGACATGCTTATTGCTTAAGAAACAATTTCTTAAATTCGTTCCCGGCGCGCATGAGCCGCTCTTCGAGAGAAGGGGTCAAATCCTTGGTCTTTTCGATGTCAATGACCACGTCCGGATATTTTTGAGCCAGAAAAAGGTGGAACCCTTTTTCAAACTCGGGCGCTCTCTCCAAAGGCACCTCATCCAAGACCCCGTGCACGGCAAGGTAGATCACGCTCACCTCCTCGGCGAGCGTCATCGGAGCATACTGGTCCTGCTTCAAAATTTCCACAAGCCGCGCGCCGCGGTTCAACTGATCGCGGGTCGCCTTATCCATCTCGGAGCCGAACTGCATGAACGCCGCCAGCTCCCTGTACTGAGCCAGCTCTAACCGGAGCGTCCCCGCCACCTTCTTCATCGCCTTCGTCTGGGCGCTGCCCCCCACGCGGGAAACCGAAAGGCCCACGTTGACGGCCGGGCGGATGCCTTGATAAAAGAGATCCGATTCGAGATAAATCTGTCCATCGGTGATGGAAATCACGTTCGTGGGAATGTAACCCGAAACGTCGCCCGCCTGCGTTTCGATTAGGGGAAGCGCGGTGAGACTCCCGCCTTTCAAATCATCCCGGAGCTTCGCCGCGCGCTCCAGAAGCCGCGAATGCAGATAAAAGACGTCCCCGGGAAACGCCTCGCGCCCGGGCGGCCGCCTCAAGAGGAGAGACAACTCCCGGTAACTGGCCGCATGCTTTGACAAATCATCGTAAATGACGAGAGCATGCATCCCGTTGTAGAGGTAATACTCCCCGATGGCACAGCCGGTATAAGGACTCAAATACTGAAGCGTCGCCGCCACGTCCGCCGGGGCGTTGACGATGGTGGTATACTCCATCGCTCCGTACGTTTCCAAAGTGGCCGCCACCGACAAGACGCTCGAAGACTTCTGCCCGATGGCGACATAAACGCAGTGAACGTCCTTCCCCTTTTGATTTAAAATCGTATCGATGACCACCGCCGTCTTCCCCGTCTGACGGTCGCCGATGATAAGCTCCCTCTGTCCGCGGCCGATGGGGATCATCCCGTCGATGGCCTTGATCCCCGTTTGCAGAGGTTCTTTCACCGGCTGACGCAGGAGAACGCCGGGGGCCTTAAATTCGATGGGCCTCGTCTCCGCCGCCGTGATCGGGCCCTTGTTATCGAGAGGCCTCCCCAAAGCGTCCACGACGCGGCCGAGAAGCCCCTTGCCTACCGGAACGCTCGCAATCCTTCCGGTTCTTTTGACCATATCTCCTTCTTTAATCCCTTCGCCGCCGCCGCAAAGCACCGCTCCGACGTTCGACTCTTCCAAATTGAGAGCGATGCCTAATTCGCCGCCGGGAAACTCCAGGAGCTCCCCCGCCATGCAGTCGTCCAATCCATAAATACGCGCAATGCTGTCCCCGACGGACAGGATAACGCCCGTCGATTCCATCTTGATCCCGGTCTCGTAATTTTTAATCTCTTCTTTCAAAATGCTCGTGATCTCTTCCGGTCGCAAAGCCATGCTCCCTCCAGGTTAAACCGATCTCACCTTCGTCAGTTCTTTCTTCATCCTTTCGATCTTGTGCCGGATCGAGCCGTCCAAAATTTTGTTCCGGATTTTCACCACCAATCCGCCGATCAGATCCGGATCCACCTCTTTCTTCACCGTTATCCGGTAACCGGCCAGCTTTTCCAATCGGGAAACAATGGCGCTTTCCTTTTCAGGAGCGAGCGGCCGCGCCGTCCGGATCTCCGCCGTGCCCATCCCTCTTTCGGCGTCCACGATCTTCCGGTAGTTCTCCACGATTTCATAAAAGAGATGAAAACGGTTCTTCTGAAATAAAACCGCGAAGAAATTAAACAGGGTCTCGTAGATTTCGTGAATCCGCTCCTGATAAAACTTTTTTATCAAATTAATTTTGGCTTCCCGGTCAAAATACGGACTCGCCAGAAACCGCGCGGCGTCCGGCGACGACCGCAGAGCCGCCGCAAACGCCTCCAGTTCCTCCGCGATCTCCAAATCGCAATGGCTCACCTGGCAGATGTCGAAAAGCGCCCTCGCATACCGGTTGGCGGCTAATAGGTCTTTCATATAGAAGAATCCAAACCCCCTCTAACTCCCCCTTGTCAGGGGGAGGACCCTTCTCCCCTGTTCCCCTCCCCTGACAAGGGGAGGTTGGGAGGGGTTTGAAGCTTGCAGGAAGGCTTTTTTCAAGAAACTCCTTCCATCTCTTTAATAAACTGCTCCACCAGCCTCTCATGCTCTTTCGCGTCGAGCTTCTGCCGCAAAATCTTCTCCGTCATGAGGCTCGAAACCTCCACGGTCTCATCGCGCATCTCAAGCCTCGCCTTCTGAAGATCCTGCTGGATTTCCACCCGGGCGCGCTCGACGATTTTCTCCGCGTCTTGGCGCGCTTTTTCCTGGATCTCTCCCGCCACGCGTAAACCCTCGCCCGCCGCCTCCTGGATCTTGGCTCTCGCCTCCTGCTCGATGTTCGCGATTTTCGAGCGGTACTCCCGATGAAGCTCTTCCAGATCCCTCTTCTTGCCGTCGATCTCGCTGAAACCTTCCTCGATCTTCCTGCGGCGGGCGTCGATCGCCCCCAGAAGCCCTTTCCAGGCAAACTGCTTCAAAATCGCGAAGACGATCAGGAATCCAAGGATTTGAACGATGATTTCGCTGAAGATCTGCTTATTGTCCATAACCCGCCTAAGAAATTTTTCCGGACAACACAAACACGACAACCAGCGTGTAAATCGTCAAGGCCTCGATCAGCGCGCAACCCGCCATCATGTTGACCAGAATCTTCCCCGAGGCCTCTGGCTGGCGCGCCGTCGCCTCCATGGCGCTCGAAACCGCCTTGCCCAACCCCAAGGCCGACCCAAAAGCCGCCACGCAAAGCGAAAGCGGCAGAAAAATCGACAACGCCGTTTGATAAGTCATTGTTCCTCCTCCTATGTTAAAATCCAGCAAGACCTTCCTCCCCCTGTCAAGGGGGAGTTAGAGGGGGTTTGGACTCTGTCTGCCAACCCTGCTCCAAACCCCCTCCCGCTCCCCCTTATCAGGGGGAGGGATGCTGCAACACCCTCTTCCTCTGTCAGCTATGCTCTTCTCCATGCGGGAGCATCATCGCAATGTACACCGTGCTCAAGAGCGTAAACACAAACGCCTGGATGGTCCCCGTGACCATCGCCAGCAGCATAAACGGAAACTGAATCGGCGCGCCGGCCGGGATCGGCAGAAAAGCCAAAAGCCCCACCCCCAGCCCTATGAACACCGCCAACAGCACGTCCTCCCCCCAGATGTTTCCGTACAACCGAAACGCCAGGCTCAAGGGCTTCGCAAGCTCCCCGATCACATGGATCACCAGCATCACCGGCATGAGGACAAACCCGAACACGTCCCTCGGATTTCCCGCCATGTGATCCAAATAGCCCAAAAGCCCCTGTTCCTTCATGCCGATAAACTGCACGTAGAAAAACACCACCAAGGCCAGCGCCGCCGTCACCGTCGGCACTGGAATTTGAATGAGTCCCAGCTTCAACGTCATCGCGGAAGAAGTAGGCGACTTCATGAGCGGCACAAGACCCATGAGATTCATGGTTAAAATATAAAGGAAAAGCGTGCCCACAAACGGCGTGTACTTTCTGCCTTGAGGCCCTAAAATGCCGCAGACCAGATTATTCAAAGCCTCCACCACCGCCTCGAGCGCCGCCCGAAGCCGCCCGGGCACAAGCCCTTTGCCCCTTGAAGCGAAGAAAAAAACAAGCGACAAAAAAGCGATCACGATCACGCAGAAAATAACGTTCTCAAAACGCTCCAAAAAATGCGCCAAAGGCGTATCGCCTAGAGCCTCGGCCGCCAGATGCACAAAATTCAGGATATGGAGTGAAGCCTGCCTGGCCCCTTCCTGCCCGGCGGCCGCTTGGGCCTCAGAGGCGAAAGAAGTTCCCGCAGGGAATGCAAAGGGAGTAAGAAAGAGAAAAAGAGACAAGGACTTCGGACGAACGTTCGCGCGCATCCAGCCGAAGGTAAAAGCGGCCAAAAAGAGAGTCAGCCCCGTCAAAATGCCTTCCACCGGAAAAAACCGGGTTTTCAAAACCAAAAATCCCGCCAGATACAGCACCGGAAACTTGAGCGTCAAAAGCCACCGTATCTTATTTTTTAAATTTAAATCCGCCTTTCCCTTCAAACCCATTTCCAACACCCGAAAGAGCAGCCACAAATTCAAAAATATCCAAAACCCCCCCACCCACACCCCC
>JACQQY010000081.1 GCA_016206825.1 Candidatus Omnitrophota bacterium
AAAAGGCCCGTGACGGTCATTTACCCGAAAGAACGCATCCCCATCAAGCGTTTCAAGGGCCCGATCGAGTTCGTGGTCGGCGAAAAGACCCAAGACCACCTCTGCATCTCCTGCAACGCCTGCATCAAAATCTGCCCTTCGCGGTGCATGTCGCTCGAGGCGGGAAAGAGCGCGGTCGACGGGAAAAGAGTCTTGACTGATTTCAAGGTCAACTACATGCTTTGCAGCCTTTGCAGTCTCTGCATCGAAGTATGCCCCACCGACGCGCTCAAACACGCGGACGGTGATTACGACATCGTAGCGGACGCGCAGGTGGAGCTCATCATGGACCTTTTGAAGCCGTTTCGGGAAAGAGGAACGCCTTTAACCAAAATTCCGGTGGCGGCGGCCCCAAGCCCCGCGCCGGCTAAAGGTTCACCATGACCATCGCTGACATTGCCTTCCTTCTCATTGGCTTCATCACCCTTCTCGGCGCCTTCCTCGCCGTGTGGCCCCAGAAGGTCTTTTACAACGCCCTGGCGCTCATCCTATGCCTTTTTGGAGTGGCCTGTCTTTTTATTTACCTCAACAGCGAATTCTTGGCCGTCATGGAAGTCATCATCTACATCGGAGCCATCGCCGTCGCCATCCTCTTCGCCATCATGCTCTCCCAACCAATTTTCCAGAAGCCCGAAAAGAGAAATCCGGTTAAAATCATCCGCGCGGCGGTGGTTGCGGGTTTGCTTTTCGCGGGCGTCTTCCTCACCTTCCGAAACACCCAGTGGCCGCAAAGAGGAACGCAAGGGGACTATTCCTTAAAAGCCATCGGAATGGCGCTCCTGCGGGAAAACGTGCTTCCTTTCGAAGCGGTGTCGCTTGTTTTGCTTTTAGCCATTATCGGGGCGCTTCTCTTGTCGGGCCGGAAGGAGCCGGTATGAGCCAGGCGCTCGGCAGTTACCTATTCCTTTCTTCCTGCCTCCTCGCCATGGGGGTTTTCGGACTCCTCCTGAGAAGAAATTTGATAGCGATCCTCATTTCGCTGGAACTCATTCTAAACTCCGCGAGCGTCAATTTTCTCGCATTCAATAAATTTTGCCTCCTCAATAAAACGGCGGGACAGGTCATCGTGATTTTCATCATCGCCCTCGCCGCCGCCGAGGTATGTATCGGTTTGAGTCTGGTGCTTCTTCTGTATAAAAGGAAAAACACAATCAACATCGAAGAAGCCACCGACCTGAAGGGATAAACTAAAGCTCCAAACCCCTTCTAACTCCCCCTTAACAGGGGGAGAACCGCTCCTCCCCTGACAAGGGGAGGTCGGGAGGGGTTTGAAGTTGGTGATGAGCATCTAGTTTCTATGGTAAACATGGACTTGCTATTTCTCTGGATCATCCAACTCTCACCCCTTCTGGGGTTCATCGTCATTCAGCTTCTGCCCAAGCCCTTCAAAAAAGCGGCTCCGGTCATCGGCATCGCGGGATCTCTTGCGGCCGCGGCGGCGAGCCTTTGGCTTTTCGGGATCCACGCGGACGGCGGGAACCTGCCCCAGGAGCACAGACGCGCATGGCTTGAGGTGGCTCAAGGTTCGTCTCTCGTCGTAGGCTTCCTCCTGGACCGGCTCAATCTCCTCATGGTTACCCTGGTCACCACCATCAGCTTCTTCGTGCAAGTCTTCTCCGCCTATTACATGGCCGAAGACCGGAGCCGCCACCGGTACTTCGGCTTCTTGAGCTTTTTCGCCTTCTCGATGACGGGGCTGGTTCTGTCGAATAACCTCCTGCAGACGTTTCTCTTTTGGGAGCTGGTTGGGCTGTCTTCTTATTTATTGATCGGATTCTGGTACGAGAAACCGAGCGCCGCCCAAGCGGCCAGAAAGGCCTTCGTCGTGAACCGCCTGGGAGACCTCGGATTCTATCTGGGCGTCATTCTCCTTTTTCTTCTTTTCGGAAGCCTCAACTTCACGGATCTTCATCGGGAAGCCCTGAGGCAGGCCTTGCCTCCTTCCCTCTTGACCGTCATCGGTATCCTTATTTTCACGGGGGCGATGGGGAAATCGGCTTTATTTCCCCTCCACGTGTGGCTCCCGGATGCCATGGAAGGCCCCACGCCCGTAAGCGCCCTGATCCATTCGGCTACGATGGTGGCCGCGGGAGTCTTCCTGCTGGCCCGCGCATTCGATCTTTTCGGGGCTTCGGCCGTCACTCTCCTTGTCGTCTTGACGGCAGGCGCTTTGACCGCCTTGATCGGCGCAAGCCTCGCCGTGATCCAGCGGGACGTGAAACGGATCCTCGCCTACTCCACCATCAGCCAACTGGGACTCATGGTCATGGGCATCGGCGCGGGCTCGAGCACGGCGGGGATGTTCCACCTTTCCACTCACGCCTGTTTTAAATCCCTCCTTTTTTTGAGCGCAGGCGCTTACATCCACGCCTTTCACACGAACGACCTTTGGGAAATCGCGAAAAGCGGCGGCAAAAAAGACAGGCTGACCCTCTGGGCGCTCGGCCTCGGCCTCTTCTCCCTCTCAGGCATCTTTCCTTTCTCGGGGTTCTTCAGCAAAGACATGATTCTGGAAATCATCAAGGAGAAAAATCCGTTCTTCTACGGAACGGCTCTTGTGGTGAGCTTTCTCACCGTTTATTACTCCTTTCGAATGCTGTTCGTCCTTATTTTCTCGAAAACGAACCGCCTGTCATCCGTCACTCATCACGAACCGCCCATCGGCGATCACGCATCCGACCACACCGTAGGCGCCGCGCTTGGCCGGCCGTTAGGCGCCGCCTTCCTCGCCGGCAGTCCGGGCTTCCCGCCGGCTTCCCACCGGTCACCGGCGCTTGAATACTGCAAAGCGATTCCTCTTGTTTCTCTGGCCCTTCTCTCCCTTTACGCGGGGGCGCTCGGGACGCCCATCATGGGACATAAGAT
>JACQQY010000062.1 GCA_016206825.1 Candidatus Omnitrophota bacterium
GTTATTGACAAGGATGATGTTCAAGTCGACGTTGCGCCTCATGCAGTGGATCAAATGGTTGCCTCCGATGCTCAGGCCGTCTCCGTCTCCCGTGATCACCCATACCGTGAGATCGGGCCGCACGCATTTTAAACCGGCGGCGATGGCCGGCGCCCGGCCGTGGATCGTGTGAAACCCGTAGGTCTTCATGTAATAGGGAAACCGGCTCGAACACCCGATCCCCGAAATGAACACCTGGTTTTCGCGGGGGATGGTGAACTGCGCGAGCGTGCGCTGCATGACGGATAAGATGGCGTAGTCCCCGCACCCGGGACACCAGCGGACTTCCTGTCCTGAGACGAAATCTTCTTTGCTGTAGGGGAGAGGCTGATGCGGGGTCTCTTGGGTTGCCGGTGAAATAGTGGACGTTGTGGTCATACAAGCTCCCTAATTTTCTCTTTTATCTCCCTTACCTTAAACGGCTGGCCGGTGACGCGGTTATAGCCGGCCGTATGGATATTTTCAAACTCGCTCCGGATGAGGCATAAAAGCTGGCCCATGTTCAGCTCGGGCACCAGGATCGTTTCAAAGCTTCTTAAAATCTCCCCCAAATTTCTCGGGAAGGGATTCAGGTAGTTCAGATGACATGCGGAAACTTTCTTTCCTTCTTTGCGGAGATCGGTGACGGCGGCGCGGATGGTTCCGTAGGTGCTGCCCCAGCCGAGGACGAGGAGTTTGCCTTGTTTTTCTCCAAAAACTTCGAGGAGCGGGATGTCGCTCGCGATGCGTCGGATCTTTTCCCTGCGGAGGGACACCATCCGGTGGTGGTTTTCGGGATCATAGCTCACGTTCCCGGTTTTGTCCGCTTTCTCGATACCGCCGATGCGGTGTTCGAGCCCTTTGGTCCCGGGAATGGCCCAGGGACGGGCGAGGGTTGATTCGTCCCGGACATAGGGGAGAAACGCCCCTTCGGCTGCGCTCAGGGTACGCCCTTCGGTTGTTTGGGGATGTTGAACGGGGATGGGAGTCAGGTCGGAAATTTTAGGCAGTTTCCACGGTTCCGCCCCGTTGGCCAAATATCCGTCGGACAGGAAAAACACGGGGGTCATGTATTTAACGGCGATTCGGACGGCTTCCAGAACGAAGTCGAAGCAGTTGGAGGGGGTGGATGCGGCGACAACGGCGGCCGGCGAATCCCCGTTTCGTCCGAAGAGGACTTGGAGGAGATCCCCTTGTTCCGTTTTTGTCGGAAGACCCGTTGAGGGACCTCCTCTTTGGATGTCAAGGATGACGAGGGGGAGCTCCACCATGACGGCCAGGTTAATCATTTCCGATTTCAAACAAATCCCCGGGCCGCTTGTGGCGGTTATTCCGATATGTCCGCCGAAGGCGGCGCCGAGAGCGGCTCCGCAGGCGGCGATTTCGTCTTCGGCCTGGAAGGTTTTGACGTTGAAATTCTTGTATTTCGCCAAGTCATGAAGAATGCCGCTCGCGGGGGTGATGGGATAGCTTCCATAAAGGATCTCTTTGCCGGCCAGGTGAGCGGCGGCGACGATCCCGAGGGCGGCCGCTTCGTTTCCGGTAATTTTGCGGTAGGCGCCGGGAGCCAGATGAGCTTTTTTGACCACATAGCGCGCCGGCAGAATTTCGGCGATGTCTCCATAATTGTAGCCGGCCTTTAGGGCCATGACGTTGGCTTCGGCGATCTCCGGTTTTTTGGCGAATTTGTCCTGCACCCACTTGAGAGTGTGATCCAGAGTCCGTCCGTAAAGCCAAAAGGCCGTTCCCAGAGCGAAGAAATTTTTGCACCGGTCGACCTCGGTGGGTTTGATCTTCGCGCTTTGGAGGGCGTTTCGGGTGAGCGTCGAAAATGGAATTTGCACGAGGGGATAATCCCGAAGGGCGCCGTCGGTCAGGGGATTGGATTTCCAGCCGGCCTTTTTCAGGTTTTCTTCGTTAAAAGAGTCCGTATTGGCGATGATGAGCCCGCCCTTCACGAGGTCGGCAAGATTCACCCGGAGCGCCGCCGGATTCATGACGACCAGAACGTCGGGGGCGTCGCCCGCGGTGAAGATGTCGTTTTTGCTGAATTGGATTTGGAAACTGCTCACCCCCGGGAGCGTGCCTGCCGGGGCGCGGATCTCCGCCGGAAAATCGGGAAGGGTGGCGATGTCGTTTCCCATGACGGCGGAGGTGTCGGTGAATTGGTCGCCGGTCAACTGCATGCCGTCTCCCGAGTCCCCGGCAAATCGGATGGTGACGGATTCAAGCTCTTTTTCGATGAGCGGGGTGGGCATGGCCTATCCTCCCTCGACCGTTTCGAATACTTGGTCGGCTTTGGGGGGGAGGTTGAAGATTTCTACCGACAGCAATTCAGCCAAAAAGGTCACGATGGTTCTTACCGAGAGAACGCCGGTCATTTGGTTCGTCTCATCGACAAGGGGGATATGGCGGACGTTGTATTCCCTCATGGCGTTGATGGCGGCCCCGATCGTGTCCATTTTGGACAGCACGATGGTCTCGGTGTTCATGTATTTTTTCATCGGCTCATCGAGGCTGACCCCTTTGCGGAGGACCTTCATGAGGACGTCCCGTTCGGTGAACGTGCCGGCGACGCGCAAGTGCTCATCCCGCACCACGATGTACCCCGATTTTTCTTTGTGCATCAAATCCAGGGCTTCCTTCAGTGAAATGTCTTGCGGAGCATTGACGCATTTGGGGCGCAGGATTTGGTAAATTTTCGTCTCTTTTAAGATGGCTTCGATCGTTTTGGGAGGCGCCATGACCTATCCTTTCTTTGTTTCTTGGGACAAAAATAGTATAGCACAAATTATTGAGTTACGTAAAAGCAATGAAACATAAGCTTGATTGAAACATAAGAAGGGAAC
>JACQQY010000065.1 GCA_016206825.1 Candidatus Omnitrophota bacterium
GCTCTTTCTCTTTAGTGGAAAGAACGCCCTTACCCCCTTTTCTTTTCAAAGGGGGCAGGGGGGATTTAAACCGTTCTCAATCGTCATTAATGTTACAAAGTAGCAGTGAGGGTGGTTTATTTTTAGATTCCATTTATAAAATCGACTTTATTTTGGTTTCCATGCTTAAACCTACCATACTTCTTCAAAAACTTCGAGGGGTGTAATAGCCCCTCCCCCTGATAAGGGGGAAACGAAGGGGGTTTGGAGCAAGGTTTGTAGACAAAACCCAAAACCCCCTCTAACTCCCCCTTGACAGGGGGAGGAGGAGAGCAAAAGATCGTCCCTCTCACCTCTCTCCCCCTCCCTCTTCCCTTTTATTAAAACGCCCAGTTGGTGTTGTTGCCGGAGTCGGTGGAGCTGACGGTCGTGATCACCTTGGCGTTGGTGTTGGTGGAATCCTGGACGTCCACGTAGGCAATGTCCCTCTTTCCGGAGGGATCGATGTACCATTGAATGCCCGCGAGGGAGGATCGGAGAAGGAGAAGCTGTCCGGCCATGCCTCTTAAGGTAAGCTTCCCGAGAATCTTCTGGCTGGAACCCGCTTCGAACGTCAAGGTCACGCTCACGGAGGTGGTCTTGGTGAGATTGTAGAACTTCGTGGAACCGGAGATCGTTTGGTTTCCGCCGTCCAGGATCACCGTGCCGCTATGATGATGGAACGCTCCCGCCAGGTGAGAGAAATTTCCGGAAAGCGTCATCGTGCGAGGGGCCTTGAACTCCCCTCCCGTCAGGAGAAAATCCCCGTTAACGTCCACAAGTCCTTTCTGCCCCGTGAAAATACCCTTATCGGAAATCGTCAAGCCGCCGTTAAAGGTTTGGGTCGCATCCCCGGCAAGGTAGTGGCCGCCGCTGATGAGGGTTGGACCCATGACGGTCGTTTCCAAATCGTTCGCCTTGTAAACACCCAAGGCGTTCGTGAAAGTCCCCATCACCGTGAGAGGATTTTCCTTGAGCCTCAGCATCCCATGGCCTGCATGCGTGAGGTTGTAGAAGCTTGCGCCGCCGGAGATCACGTTCTGCACCCCGCCATGGCCGTCATCGTCTTCGTCGGTCTTGCGGCCGTCAAAGGTAACCGTGTAAGCGCCGGGATCGAAGGTCCCTCCCCTCTTCACCCAGCCGCCGGAAATGGTGAAACTGCCGGATGGCGCGATGAGCGTGCCGGAACCGATAAAGACGTTCGCGTTGACGTCCACCGCTCCGGAGGAACCTTTGAAGACGCCGCTTTCTATCCGAAGATCGCGATTGAAAATCTGGGCGGCGGTGCTTGCCTCATAGGTTCCGCCGCTCACTACCGTTTCTTTCCGGACTTCAGTCGTGAAACCATTGGCGTCGTAAGTGCCGGAAGCAATGGTGAAGGTACCGCGGATCGCCTTGGGGGCATTTGACTGAATGATTTCATTCACGTCAACGGTGCGAATCAAAAGGTCGTAGTAATCCGTCTCTCCAAAATCAAGGAGGGCGAAGATGTCGGAGAGGCCGTCGCCGTCCCCCGCATATTCAAAGGCGCCGTGCTTTGTATCCTGGGTAAGAGACACGACTTCCGAACCGATGAGCTTCAATGTCCCTTTATTGTGGAACTCTCCCGTCACCGTCAAATTCCGGCCGTTCAAAGTCAGCAGGGCATCGTTCTTGAGTTTTAATTCCGTCACTTGTCTCGATATATCCAAAACAGGATCGTTCGTGACGTCGGGAATAATGACGCTGTCTTCAGGCCCTGGAAGCGAATTCAAATCCCAGTTCCCCGGATCACCCCAGTTGGTGGAGAGTAAACCCGTCCAAGTGAAGGTCTCGATGGTGACAATCCCGCCGAACCAGTTGATATTGTTCCCCGAATCCACGGAGTTCAAAGGATCGATGGAAACGGCATTGATATTCTGAGAATCCTGCACGTCCACGTAGGCGATATTCCTTGCGCCCTGCGGGTCGATTCTCCACTGGGTCCCAAGAATGGTGGAACGAAGCTTCAAGAGATCCGTGGAAATTCCCTGGAGAGTGGTTATCCCCAGAATCGTTTGAGTGGATCCGGCTTCGAAGAAGAGGGTTCCGACAGTGGTTCTCATCAAATGATTAAAGGTGGTGGAACCGGATATCGTTTGAATCGCGCCATTCAAGACCACCGTGCCGGCGTTGTGATTGAAGACGCCGCCTTGGTGAGCGAAGTCACCTTTGACGCTCATCGTTGTGGAGGGAGCCGTAAAGGTCCCGTTCTTTAAGGTGTAGCTTCCTTCCAAAACAAGACCGGAAGAGGCCGTGAAGATATTCTTCACGACGTTCACGTCATTAATCATCAAATGGAAGTAATCCACCGCGCCAAAATCCTTGATCGCGTAAGTGTCCACCACTCCATTGGGATCACCGACATATTCCCACATGCCGGAGTCGGTGTCCTGAGCAAGACCCACGCTCTCATTGCCTTGGAGTCTTAAGGTGCCGTCGTTGGAGAAAATCCCCGTGGCTATGAGATTCTGACCGTTTAAGGCAAGAAGCGAACCAAGCTGGAGCGTCAGATCCACCACTTGAGCCGCCTCGCTTAAGAGCGGATCGTTCACGACATCCGGGATCACCACGCTGTCAATCGTGTTGGGCCTGTAACCCAAAGACCAGTTCGCGGGATCTTCCCAGATCACGTCCTTCGCTCCCGTCCAAGTCAACGCGGCCGGCGTAAAGACCCAGTTCGCGTTGCCGCCGGAGTCATGGGAATTCGTGGGAGTGATCGGTGTCAGATGGACGTTGTTCGAATCCTTCACGTCCACGAAGGAAACGCTTCTCATCCCTTGCGGATCCATCTTCCACTGGGTTCCATCAAGAGAAGACCGGAGGAACAAAGGATCGCCGAAGGCGCCTTGCAGAGTCGTGACTCCAAGGATGGTTTGAGTGGAACCTGCTTCGAAGGTCAAGAAGCCGGAGGTTATCCTTGTCAAATGGTTGAAGGTGGTGGAGCCGCCGACCGTTTGGGTGTGGCCATCCAGAACCACCGTGCCATTGTTATGGTTGAACACGGCTGTTGCGCTTCTTGCCCAGTCGCCAAACACGCTCAAGGCGCTCGAAGGAGCGGTGAAGGTTCCACTGGAGAGGACAAGGTCGCTATTCACGTCCACGAGCCCCGTAGAGCCCTGGAAGGCGCCGCCCAAGAGCTCGAGACCGGCGTTAAAGGTTTGAGCGGCGGAACCGGCGAGATAGGTTCCACCCGCCATAATCTTAGTAAGGCCTACAACGGTTGTGGTTTGACCGTTGGCGTCGTAAGTCCCGGAAACAAGGCTCAGCGTTCCAAACGTGACTCCGGCGCCGCTTAGCTGAACGGTTTTAGCCGTTCCGTCCACGACCACAACGCCCAAGTTCTCATGATTCGCCTCCAGCAAAGCGACGCCCGACCCGTTAAAGGTCATCACGCCGCCGTTATAAATGAAAGTGGAAGGAGCGATGCTCACGTTCCCGGCGACAAGGAGATCGCTGGAAGGAGCGATGAAAACCCCGCTGGCGAGAGCCATCGTTCCCGCGATGGACGCCGCCGAAGCGGCTTGGATCGTGTCGCCGGCGTCAACCATGCTGATCGTGAGGTTAAAGTAATCAACGGCTCCGAAGTCTTTAAGGATGTAGGCATCCGCCAGGCCGTTCCCATTGCCGGTGTATTTCCACGTGCCGGAATCCGTATCCTGAGCGAGCGTCGCCGCTTCACTGCCATGGAGGATGACCATGCCGTCGTTGCTGAACGCTCCGGTCGCGGTGAAATCCTTTCCATTCAATGTAAGGACGGTGCCGCTTTGCAGAGTCATGTCGGCAACGGTCCTCGCGGCGTCCAAGACAGGATCATTTACGACATCCGGAATAATGACGCTGTCAACCGTCTTGGGCACAAACGCAAGATCCCAGTTCCCCGTCGTCCCCCAGTCGGACGAAACCGCTCCCGTCCAAGTCAGAAGCGACGGCGGGAACACCACGCCGGTGTTATTCCCCGAGTCGCCGGAATCCACCAAAGTAATCGAAGCCGTGCTCGTGTTGTTCATGTCCTGCGCATCCAC
>JACQQY010000064.1 GCA_016206825.1 Candidatus Omnitrophota bacterium
AACCGAAACTGGCGGACGATTTCCTCAAGCTGCTCCCGCGGATAAACGGCCTCCACCCGATACCCTCCCTTTCGGACGTGCTCTTCCAAAAGCCTCCGGTCGCGGGTGAGGACGATGCGTCTTTGCCGTTTCCGGATCTCGAGAATCTGAGGATCCGAATAATCATCCCGCCACAAAGCGTCGAAACCCAGCATCCGCAGGTACCTGGCCAGCTTTCCTAAGTGGACGTCGAGGACAAACCTAGGTTTCTTCGCCATGAGGGTCCGTCACGCTTCCAGATCCTTCATCTGATTGACGTTCAGAAAAATACGGGGATCCCCCCGCCAAAGAACGAGCTGTTTATCCGGCAGGCCTTTCAACAAATCCTGCATCGACAGCTTATCTTCGCGCAGATGTTTTGCGGCCAAAGGAAAAACAGCCGGCGCATAAATTCCCGGGAAGGGCTGAAATTCCTCCGGCCCCGCCGAAAAAAGGGTCACGCTGTTTTGTTCCCGATGCTCGCTCAGGAGAAAAGAAAGCGCCTCGGCCGTCAAGGCCGGCATGTCACAACTGAGAACAAGGAGCGAATTTCCCGGAAACGCCTCCATGGCCGTATAAACGCCGCCCAGAGGTCCCTTGTCGGGCAGTTTGTCCTCCATCACCGGACACAAAAGAAACGGGTAAGAACCCCCGCGGCGGGTCATCACGCAGGGAGAAAGACGCAAGGAATCCAAAAGAGACACCGCCCGCTCCAGAAGCGGGGCGCCTTGGTAAACGAAAAAGGCCTTATCCGTTCCGAATCGCTTGCTTTTACCGCCGGCCAGGACAATCCCTTTGATCCGCACGAAAACCTCTCAACAAACGACCCATTCTCCGGTCCCATCTTCGAAAATCTCTTTTTTCCATATCGGAACGCGGCGCTTGATTTCCTCGATCAGGTAGCGGCAGGCGGCGAACGCCTCCGCGCGATGAGCCGAGACAACGGCAATGGCAACCGCCGTCTCGCCGACTTGAAGCTCCCCCACCCGGTGAATGACCCGCGCCTCGTGGACATTCCAACGCTCTTTGGCTTCCGCTGTAATCCGCTCCATTTCTCCCAGCGCCATGGAGCGGTAACACTCATAATGAAGCTTCTGGACGCGCCGGCCATGGTGATGATCCCTCACCACCCCCGCAAAAGAAGCCACCGCTCCGCAGGACGGATCCGGTGGAAAACCAAAAAATTCCGGAAGAGAAATCGGCTCTTCAACGATCAGACTAGCCACGGCAAAAAATGCGCCTCCACTTTTTCGCCTCTTCTCACCCCTTTCGAAGAGGGCGGCACGACCATGAATCCGTTCGCCCCGCCCAGCGAAGAGATCATGTGAGAGCTCTGCCGGGTCAAGACGCCTGCCCGAAACTGCCCTCCCCTCAAAGAAATCCTGCCCTTCAGAAAAAGCGTTTTACCGCTGTCCGCTTTTAAAGAAGCTTCCGTGGGAAGAGACGCCGAAAAAAGATAAGGACGGCCATACCCCATGAGACGCCGAAGCGCCGGATAAACGTATTCATAGAAACACATAAAAACGCTCCAGGGATTGCCCGGCAAACCAAAAACGAGCGTCCTTCCCTTCCGGGCAAAGTAAAGAGGCTTGCCGGGTTTCTGACTCACCTTCCAAAAAAGGGTCTGCGCCTTATGGCGGGAAAGCGCCTCCTTCACATAATCATACTCACCGACGGACACTCCTCCCATGAGAACCAACACGTCGCTTTTTCGCAGAGCTTCTCCCACCGCTTTTTCAATGGCGCTCAGCCGATCCGGAAGCGTTCTGACGCAAAGGGGCTCCAGCCGCATCGCTCGAAGCGCCGCGCCCACCATGGAAGAATTAGAGTCATAAATTTTGCCTAAAGGCAAGGGACGCCCGGGCGCCGCCAGCTCATTGCCCGTCGCCAATAGAGACACGCGGGGTTTGCGATACACCTTTACACGCTCTCTTCCCAGAGAAGCGAGAATGCCCATCACCCCCGGATGAATCTGGGCGCCTTTTGACAAAAGCTGAGATCCCTTTTCCGCCTCCTCCCCTTTTCGCCGCACGTTCGTCCCTTTTGCCAAAGGTTTCTCCACCAAAAGAAAGCCGTCCTTCACACGCGCTTCCTCTTGAGCCAAGACGGCATCCCCTCCCTGCGGAACGCAGGCCCCCGTCATGATGCGATAAGCCTCATTCTTGAGCAGAGCTCTTCCAGGCGCATCTCCCGCTTGAATCGTTCCTCGAACGGCAAAACGCGCGGGACTCTGGGACGAAGCGCGCTCCGTTTGCCCCGCTCTCAAAACAAAACCATCCATTGCCGAATTGTCGTACACCGGCAGGGGGAAAGGGGCCTTGACGTCCTCCGCAAGAACGCCAAAAAGCGCTTCTTTAAGCAAAACCGCCTCCGCCTCCGGAGACGGCACGTTCGCCTCTATTATTTTTTTTGCCTGTTCAACACTAACCACCCCATCCCCCTACCTGCCGCTTCCCAGGGAGATCGGCGGGTGACGGCGGACGAAGCCCTTGCCCATATGCCGAAGCTTTTATCGGCATATGGGCGAGGTGGCCGCCGGCAGGACCCGCCGATCCTCCTTTAATGTCCCATCCCCCTCATCATTTTGTACGCATGCAAAACCGCCGGGAAAATCGCGTCGAGCGATTCCTCCACTCCCGCGGAGGAACCCGGAAGATTCACAATAAGCGTATTCCCCTTTTGCCCCGCAACCCCGCGGGAAAGCATGGCATAAGGCGTCCTCCGCTGTCCGAAGCTTCTCGCGGCTTCCATAATCCCCGGAATCTCACGGTCGACCACCTCCCGCGCGGCCTCCACCGTCACGTCCCGCGGTCCCAGACCCGTGCCCCCCGTCGTGAAAATGAGCTGAACGCCCTGCTCGCAATATTTTTTCAAAGCGGACAAAATGAGCGGCTTTTCATCCGGAAAAATCTCGTAGCTCGTCTCAATCCCAAAACCCCTCAATCTCTCCTCGATGATCCGTCCCGACTTATCCTGGCGGACGCCCTTCGCCGTCCCATCCGAAGTGACGATCACCGCCGCCTTGAAACCGGAGGGAATCTTCTCCTTGAAACCGCTCTTGCCGCCCGTTTTCGAGAGAAGCTTCGTGCTCATAATCTCGATCTGCGCATCAAGGGGCTTCAACATATCGTAAACGGTCAGCGCCGCCGCGCTCACCGCCGTCAAAGCCTCCATCTCCACCCCCGTTTTTGCTATGGCCTCCACCGTCGCCCGGATCACCAACTGCGAGGGTTCAAAACCAAAGCCGATCTCCACCCAATCGATGGGCACCGGATGGCAATAAGGGATAAGCTCGGACGTCTTCTTGGCCGCCATGACCCCCGCGCACCTCGCCACCGCCAGCACGTCCTTTTTCGGCACGTCATTCTGCCGAAGCCGCCCAAGGATCTCCTCCTTCACCCACACCCGGCTCTCCGCCTCCGCCGTCCGCAGTGTTTCCGTTTTCCTGGTTATGGAACGCATGGGAATCCAACTCCTTTCTCCATACCTCGTCGCGCAAAATATTGTAACTCGGAACAAGGACAAACAACGAATGATTTTGAGGGTTTTGAATTATCCCCCGACCGCGGTCATGACAAAATCGTTGTGGGGGACGGAGGCGTTGTTGAGGAAGTGCTCTTCGGGGCGGCGCCACACGGTGTGAAGAATCTCGCGCTTAATCCGTTCGCGGGGACATCCCGACCGCAAAAGCGTCCGGATATCCAAATCCTCCTTCCCGTGAAGGCAGGTCTTGAGCATCCCGTTCGCCCTCAAACGCACCCGATTGCACATCGGGCAAAACGCGTTCGACAGGGGACTGATAAAACCCACCTTCGAGCGGGTGCCTTGGATAAAAAAACTGCGGGCCGGAGCGAAGGGTTCGGAAAGGTCGGGGATCAACCCGTACGCTTCTTCTATTTTCCTTCTGGCGAAATCAACGCTCAAAAAACGATCCTCCCGAACGGCCCGGATATCAGCCGCGGTCGGCATCCACTCGATGAACCGGACTTCCATTCCCCTTTCGACGGCAAACGCCGCAAGGGCCGTCACCTCGTGATCGTTCCAGCCCTTCATCAACACGGCGTTGATCTTGATCGGCGCGATGCCGCACGCCACAGCCGCTTCGATGCCGTCCAACACGTCCTTTAATTTATCCAAGCCCGTGATCCGCCGGAACGTCTCCGGGCTCAAGGTGTCCAAACTCACGTTGATTCGATCCAGCCCCGCTTGTTTCAACCGCGCGGCGAATGCGTTGAGTAAAACTCCATTGGAGGTCATGACGACCTCCCGAATACCCGGGAGACTCTTGATCTTGGCGACGAGCTCCGGAACGCCCTTTCGAAGAAGCGGCTCCCCTCCCGTCAAGCGCACCTTCCGGACTCCCAGCTCCTGAAAAAGGGAGACGATCTCAAAAACCTCCTCCAGCGCCAAGAGCTCGTCTTCCTTAAAAGGATTCGAAAACCCCTGCGGCATGCAGTAAAAACAGCGGAGATTGCACCGGTCAATCAAAGACACCCTTAAATAAGTGATGTTCCGCCCAAACTGGTCTTGCATAGCTCCGCCTCTTTTCTACCTCAAAATGGGAACCTCCGACCTCTCCACCCGCACCGCGCACTGCTTATAGTTGGGTTCCCTCGAGATCGGATCACAATCGCTCACCGTCAAGTTATTCGCATTGGCCTCGGCATAATGAAACGGAATAAAAATCTGACCCGGCGCGACCGTTTCCGTCACCCGAAGGACAACCCTCTCAATGGATCCGCGGCGTGAAGAAACCCGCACACGGTCTCCCTGCTCAAGCTTCAGCCTCCCGGCATCCCGCGGATTCATCTCAACCCACGCCTCCGGAGACAACCGGTTCAGAAGGGGGATCTGCCCCGTTTTCGTGCGCGTGTGCCAATGCTCGACCGTCCGCCCCGTATTAAGCCAAAAAGGATACTCCTCATCCGGAGTCTCAGGCGGAGCGCCGCATTCAACGGCCCAAAGCCTGGCGCGGCCGTCCTCCGTTTGAAAAATTCCATCCTCATAAAGCCGGACGTCCTCCCGGGGATCGCGCGGCCTGTTTGCGGGAGACGCTTCGATCGAGCCGTCTCCAAACGGCCATTGGATGCCTCCGCATTGCTCAACCAAGTCATAAGTCAAACCCGAATAATCGCAAAGCCTCCCGCGGGAGATCCGCTTCCATTCTTCAAACGCATCCCTGGGTTCCGTCCAACCTGGGAAGAGACGGTCATAAACCCCGATTTGCTTCGCCGTCATGAGAAAAATTTCGAAATCGGACTTCGCCTCTCCCGGCGGATCCACCGCTTTATTGACCTTGCTGACACGCCGCTCCGAATTCGTATAGGTCCCTTCCTTTTCTCCCCACACCGCCGCCGGAAGCACAAGATCCGCGGCCTCCGTCGTCGGAATGGGGTGGTAACCGTCCTGAACCACGAGAAATTCCAGTCTCTCGAGACATTCCAGAAGGTAATTTTGGTTAGGGAAAGAAACCAAGGGATTCGTCGCGATGATCCACAATCCCTTGATCTGCCCGCGCACCACTCCTTCGATAATGTCCGGATAGGCCAGCCCCCTTTTCGCGGGGATCTCTTCCTCCGCCACGCTCCACAAAAGCGAAAGCTCCTTGCGATGCGAAGGATCTTCAAACTTCCGGTAACCCGGCAGGCTGGAAGTAAACCCCGTTTCGCGCGTGCCCATCGCGTTGCACTGCCCCGTGATCGAAAAAGGCGAGGCGCCCGTCCTTCCGACGTTCCCCGTGATTAAAGCCAGCGTGCAAATCGCGTTCACGGTTTCGGTCCCTTGCGTGCTGTGGTTGACCCCCATGGTCCAGCCGATAAAGGGCGCCTTGGCATTCCCATAAAGGAGCGCCGCCTCCTTTATTTGATCCGTCGAAAGCCCCGTGATCGGGCTTGCCCACTCCGGCGTGCAGGTTTCAAGGCGTTCGCAAAGCGCCCGAAACCCGGCGGTGTGCTTTTCAACGTAGCCGCGATCGACCTTATTTTCTTTCACCAAAACGTGCATCATCGCGTTGATGAGCGCGATGTCGCTCCGGGGCCGAAGCGGCAGATAAACGTCCGCCATCATGGCCGTCTTCGTGACGCGGGGATCCGCGACGATCAGGACCCTCTTTTTGTTTTTCTCAAGCCGGTAGCACAAAATGGGGTGGTTGTCGGCGATGTTGGCGCCCAGGAGAAAAACGAGATCGGCTTTCTCCAAATCCGCATAGGATCCCGGCGGCCCGTCGCTCCCGAACGAACGCTTGTAGCCGGCAACGGCGCTTGCCATGCAAAGGGTCGTGTTGCCGTCGCAGTTCGTCGTCTTAAATCCAAGCTGAACCAGCTTCCCGAGGGCGTAAAATTCCTCCGTCACCAACTGTCCCGTGCTGATGACAGCCAAAGCGCCGTTCCCATGTTTCTCCTGAATCGTTTGAAAACGCCCGACCATCTCGCGGACCGCCCAGTCCCAGTCAATGCGGCGGAACCTCCCCTTCATCTTCAAAAGCGGCCACTTCGCGCGATTGGGCGCGCTAATGGCGTAATGCTCCGCCAACCCCTTGGGGCAAAGCCTTCCCTCGTTCACCGGATGCCCGGCGTCCCCCCGAACACTTACCGCCTTCCCATCCTTGACTCCAATGAACATCCCGCACCCGACGGAGCAATAACCGCAGGTCGTCCGCACCCACCGGTCGGGAATCTTGGCCTTCGACATGAACCCAAACTGTTCATCCAAATCATAGGCATACTTGCCTTTTTGAATGTCCATTCCCAGGCGGCGTTTGATGAGTCCCAGAAAGCGATCCGTTCGATCTTTCAATGAGAACCTCCGTTCCTGGTGAAAAAGGATCCCGGAATGTTCTTCGGCACCACCGTCACGAAAAAGAGATACCGCCCCAGAAACTCGCCCAAAAGCGCGAGCAAAAAACACGCGCCCGTAAAACCAAGGAGCGAAAAGGCGCCAAACCCAGGCGCCCTCCCCCAACAAACCAAAAGATAAAGAGGAAGGAGAAAGCTCCCCACGATCATGAGTCCGATGCGAACCAGAAAATGCGCCCTAAAACGCCTGATGAGAAGCATCGCGGAATCGTAAAGCTCCACGGCCTTCTTATTGCCAAGATGGGAAAGCCTCCCCAAAAGAGCAAAAAGTTGAAGAGCGGCGGCCGCGCTCGAAACCAAAAGCCACGCAAAAACAGGGCCGAGGTTCTGAGACGGCGGCTGACGGCGAACCAAAAGATAACCGGCGTACACCATGAGACTGAAAAGAGGCCCCAGGATAAAGCCCGTCAGGAAAAATCGAAGGGGCGTGCGATAAGTATTCCACGCCGGTCTCGCGGGAACAAGGTAAATTTTCGCGCTTGAATAAATGCCCGCCGCTCCCGCCAAACCCACGAGGCCGCCGAAAAGAGAACGCGCCCCGTGAGACACCGGCCAATCCCAAGCGGAAGCCGCCAGAAGAAGTCCCGCGTAACCGGCCCCCAAAAATGAAAAAAGCGTGAAAAAGAGCACCTCGCGGCTCAACCACGAGCGCCTCCACATGCGCAAAGCCTTATAGGCGTAAAGGGGTCTCCCCAAATGAAAAACCGAAGCGAAGAGCGCCAGCCCCGTCACCGCTAATATGCCGGAGGATCCAAACGCCAAAAAATCCTGGAGCGGCCTTAAAAAAGTGAAAATGCCCGAAAAAAGATCTCCCAGCCAAAGGGCGAGAAACCCTCCCACCGCCAATTGCGTCAGCACCGTCATGAAAACGAGGGAGGCATGAGGTTTCTCAGGCTCGACCCAGTGACGGTTGGCTCGAAACACCTCGGAAGGCATCTCCCGAGGCAGCGTGATGCGCGTCGTCGAAAGGGTGATGCCTGATTCAGGAATCCCCGGCGCGTCCGCCTCCGCATGATTCTCCCGCCACTCGCTCGCCGACACCTTTTCGATCCGGATGGCCTGTTCGGGGCACGCCGCCGCGCAAGCCGGAACCTGTCCCTGGCTTAACCTCCCATGGCACATGTCGCACTTGGTGACGATTCTCCTTTCCGGATTGAATTGGGGAACGCCATAAGGGCAGTTCCAGGTGCAATACTGGCACCCAATGCACTCATCGGACTCCTGCATCACAATTCCCGTTTTCTCATCCTTCACGTAAGCGCCTGTCGGACAACCGGTGAGGCATGAAGGATCCAAACAATGGTTGCACGCCATGGAGAGATGATGCCGTTTCGTGGAGGGATACACGCCTCCTTCGATCTCCCCCACGCGCCGCCAATTGACGCTCGCCGGATTATTGTTCTGCTCATTGCAGGCGACGACACAGCACTGACAGCCGATACAGCGCGCCATGTCAAAATGAAAGCGGTACTGCTCTCCTTCCTTCAGCGGCTCGGTGGGAATCAAGGATTCGCGCGTCTCGGGCGCGGGGGTCGTCCCGCAGGAAGCGCCGTTCCCGTTGGAACCCGGCGCGTAATATCCGTCCTTACCCACCCGGTTCTTCAGCGGAAGACTCTGCGCATCCAAAAGATCGACTAACGAAAAAGGTTCATTCATGATTTACCCGCCCACGTCTCTTAATGCTTCGCCGGCGAATGCTCCCGCATCTTCCCCTTCCACCTCCTCCAGCTTCCCCTCTTCAAAAGCAATGCACACCTTACCGCCCATAACCTTCACCGGATAAGTCTTAACTTGTCCCTTGCCCCCGCTCAACGCACAGCCGTTTTCGAGGCTTATTTTCCAATTATGCAAGGGACAGAAAACCGCCCTTCCGGAAATAATCCCATCGGCCAAAGGTCCTCGCTTATGGGGACACCGGCCGTCCACGGCGCGGTATTCCCCGCCAAGATTAAAAAGCGCCGCCTCCCAATCCCCCAACCGCACCCGCCGCCCTTCTTTGGCAGGGATCACCCCCACCCCAACCACCGGATACCAGTTGCAACCCTTCACCGCCTCAACCATAACACCTCCAACTCCAACCTGAATGGGCGCAGCCACGGCGTTCGTCTCGCAGGGTCCGCCAGAAAGCGCGGCGGATCCGCCGTGATCTTTGGCGGAAGCGTCCAAACGTTGCGGTCCATACAGCTTTCTTGCTTTCAAAGCGACTGAGAGACGAATGCCGTGGCACGCGCAACGTACTCTGAGTAACAACCAAACAAAGAAAGCCCTCCTACACCACCAACGCCTCTGCCTCCCTCGGCAGGACCAAATCCTTAAACTGCATCGGATGAAACGGCTTCTTCGACTCCACCGCCCAAGGATTCACCACTTTCTTCCTCGCCTTCTCCAACCGCTCCAGCAAACCCTTCCTCGCTTCTTCCGGAGCCAAAACCGTCTCACGCCGGATTTTCTCAAGACCCAGCCGTTCCACGAAATCGTAGGTTCTTTCGATATACTCTCCGTTCTCGCGGTAATATTGAAAAAAAATCTGCGCGGCTTCCAGCGCTTCTTCTCTGGTTTTAACCGTCGTGAGAATATCCGCCTGGCGGACCCTTTTCCCCGCCGCCCCTCCGATCACCACCTGCCAGCCCCCTTCAATGCCCACAAGCCCGATATCCTTCACCAAAGCCTCCGCGCAGTTCCTCGGACAACCCACAACCCCCATTTTGACTTTCGCAGGCGTATAAAGCCCCTCCAGCAAACGCTCCAGATCGATCCCCGTCGAAATGGAATCCTGCGTCCCATAACGGCAAAAGTCCGTTCCCACGCAGGATTTCACCATTCGGACCGCCTTGGCATAGGCGTAACCCGATGTCATCCCCAGATCGGCCCAAATATTGGGAAGGTCCTCCTTTTTGACTCCCAAAAGATCGAGCCGCTGGCTCCCCGTGACTTTCACCATCCGGACCTTATATTTCTCCGCCACGTCCGCAATCTTGCGCAATTCCTCGGGAGTGGTGACGCCTCCACGCATCCTGGGCACCACTGAGAAAGTCCCGTCGTTCTGGATATTCGCATGGACGCGGTCATTGATGAATCGGGCGGATCGATCCTCCTGGTGCTCCCCCAGCCACACCTCGTCCACGATGAAACTGAGCGCCGGCTTGCAAAAGGAACAGCCCATCCCGTCGCCGTAAATATCCAGCACGTCCTGCACCGTTTTCAAACGCTGGGTTTGGATCATGGTCCGAATCCGCTCTTTCGGAAAAGGCACGCAGGCGCACAACACATTTTTCTTCTCTTCCTGGAACTCCGTTCCCGCCACGGCTTTTAAAATCTCCTGCACTAATCCCGCGCAGGTGCCGCAGCCCGAAGAAGCCTTCGTGCACGCCTTCACCTCTGAAACGCTCTTGAATCCATTTTGGCGGATCGCCGCGACAATCTGACCTTTGGTCACGCCGATACAACCGCAAATCGTATCCTCATCCGGACGGGACATGACATCCGTCGGAGAACCGGGAACCGCCGGAGGAACGTCAAAAAGAAGCCTCTGGCGCTTCTCTCCGATCCGCTCTCCTTTCCGAATCATTTCCAAAAACCGGTTGGCGTCCGAAGCGTCGCCGATCAAAATCGTTCCCGCCACCCGGTCTTGATGAACTACTACCTTTTTATACACTCCAAAGGCATGGTCTTGGTAAGCGATCGTTTCCATTTCGGGGCCTTCCCCTTTGAAATCCCCCGCTGAGAAAAGCTCGATCCCCATGACCTTGAGCTTCGTCGCAAGCGTCGAACCCTCGTAAACGGATCCTTTTTCACCCGTGATCGTCGCGGCAAGCACTTTCCCCTGCTCAAAAAGCGGAGCCACGAGCCCGTAAACTTTTCCCCGGTGTTCCACGCACTCCCCAATGGCAAAAATAGCCGGGTCGCTTGTTTCCATCCGGTCATTCACTTCGATCCCGCGGGTCACCTTAAGCCCCGCCTTTTTGGCAAGCTCCACGTTCGGACGGATGCCGCAGGCGATGACCACCATATCCGCCTCGATAATGGAACCATCCTTAAACATCACCCCTTCCACGCGGCCGTTCCCCAACAGCTTGGCGGTGTTCTTGTTGAGGAGAACCTGAATCCCGAGCTTCTCGATCTCCCGCTTCAAAAACTGTCCGCCGACTTCATCCAACTGCACGTCCATGAGCCTGTCCATGAGATGAACGACCGCCACGGACGGCACCTTTTGGCTCAGAATTCCCCGCGCCGCCTCAAGCCCCAAAAGCCCTCCGCCGATCACCACGGCCTTCTTGGTTTCCTTGCACCGCTCCAAGATATGACAGGCATCCGCCATGTTGCGGAAGGTGTAAACGCCCTCTTTGGACACGCCCTCAATCGGAGGAATAAAGGGATTACTGCCGGTGGCAAAAAGCAAAAGGTCATAATGGAAAGTGCGCCCGTCGGCCGCGGCAACGACCTTTTCCTTGGCGTCCACGTCCACCGCCTTGCAGTCCAGAAAAAGATCGATGTTGTTTTTTTCGTACCACTCTTTCGTGTTGATATAAATGTCCTCTACGGACTTCTCGCCGGCCAGTACCGACGACAAAAGAATGCGGTTATAGTTATAATAAGGCTCCTCGCTCAAAACGGTGATCTTGAAAGGGGGCCTGCGCTTCAAAATCTCATCCACGCAAGCCATCCCCGCCATCCCGTTCCCCACAACGACCAGATGTTTAACCTCGTCCATGACTGCCGGTCTCCCTCCCGTCCCGTCCCTTCTCCTCACTCGGATCCCCTTTTTTCACCGCTTTCTCCTCCCTTCGGAGCTTTTCCTGCTGATGCATCCAAAAACTTATTTGATAATCCATGCGGCGATTCATCCTTTGGTCATAAGTCATTGTAAGCCCCTCCTTTGAAAAACAAGGTGAAGCCGAACTTTTTACAACCTTTTAGTTTCAACAAAAAGTTTACTCCCCCCTGTTACAAGCACATTAAAGGGGGGTTAACATTGGATTGAAAGCAGGTAAATCTATAGGATCCGTTCGAATTGTTCGATGGAGAGTTTCCAGACGGGAACCCCGCAGAACCTTTCTCCTTCGGGGCAGTAAGGACGGATGCCGCCGAGATTCCGGAGGCCGCAAGGGGGGAGGATGAACCGACCCAGTCCCGGAAAGAGGCGGCTGACCTGCATCACCTCATCACGGCACATATTCCAGATCTCTTCCTGCGCCGTGTAACACAGTCTCTTGGTCCACTTGTGGTGAAGATTCAAAAGATCCCCCGACTCATAGAACCGGACCGGAAACGCGTTCGGCAAAAGATACATCGCAAACTCTTCACTGACGCCCTCATTCAAAAGGGCCGTTATCCGGCGCCAAACGACCGCCATCGTTTCTTCGTAATACTCCAAGGCCTCGCGGCTGGCCCGAATAAGGGCCGGAATCACATAATCAGGTTTCACAGGAACGAAATGCCGGTGGAGCACCGGCCGCGAAGCAGGCGTCATCCGGTGACGCTGGTCCTGGGAATCCGCCGTGTGGCTGATCTTCTTTTGAAACGTGAAATGCGGATGAACCATGGCGCGCGTCAACTTGCCAAGCGTCATCAAATTAAGCGCCTCCCCGAAATACGGATTTTTCGCGGGGTTGAGGACCAAATCGACGGCCTCCCCGTTGGAGAGGCGGTCCACCCCCAATCCCAGGACGGCCCTCACCGCCTCGGCCATGCTCTTTTCGCCGTTCACCTTATAATCCACGAGCCTCGAGGTAAGACTTCCCAGTGACGCGTCAAACCCCTTTAAGAATTCCTCCCTCGACGCCCTCTCCCCCGAGGCAAAATGATTCACAAAAAACTCATGCTCCGGCGTCTTCTCAAGCGGAATCATGTCCTCGGCATGCTTTAAAAAAAGCGGATCGATCTCATCCACCGCCTGCACCATCTTCTCCACCACCGTCCTCTGCTCCAGCGGCGCATCGAACTGCCCGCAGAGCCTGTGGTAACGGTGGAGCGTGATACCGCTCACGGTATGGTACAAGTGGGCGTGCGTCGCCACCGGCAGGACGTAACGCGCCACCTCCTGATTTCTCTTTTTAATCGCGCTTTTCCAGCGCTTCTGCTCCGGATCGCGGTTGGGAAAGATCTTGGCGTACCCGCCCGTGACGACCGGATCCAAAATCTCCATA
>JACQQY010000069.1 GCA_016206825.1 Candidatus Omnitrophota bacterium
ACTACGGTTCGAGATCCGCATGCCAAAAAAACGACGGCGGATTTTTTTAAAGACGTTCCGGCGAGGCTTTTCCCGGTGGGAAGGCTCGACCGGGATACGACGGGGCTTTTAATCATGACCAATGACGGGGATCTGGCCTTTAGGCTTTCCCATCCCCGCTTTGAGGTGGAGAAACGGTACAAAGTCGAGGTCAAGGGACGGCTGACGGACGAAGAAACGCGGCGTCTTGAAAAGGGGGCTGTCCTCAAGGAAGGAAAGACAGCGCCCTGCAAGATTCAGATTCGGGAGAGAACGGATACCCGCACCCGTCTTTTGATTGCTTTGCATGAAGGGAAAAAAAGACATATCCGCCGGATTTTTGACAAGGCGGGTCATCCGGTGAGGGTCCTCGAGCGGCTGGATATCGGCCCTCTTTCCCTGGGAAATCTAAAACCCGGCGAAAGAAGGGAGCTCAAGCCTGCGGAGGTTTTGGCGTTGAAGAAAGCCGTGGACCCGAGGGTTGTTTGACAAGGGTTTGGGGTTTTGTGTTATAATTCGAGTCCGTGCTATAATTTTAAAGGGGAGACAGATGGGGGAGAAGACGATGAAGAATTTAAAGGGTTTTGTCGTGATGGCGGCGGTGACGGCGGGGCTCACGTTGTCCTGGTCGGTTTCGAAGGCGGGCGGGCAGGATTATTACGGAGAAGAGGATCCGAATAAGAAGATCATCAAGCAGGGACTTTTGGGGGCGGCGACGGGCGCGATTGCCGCTGAGGCCTCTGGCGGGAAGGCCGGGAAGGGCGCTTTGGTCGGCGCGGGGACGAACGTGATTGGGGGAGCGCTTTTGGACACGCTCACCTCTTCACCGAAGCCCCAGCCGCAGGCGGTGCAGTACGTCCAGCAGGCGCCGGCGCCTTCTTATGCTTATCCGGTTCAGCCTCAAGGCGCCACCTATCGCACGGAACCCCAGCCGGTTTATGTCCAACAGGCGCCCGCTTATTACCAGCCTCCTCGGGAGGATCCCAATAAAAGGATCCTCAAGCAGGGACTTTTGGGCGCCGCAACGGGCGCCATCGCCGCTGAAGCTTCCGGCGGGAAGGCCGGGAAGGGCGCTTTGATCGGCGCGGGGACGAACGTGATTGGGAGCGCTCTTTTGGATACGTTGACCGGGCCTTCTCAGCCCCAGCCCCAGCCGGTGTACGTCCAGCAGGCGCCGGCTTATTCTCCTCAGCCTTCCTATTCTTCAACGTCCCAACCGAAGAAGAAGATCATCCGGAAGTATGATTCGGACGGGAACGTGATTTCGGAAGAGGAGGTATGGGAGTAGCCGAGAAGGATGAAGCCGGAAGCATGAAGGTGGAAGAAAATTCTTAGGGGGGCGGCGAAAAGCCGCCCTTGTTTTTTATGAATGAAATTTATATGGACAACCACGCCACGACGCCGGTGGATCCCCGGGTGTTTGAGGCGATGCGGCCTTATTTTTGCGAGCGGTTCGGCAATGCGGCAAGCGGCGGCCATTCTTTTGGGCGCAAGGCGCAGGAAGCGGTGGAGGGGGCGCGCCGGCAGACCGCTTCTTTGATTCATGCCAAGCCGGAAGAGATCGTCTTCACAAGCGGCGCGACGGAATCGAATAACCTGGCGATCAAAGGCGCAGTGGAGGCCTACAAAGGCAAGAAGGACCGCCTGGTCACCGTTTCGACGGAGCATAAATCGGTCTTGGACTCGTGTAAGCGTCTTGCCCTGTCGGGCGTTAAGGTGACGTACCTGCCCGTTCGCAGGGATGGAATTTTGGATGTCGGTGTTTTAAGAAGCGCGATTACGCGGAGGACGCTGTTTCTTTCGGTCATGTTCGCCAATAATGAAATCGGCGTTATCCAGCCGATTGCCGAGATTGGGCGTGTGGCGGGGGAGAAGGGAGTTCTTTTTCACTGCGATGCGGCCCAGGCCGTTGGGAAGGTCCCGGTGGACGTGAAGGCGATGGGCATCGATCTTTTATCTTTTACCGCCCACAAGCTCTACGGGCCGAAGGGGGTTGGGGCGCTTTACGTGCGAAAGAAAGATCCCCCGATTCGTTTGATTCCGCTATTGGACGGCGGGGGGCATGAGAGGGGGATGCGTTCCGGCACGTTGAACGTGCCGGGGATCGTGGGATTGGGGAAGGCCTGTGAGCTTTGCCAAAGGGAAATGAAACCCGAATCGGCCAGGCTCGCGCGTCTCAGGGATGAATTGCGGAATGGGATTTTAAACAAGCTGGAAGACTGTGACGTGAACGGCAGTCAAAAAAGCCGCTTGCCTCACAATTTGAACGTCAGTTTCGGCGGCGTGGAAGCTCAGGACATGATAAGAGAATTAAAAGGAATCGCCGTGTCCTCCGGATCGGCGTGCCTTTCGACGAGTCCCGAACCTTCCTACGTGTTAAAGGCGCTGGGGGCGCCTGAGGAATTGCGGCGGGGGGCGCTTCGTTTCGGGCTGGGGCGGTTCAACACCGGCGAGGAAGTGGAAGAAGTTGTCCGGCGAGTGGTGCGAGCCGTCAAGCGTCTTAGAAAATCCAAACCAAGCGCTTGAGACGGGCTTTTATGGTAGAATCATAGGGATTCAAGGAGGCTGGTATGACGTTGACGCAGGAGGAGATTTTGAGGTATAGCCGGCATCTTATCATGCCGGAGGTGGGCGTCGAGGGGCAGGAGAAGCTGAAGCACGCCAAGGTCCTTTTGATCGGCACGGGGGGGCTCGGGTCTCCGGCGGCTTTGTATTTGGCGGCGGCTGGGGCGGGGACGCTGGGGCTTATTGATTTCGACAAGGTGGATTTTTCGAACCTCCAAAGGCAGATCATTCACGACACGTCGAGCGTCAATCAACCGAAGGTGGAGTCGGCGAAAAAGAGGCTGAGAGAAATTAATCCTCACGTTCATGTCGTCACTTACGATGAGCGTTTGTCCCGTGAGAACGTGATGAGGGTCATCCGCGATTATGACATCATCCTCGACGGCACCGATAATTTTCAAACGCGGTATTTGTTGAACGATGCCTGTGTGTTTGCCGGGAAGCCTTTTGTTTACGGGAGCATCTTCCGCTTCGAAGGGCAGGCGACGGTTTTTTATCCGGGCAAGGGGCCTTGCTACCGGTGCCTTTTCGCCGAGCCGCCCCCTCCCGGAATGGTGCCAAGCTGTGCGGAGGGGGGCGTTTTGGGAATCCTTCCGGGCGTCATCGGAGTCATCCAGGCAACGGAGGTGGTGAAGCTTATTCTCGGGAAGGGGGAGAGCTTGATCGGAAGGCTTTTGCTCTATGACGCTCTCAAGATGCATTTCCGGGAGGTAAAGTTCCGGAAGAATCCGAAGTGCCCCGTCTGCGGCGAGAATCCCACGATCAAAGAGCTCATCGACTATGAGGCGTTTTGCGGATTGGGCCGCGGGGAAGAGAAAAAAGAGGAAGCCAAGGACGGCATTCCCGAGATGACCGCCGCGGAGCTCAAAGACAAAATAAACCGGAAGGAAAAGTTTGTTTTGGTGGACGTTCGCGAGCCGTCGGAATTCGCGATTTGCAAAATCCCGGGCTCCCGGCTTATTCCTCTGGGCACGGTCGCCGAAAGGGCGAATGAGCTGGACACGGCCGATGACATTGTGGTCCACTGCCATTTCGGCGGGCGGAGCGCCAAGGCCGTCGCGCTTCTTCAAAAATTGGGTTTCAGGAAGGTCAAGAACCTAAAGGGCGGGATCGACGCATGGTCTCTTGAGGTCGATCCGGACTGCCCCCGTTATTAAAGAGAGCCATGCTGACGGATTCCCAAGAACTCCAAGAGCGCTGGCAGAAAATGGAGGAGGCTCTCAAAAATACCAAGCGCCTTGTCGTTCTGACGCATGACAACCCCGATCCCGATTCTGTTTCGAGCGCGGTGACGCTGGCCTATATCGTGAAGAACAAATTTCACGTTCCTTGCGCGGTCAAGTACGGCGGCATCGTCGGCCGGGCGGAGAACCGGGCGATGGTGCGCGTGCTTCGCCTTCGTATGAAGCCTCTTTCGGATTCGGACATCAACCCCCGCGTTGACTTTGCCTTCGTGGACACACAGCCCGGGACGGGCAACAGTTCCTTTCGGACGAACCGCAAACCGGTCCTCGTGATCGACCATCACCCGCTGCGTAAAACCACAAAGGCCGATTTTGTCGACGTGAGGGAGGGTTACGGCTCGACGGCCACGATCCTCACGGAGTACCTTTTGGGAAGCGGGCTCGACGTCCCGTCGAAGATCGCGACGGCGCTTTCGTACGGGATAAGCTCCGAAACGCAGGATTTAGGGCGGGAGGCCGGCGAAAAAGACGTGCAGGCCTATTTGGCCCTCTTCCCCTTAAGCCATAAGCGGTTTTTGGCTCACATCCAGCACCCCAAGCTTCCACGGGATTACTACGTCACTCTCAATCGCGCTTTCCACCATAGTTTTGTCTATAAGAACGCGGTCGCCACTTCTTTGGGAGAGGTGTCGAATCCTGACTTCGTCGCCTTGATCGCCGATTTTATGCTCCGGTGCGAGCGGATCGGCTGGACGATGTGTTTGGGACGTTACCAGGATCGGATCCTCGTTTCGCTTCGAACGACCCATACTCGCGGGGAGGCGGGGCGTTTTTTGAGGAGGCTCATCGGCAAAAAGGGAACGGCCGGCGGGCATGGGATGATCGCCGGCGGACAAATTCCTTGCTCTACGATGGAGCATGAGCATTGCACGAAGGTGGAGGAGGAGCTCGTCCAGGATTTTCTGAAGAGGCTGGGGTATAAGGAAGGGGTGGAGATGACGCCCTTGCTGGTGGAGTAGGATGGTTAAGTTGCTAGATTAGCTTTGGCGGGTCCTGCCGGCGGCCACCTCGCCAATATGCCGATAAAAGCCTCGGCATATTGGCGAGGGCTTCGTCCGCCGTCACCCGCCGCAGCTAGACCGTTATGTAGGGGCAGACCTATGTGTCTGCCCAAAAGAGGTCTTGGGCGGACACGCAGGTCCGCCCCTACGACACGCTCTTCATTTTCACCGAAAGATTGTTGAAGGGAGGGAAGGAATGGCTGGATTGTTTGAGAGCGGGAGTTTTGTGCTGCCTTCGCAGGTTCGGAGCGACGTGGCGAGCCGCTTGAAGGAGAAGAAGCGCGTCGAGGCGCTTGAGCTTTTTGTGAAGGGCGGCGCGCTTCAAGGGGCTCATCAGTTCGGGGAGCTTCTCAAGGCGCTCAAGAGGCAGGGCGTTAAAATTTCGCATGAATTTTGCATTCGCCTCGATTTTCCGAGGGCGCTGGCGCAGAGCAAGGCCTTGGAGCTTGTGGGACGGATGCCCAAGCCCAGAAACGGAACCGTCAAGGTTCGGGTTCATTTGGCTGAAGATAAAAATGGAGACATAAAGGGATGAAGATCGAGTGCCGGGTTTTTAAAGAGTCTCAGGGGAAGAGCGAAGTTCTTGTCGTGGGGTGTTTTGAAGAAAACAAAGGGCATCTTGTTAGATCTGCGGTTTTGGATCGGGCGGCGAAGAAGGAGATAGAAAAGGCGCTTTCTTCGAAAAAATTCGAAGCGAAGGCCGACGAAGGATTTTTTCTGCCCGCGCCGTTTCTGAAGAGCGCGGGCTCCGTGTTCGTCGTGGGTTTGGGGAAGAAGGAGAAGTACACCCTTGAGCGCGTCCGGCGGGCGGCCGCAAAGGCCCTCTCGCAGGCGAAGGCGATGCGGGCTTCTTCCATGAGATTTGATTTGGAAAGCTTCTTTGAAAAATTTTCTCTGGGGGAGCTGGCGGGAGCCGCCGTCGAAGGGGCGAGGCTTGCCGGTTACCGGTTCGAACGGTATAAGTCCAAGCCCAATTCGAAGCAAACCCTAAAGGAGGCGGAGCTTGTTTTTGCCGGCGAGAAGAATCTTCCCGTTGTGGGAAAAGCGGTGCGGGAGGCGGAGATCGTTTCGGAGGCCGTTTGTTTCGCAAGGGATCTTGCGAATGAACCGGCGAACGTGATGACCCCGGCCCATCTGGCGGAGGCGGCAAAGAAGATGGCCTCCGCGAATGGTTTAGCCTGCCGGATCCTGGGGAAAGAGGAAATAAAACGCCTCGGGATGGGAGGAGTTCTTGCCGTCAGTCAAGGCAGTGTCAATCCTCCGCGGTTTGTGATTCTTGAAAACAAAGTTCCAAAGCGGGTTCATCCGAAACCTCTTGTTTTGGTCGGAAAGGGAATCACGTTCGATACGGGAGGCATTTCCATCAAACCCTCAAACGACATGGATAAGATGAAATTCGACATGTGCGGCGCCGCGGCGGTGATGGGGGCGATGAAGGCGATCGCCGATTTGAAACTGCCGGTGAAGGTGGTGGGGCTTACGCCGCTTTGCGAAAACATGCCCGGCTCGACCGCCCAGCGTCCGGGGGACATCATCCGGTGTTTGAACGGCAAGACGGTCGAGGTGTTGAATACGGATGCGGAGGGGAGGCTCATTTTGGCGGATGCGTTGAGTTACGCGGCCCGCTATAAACCGATGGCGCTCGTGGACATTGCGACTTTGACGGGGGCTTGCGCGGTGACTTTCGGGGACGTGGTGAGCGGCCTCATGGGCACGGATGCTTCATTTTTGGAGCGCGTGAGGAAGGCCGGCGAAAAAGCAGGAGAGAGGTTTTGGGAGCTTCCGCTTTATGAGGAATATGGCGAGTTCATCCGCGGCACGTATGCGGACATCCAAAACATCAGCAAAAAGTCCGCCGGGACCATTACCGCTGGAATGTTCCTCAAAGAGTTTGCGGACCACGCTTCTTCATGGGCGCATCTGGACGTGGCAGGGACCGCATGGGCGGACAGCGCCAAACCTTTGTCACCCGTTGGCGCCACCGGAGTGGGAGTGAGGTTGTTTGTGGAGTTGGTGAAGAGCTATATAGAGTAATCAAATACGACGTCCCTCTCAGTTTCTATATATCAGAAAATAGCATTGAAAATAAATATAATTTAGTATACAATTTCCTGTATAAGAGAAATAAAAGGAGGGAAGCGACCTAAATGTCCATTGGACAAAGGCTTGGAGAAGCTCGGGAGGGGTTGAATTTAACCCTTAAGCAGGTTGAAGATCAGAGTAAAATCGGAATTTCTTCGTTGAGTGATTTTGAGAACGATAAAAGGGAGCCCAGCGTCACTCAATTACAACATTTAGCCGATCTTTACCGGAAGCCTATCGCGTATTTCCTTGATGAGAGTTTTGTCGAAAGCCGTGAAGCCGTTCTTTGGCGGAATAAACCGGCATCGCCCCAATGCGAGCTTCTCGAAGCCGAATTCCGCCAGCTTGCCCGTCAATACCACAATCTCGAATCATGGACAAAGAGCCGCCCGGTTAATTCGTTTAAGAATCTTTTTGTCAATGAGCCCATCCAGTCTTATCCGGAGGCTGGGAAGCTGGCCGAAAGAGTTATCCGGGAAATGGGTCTAGGCGACTATCCCGGAGCCGTTCTCTATAAGACGCTCGAAGAAGTGTATGATGTCAAAATCTTTCATATGGATTTAGGCGGCGATGGGACGTCATCCGCATGCTTTTATGATGACAATTACGGCGCAGTCATCATATTAAACACAGCTCACAAAAAGTGGCGCAGGAATTTTGATCTTGCTCATGAGCTGTTCCACCTTTTGATCTGGAAAATCAGAAACCATTCCGCGAATCAATGTCTGGAGGGCGATCAAGAAGAAAAATTTTCGCAGCATTTTGCCGGGTGTCTTCTGATGCCTGCCGCGCGTGTTAAGGAATGCACTGAGTCGGCAAAAGACCATGAAGGAAAGGTTTCTTTTGAAAAACTGGATGACATTGCCAATCTTTTCGACGTTTCATTGGATGCTCTCATTTGGCGCTTGAAAAACATTTATCACTTTACATCAGCGGAAGCCGGTGAAATGGCCGGTGAAAGCGCTTTTTTTAAGCGGCCGCGAAAGGACGAGGAACCCATTTATTATCCTGATCGTTATATTGCGCTTGCCAAGGAGGCGCTGCGGATGGGGGAGATTTCTATCGGCCGGTATCTGGATTACCTGAAATTCATAAAACCCACCCGCAAGGACGCAGAGAAAGTATTGTCAGCCCATGTCCCAGAGCCGATCCAAGTGCCGTCCGATAGTCTCTGACACAGGCATCGCCATACAGTTGTTTAAACTCGGTTTGTGGGAGAAGGCGCTGGAAAACTACGAACTTTTGCTGACCGACGATGTTGTCGGAGAGATCCAATATTACGAGGACGATGAAGGAAAACAGCGTCCGATCGATTTGGAGCCATGGATGAAAAAGGGGAATCCAAAAGTAGTGAGCGTATTACCAAGCCAAGTTTCCGGGTTCGTTGACAAATTTGACCGTACCTACTATGAGCGCTTTGACAAAGGAGAGTTAACCACGCTGACTCGTTTTTATGGGTCTCAGGAGGAATGTTTAATCGTCTCGACGGATAGTATCGTTTACAAGGCGATTGGACGTCTTAAGATGGGTGAGCGGGGCATTTCTCTTGAGGAGCTGTTCAAAGACATAGGTTTCACCAAGCGTCTTGATTGGCCATTCACCGAAGGATACCGGCGCCACTACACGGATTTGGGCACCCAAGATTTCATCCGAAATTTCAAGGCTCGAAGCTAGGGAAAAGGGTCGGTTCCCAAAAACTATGGATCAGTTGCGAGGGAACGGCACTCTTAAAAGGAAAGAATTGCAGATTTTGGGAACTGACCCCATGCGTGTTAAACAATTACTTTGGCCAAGATATTCATGATTGATAACCCGTATAAAAGCAAGAAGATCGTCATGAAATTAATCCCGGTTCTCATATTATTTTTGCTTGCAACTTTTTGGTTATACAGTTGCCGGCTATTTTCAAATAATAAGTCTGACCCGCCCCTTAAGAAAAGAACCACCAAGTTTTCTTATAAGCTTCCCGTGGGGTCCCTCGAGCTAACAAATTCTGCGGAATATTATTACGAGAAGAAGACCAGACAAGGTATTGTGAAGCCACAGAGAGATCAGCTTATTTCCGGAGACGTTGTAATCACGGGCACAGGACCACTTCCTCCAATAAAGCTAACCAAAAATCCTGAATATGCGACTGTTGCTATGTCTCAAGACAACACAGTTGCTACGCTTCGATTAACCAAAGTTCCGAAAACAGGATTGGGTTTTGCTTTTGATAGTGAACCCGGTCAATTTATAATTACTGACACAGATGGAAAACCTATTCCCGTAATAGGTGCTGATTCGGTGACCTACAGCGACGCTTAAAGGTGTGTGCAAGCTTGTTGAGGGATCGAAAAAAGACAAATGAATTTAAGGGATATTCACGAACTTTATTGTATAGTGCCAATATCGAACGTCGCTTCGATCATGCGTGACGGTATTCTTTCACATAATGAAGCCCACAGGGTTCATCATCGCTCTATCGCAGAGCAAGGAGTTCAGGAACGCAGACAGAATAAGAAAATTCCCGGGACGAATAAGCGCCTGCATGATTATGCCAATTTATATTTTGATGCACACAATCCTATGCTTAGTGCCCGGCGAGATATGAATGACACTATTTGCGTATTGCGTATTAAGAGCGATGTCTTATCGTTAGAAGGAGTTATTGTCACCGACCAAAATGCGAGCCGGGATTGTTGGTTTAAATCAGTTAGTGAAGGATTGCCTTTATTGAAGCATTCTGAGATTTTTGCGGCGTTTTGGATTAACAGAGAAGATTCTAGGGAAGAATATAGAATGAAGGGTATAAAGTGCGCAGAGGTATTGGTGCCAAAATGTGTTAATTGCTCTTATATTTTCGGAGCGTATGTGGCGAATACTACAGCGCTAAACAATTTTAGGCAGGTTTCAACCTTGCTTGTAAAAATTAAAGAAAGCATATTTTTCTAAAAAAAAGGGGGGTATTATGGAAATATTAGTCGGAGATATTTTTAATTCTAAAGCACAGACATTGATTAACACCGTCAATTGCGTCGGGATTATGGGCAAAGGAATTGCGGTTGAATTTAAGAAACGTTATCCCGAGATGTTTGACGATTATGCGGCTCGTTGTCAGAAGGGCGAAGTCAAGCCGGGAGCTCCTTATCTATTCAGGATGTCTTCGCTTTTCGCTCCGCAGGTGATCAATTTTCCAACCAAGAGCGATTGGCGAGCGGCATCACGGGTCGAGGATATCGAAAAAGGACTTAAGATATTAGTTTCAAAGTATAGGGAATGGGGTGTTGAGTCGATAGCGGTTCCGCCGTTAGGTTGTGGTAATGGTCAATTGCTATGGGAAACAGTCGGCCCTTTGATCTACAAGCATCTCTCAAAACTGGAAATCCCAGTTAAAATGTACGCTCCATATGGCACACCGCCTGCGCAGTTAACCGAGAAATTTCTCCTGCAAAAATATAATTTGCGGGATGTCAAGTCGGGAGAGGCGATTCTCCAAAAATTAGAACCTGCTTGGGTTGCATTGATTGAAATAGTCCATCGCATTGAAAAGCAGGCGTATCATATGCCTGTTGGCAGGACTATTTTCCAAAAGATCGCCTATGTCGCTACAGCATTAGGTATTCCTACCGGTCTAACGCATGTCCGCGGCTCGTATGGGCCTTATTGCAAGGAGTTGAACGATGTTAAGAGAAGGTTATCGAATGCCGGGTTGTTACAGGAAGAAAAAAGCGGCTCTATGTTTCAGGTTGTCCCGGGTCTCGCGTATGAGAAGAATCGTTTGAAATATCAGGATACTTTTCAGAAATGGGATAAGATGATCGACAAGACAATCGACCTCTTCCTGCGCTTAGATACCCACAAGGCTGAAATTGTGGCGGCCGTTCTTTTCGTTGAGCGCGAAATGAATAAAAACAATATGTCTGAGGATGATATTTTACAGGAAGTGATGAAATGGAAACAAAAACGCCGTCCTCCGCTCGATAAAAAAGAGGTTGCTCAAGCTATTCGCAATCTTGGCGTATTGAAATGGGTTACGCTTAAGCCATCGGCAGACTTGCCGGTTGAAGATGACTGGGCGCAATAAAAGGAAAAGGGTCAGTTTCCAAAAACTATGGATCAGTTGCGAGGGAACGGCATTCTTAAAAGGAAAGAATTGCAGATTTTGGGAACTGACCCCATGGTCTCATGGTCTGTGTGTAAACTATTCGGTGGAATTGTAACAAACACCGATACTCGCACATTTACAGGCCGGTGGATTTCTGTTAATTTTAATAAAGATGGTAAGACATTGACGACCAGTAATGACAACTGGGAGAATTTAGTTTTATAGAGAGATAACCGATGAAATCATTAGACATTGATTTTTTGGGCCGACAGGCGATCCCCATCGAGATGGGCGGATTGCTTCAGAAGCTCGGCGAGTATAAAGGCAGGCAGGATTTATTTCAGCATCAGACGCCTCAAGTCTTGGCGACGCTGAAACAGACGGCCATTATTGAAAGCACGGAGTCATCGAACAGGATCGAGGGCGTGACCGTGCCTTCAAAGCGTTTTAAGGAGCTTATGGCGCATCCATCGAAGCCGAAAGACCGCTCGGAAGCGGAAATCCTCGGCTATCGTGAGGCGTTGTCAAAAATTCACACCAAGCCAGAGGCATTTCCTATTGATGAAAAGACCATTTTAGACCTGCACCGGCAGATTTACTTACGCACGGACGTCCCGGCTGGCCAGTGGAAGAAACGGGATAATTCTATCGAGGAGCGTCTTTCTGATGGGCGCTGGATTACAAGATTTGTGCCGGTCTCGGCCCGTGAGACGCCCGGTTATATGAAAGAATTATGCGTCAGGTTTAACCGCCTTATGGATAAACGCCAGACCAGCCCGCTCATTCTTATTCCGGCGTTTGTCTTTGATTTTCTCTGCGTTCACCCCTTTAGCGACGGCAACGGACGTGTATCGAGGCTCTTAACGGTTTTAATGCTTCATCAAGCTGATTATACGGTCGGGAGATATATCTCAATTGAACGTTTGATTGAAGAATCGAAAGAAACATATTATGAGGCTTTGCAGTTATCGTCAAAGAGCTGGCAAGAAGGCAAACACAGCCTCAAGCCGTGGTGGGAGTATTCGCTTGGCGTCTTGATCGGGGCCTATCAGGAATTTGAACGCCGTGTCGGCACGATCACTAAGGCCCGGGGAGCAAAGACGGCAATTGTGGAAGAAACGATTGATGATCTGCCGCAGACTTTCAGTATTTCAGATATTGAAAGATTATGTCCATCGGTGAGCAGAGATATGATCCGGGTTATCTTAAACCGCCTCCGCAAGGAAGGCCGCATCGTGAGCAAAGGCGCCGGCCGTGGGGCCCTCTGGGAGAAATGTGGTAATAAACCCATTAAACGTGGTAATAAACGTGGTAATGACTAATTTTACTGAGGAAAAAGGTCGGTTCCCAAAAACTATGGATCGGTTGCGAGAGAACGGCATTCTTAAAAGGAAAGAATTACAGATTTTGGGAACTGACCCCATGGTTTGACTTGCCGGTTGAAGATGACTGGGCGCAATAATAATTTAAACGGAGCTGTACGAATGACGCTCGCTTTTGTTTGATTCGCGGGAGGGGGAGGTGATGGGGATGAAAGCGGTCTTTTTTGAAAAGCATGGCGGGCCGGAGGTTCTGAAGGTCGGGGAGATGAAAGACCCTGCTTTGGGGCCGAATGACGTGCTGGTGCAGGTGAAGGCTTGCGCGTTGAACCACTTGGACGTTTGGGCGCGGCAGGGGCTTCCGGGCGTTTCGATTCCCATGCCGCATATCCCCGGCTCCGACGCGGCAGGTGTGGTTTTGAAGACGGGCGCGGCGGTGAAGCGGTTTAAGAAAGATGAGCGGGTGGTGATTTCGCCCGGCCAGGCGCCTTTGGAAGCTCCGGAAGCCGTCGCGGGGAGAGACAGCTATTCTCCTCATTTCCAAATTTTGGGTTTGCAAACGCAAGGGACGTATGCGCAAAAAGCGGCGGTTCATGAACGGTTCGTGATTCCGGTTTCGGGGCGGTATTCGTTCGAAGAATGGGCTTCGATACCCCTTGCGTCTCTCACGGCCTACCACATGCTGGTGACGAGAGCGAACGTCCAGCCGGGGGAGAAGGTGCTCATTCATGCGGCGGGTTCAGGGATTGGGAGCGCCGCGGTGCAAATCGCCAAGTTTTTGGGAGCGGTCGTTTTCACGACGGTCGGAAGCTCCAAAAAGGTTTTACCCGCCAAGAAGCTGGGGGCGGATCAGGTGATCCTTTATCGGGAAAAAGATTTCGCGGAAGAGGCGAAAAAACTGACGGGCGGCAGAGGGGTTGACGTGGTTTTCGAGCACGTCGGGCCCGACACGTGGCCAAAAAACCTTGCCTGCCTTGCGCGCGGCGGCCGCATGGCCGTCTGCGGGGCGACTTCCGGGCCAAAGGCCGAAGTGGACATCCGCGCTCTTTTTGCGAAGCAGATCAGCATCCTTGGTTGTTACATGGGGAGTTTGGCCGAGCTTCATAGGGTGTTGGAGCTCGTTGAAACAGGCTCTCTGAAACCCACCATCGATAAAATTTTTCCTCTAAAAGAAGCGGCCGCCGCCCACCGCCGCATGGAATCCCGCCGGAATTTTGGAAAGATCGTGTTGAAGGTTTGAAGTTCCATCCAAAAAGCGCGTTCATAACCCCTCCCAGTACTCCGTAACATTAATTACCGACGGTAGATCAAATCCCCCCTGCCCCCTTTAAAAAGAAAAG
>JACQQY010000076.1 GCA_016206825.1 Candidatus Omnitrophota bacterium
GGAGTGAGTCTCGCTCTTTGGGTTTCCCATACGCCTATCAGCGTGGTGGTGATGCTCGGAATCATTCTTCTTGGCGGCATCGTGGTGAACAACGGGATTATTTTGATCGATTTCATCAACCAGATGAGGGCGCAGGGGAAGTCCGTCCGGGAAGCGGCGATCGCGGCCGGCAAGACGCGCCTCCGGCCCATCCTCATGACCGCCTTCTCTTCGGCGATAGGCCTCGTGCCTTTGGCGCTCGGGATCGGCGAGGGGGCGGAGCTCCAAGCGCCCATGGCCGTCACGGTGATGGGAGGAATTTTGATCGCCACCTTTCTGACGCTCGTCGTCATCCCAGCCCTTTATATTGGAACGGAAGAAATCGCTTCCCGCTTTCGACGACCTAAAAAACAGTAGGTGGTGCGGATGAATCTTCCTGAAGTTTCCATTAAAAAACCCGTCACGGTTCTCATGGTGACGTGGATCGTGATTATTTTCGGCGTGGTGTCCCTCACCAAGCTTCCCGTCGAGCTTTATCCCAACACGTCCTTCGGTCAGATCAGCATCGTCATCAACATCCGCGGGGGGATTCCGCCGACGGAGGTGGAGGCCCAGGTGACGAAGCCCATCGAAGAAGCGGTGGCGACGGTGAGCAATCTCGAACAGCTTTTGTCGATTTCGAAGGAGGGGGAGTCCACGGTGGTCTTGAGCTTCCGTCCGGGAACGGACATGGACTTTGCGGCCCTCGAGGTGCGGGAGAAATTCGCCAAAATCAAGAACAGGCTTCCCAAGGAAATTGAGAAGCCCGTGATCGCGCAGTTTTCGCAAGGGGACGTGCCGGTTCTCATCGTCTCGGCCACGAGCGAGATGCGCTCGACCGAAGAGATCCGGAAGATCGTGGATAAAACGATGAAGGAAACCTTAAAACGGGTTCCCGGCGTGGCGAACGTCGAAGTCGTGGGCGGGAGGGAGCGAAAGATCTTGGTGGAAGTGGATCAGGTAAAGCTCGCGGCTTACGGGATTTCCATCGACGAGGTCACGAGCACCCTGGGCGCGAACAACTTGAATTTGCTTTCAGGCGAAGTGGAGCGCACGCGCGACCGGTTCTTGGTGCGCGTCATGGGGCAGTTTGAAACGGTCGATCAGATCGGAAACCTGGGTCTTCGCCGCCTTCCGGGGGGGGCTATCGTCCGGGTGAAGGACGTGGCCATGGTGAAGGATTCTTATTTGGAACCCGTGGGATATGCGCGCCTCAACGTAAAACCCGTCGTCACTCTTTACGTTCAAAAAGAAACCACCAAAAACACCATTACGGTTGCCGGCGATCTTTTGGAGGAGATCGAAGTTTTAAAGAAAAAGCTTCCACGCGACATTCATCTCGTGGTGACGTCCAATCAAGCCGAGTTTATCAAAAAGGCAATCACCAATCTCCAGTCTTCTTTGCTTCAGGGGGCCATCCTCATCATCCTTGTCTTCTTTCTCTTTCTTTTTAAGATGAGCGGGAAACTGCTTGCCGGGGTGCTGGGGCTCGTTGCCCTTACCCTTTTTTCAAAGGGAATTCTCCTCTATCTTCTTTTTGCGGCCCTTGCCGCGGCGCTCCTGGTCTTTCGAAACTTTCGTTCGATCGCCATCGTCACGCTCCCCATTCCGATTTCCGTGATCGGGACTTTCATTTTTATGCGGAGCATCGGACTGACCGTTAACGTCATGACGCTCTTTGGCATCGCTTTGGGCGTGGGGATGCTTGTGGATAATTCCATCGTCGTTTTCGAGAATATTTTAAAGAAAAGGGAAGCGGGGGAAGACGTGATCCGGGCGGCGGTCCATGGGAGCGGTGAGATGTTTCTGGCCATTGTGGCGTCCACCGTCACGACGGTGATCGTATTTTTGCCGCTTGTTTTCGTGGGTGAAGAACTGCAAAAGCTTTATTCCGGTATGGCCCTCACCATCGTCGCGTCGCTTCTTATTTCTCTCATCTGCGCGGTGACGCTCGTCCCCATGATGTGTTCAAGGCCGGGGCTGGCGATCGTCCACGCGGGCGAAGATCTTTGGGTGAAGGGCGTGACGCGTTTTCAGCGGAGATATTTGTTTGAATTTATCCGGAATCGAAGGACGGTCTTTGCGGGGGCGGTCGTTCTTTTTGCGGTCTCCCTTTTCCTCATGTCCCGGTTCGGCACCGAGTACCTGGGGAGCACCGAGCAGAACAAGTTCACGGCCTTCATTGAAATGCCGACCGGCGCGCGCCTGGACGTGTCGGACAAAATGGTGAAGAAGGTCGAGAATATCGTGAAGGCCGTCCCGGAGGCCAAGACCGTCAGCTCCCGCGTGGAGGCGTGGTCCTCGAAAGTGTACGTCGAAGTGGTTCGGTCAACCGAGCGGAAGCGATCGGTGGATGACATCATCGAGGGCATCCGCCAGGAAACGAACAAGCTTCATCCGGCTTTTATTTATTTCCAGCAGGAAGAGCAGGTGGGAACGAAGGAAGTGATTCTCGAGATTTTCGGGTACAACTACGACAAGATGAGAGAGCTGGCGATCGCGGTGGCCAATCGTCTGGAGCAGATCAAGGGTCTTTCGGACACCAAGATTCGAATGCGGGAGGGAAGGCCGGAGATGCAGGTGTTGGTGGATAAAAAGAAATCGGGAATGGCAGGGCTTACCGTGAGCGATACCGCCAATCAGATCCACGGCCAGATGAGAGGATTTCGAGCGACGGTCTTCCACACGGAGGGAACGGAGGTGGAGACGATCTCGCGGCTTGACGAGAAATACCGGAAGACGTTCAAGGATTTGTACCGTTTGCACATGACGGGAGAAGAGGGGGATTTTGTCCTGCTCGACCAGGTCGCGAATTTCAAATTCGGCCTCGGCCCCAGCGAGATTTGGAGAAAGGACAGGAACCGGATGATTCAGGTCAGCGCCAACATCGGGAAGGTGCCGCTCAGCAAGGTGGTGGAAAAAATTAAAGAAAGCCTTAAAAGCATCCCCTTCCCGGAGGATTATTTTTACCGGGTGGGCGGGGATTATCCTCTGCTGATGCGCTCCCAGAGACAGATGAGGGCCATGATTTTGTTCGTGCTGGTTCTGGTGTATCTCGTGCTTGCCTCTCTTTTTGAGTCTTTTTACCAGCCGGTTTTGATCATGGCGGCCGTTCCCTTGGCGCTTATCGGGGCCATCGCCGCTTTGTATGCGGGTCCCCGGTCCATCGGAGTGGGCGCTCTCTTGGGGATGGTGATGTTGGCTGGGATCGTCGTCAATAACTCTATCATGTTGATCGACCGGATCAATCACTATATAAAGGAAAAAAGTTTGTCGCACTACCGCGCCGCCGTCATGGCCAATGCCGATAGGCTGAGGCCCATTTTGATGACGGCCAGCACGACCGTGTTGGGGCTTGTCCCCATGGCGATTGACAGGACGGAAGGGGCTAATTTATGGTCTCCATTGGCGATGGCCGTCATTGGGGGCATCTTAAGCTCCACCGTGTTAACGCTCGCTGTGACGCCTTCCTTTTATATCTTATCTCAGGATCTTATAAGAGCTCTTGGTCGGTTAAAAGGGCGTTTCTTACAAGGATGATTAGTTAAAACTGTTAGTAGAAAAAAATTTAGCTATTATAATTGATAGTCACGGTCTTTTGTGCCATAATTTCTATAGTTAGTGTGTTTTAAATAAGCATTTATAAGATGCTTAAATCAAAGAGATAGGTGGTGGAAGTAGTAGGAACTGGCAAATTCGTGGTGAAAGATGATGAAAGAATGGCAAAGGCAAGACAGAAAGAAAGAGGATTTGTATACTTTGTTTTTTAAAATTTTTAAAAGGTATTTGATTTACGTTTAAAAACGATGGAAAACACAGAGATAAATTACAACAGTAAAAATAGCAGGAGCCGCTGGCCTCTATGGGTGCGAGCCGTTTCCCTGGTCGTTGCGATGGCTTTTTTAACCTCCGACTGCCTGTGGGCCGCCGAACCCAGCTCTCTTTTTGAATTAAAGCGGGAGAAAGAAAAACAAGAAAGCAAATTCCTCCCTCGTTATCTCTTAGAACAGCAGAGGAAGCATGAAGAGTTTATGCAGCGTCGAGAAGATTTGAGTGATCTGGCGCGCTCCTTGGAGGATGAATTCACCGAACGCATGCGCTCCCGCAAAAAACCCTTATTCGAAGACGACCGCCGCAGAGGCGGAGGTGAAGGCGGAGCCGGAAGACTCGAATACACCCTCACAGACTCCGACGAAGGAGGCCGCCCCACCACCCTTAATCTCTATGAGTACGAAGGAGACAACCTCGCCAGAATCGTGCAGTACGACGTCACCGACGCCGGCATCCAGCACTTCATCGACTCTGCCAGAGAAATAGAAGGGCGTGACGGAGACAAATTCCTCGGAGGCTTCCAGAACTTCCAGAAACAAGGCCTCTCAGACGCCATGATCGCCTCCATCACCTACTTCAAGGGAGAAGGCGATCAAAGACGCACCTCCCACGTCTTTGGAGGCTTCGAAGACGACACAAACCTCCCCACTCAACTTTCTCTTTACCAGTACGAAGGAGAAGCCCTTAAAGAAGTCCGAACCTACAACATCGAAGGAAAGAATCTCACCCCCCAGCCTGCCCCCCCAAGCCTTCAAGTCCTCCTCAAAGAAGACCTTGAATCCATCTCCATCTACAAGGGCGAGAAAGAAAAAGAACAGATCCTCTACACCTTAAGCGACTATGACAACGACAATGATCCTACAAGCCTCACCTACTATGAATACGACCCAAGCGGCAAGCTCAAAGAAGTCAAAACCTTCGACATCTCGGATGTCAAAAGATTCGTGGCCGACAACTACTTCAACTTCCGGGATGAGAGCTTCAAGAACGTCCTCCTTTCCGAGAAGCTGAAGAAGCTCTCCCCCAAAGAACTCCTTGAGCTTCTCTCGACAAAAGGGCTTTTAAAGGCAAGCGCGGATGAGGTTCTGGGTTCCCTCTCCAAAGACCAGCTTCTTGGAGACATCCAGGCCCAAGAGCTTCTCCATCTTCTCTATACCAAGGGATTCCTTTCAGAAGACGCGGGCGCCACCCTATCGAAGCTTGACTTCCAGAAGGTCTTCGAAGAAGTCAAGAAAGACAAGCTTCTTGAGATTCTGGAAGATAAACAGGCCTTGAAAGAAGGCCAAACGGCTGTCTCCGTCAAACAAACCCTGGCGTCTCAAGGAGTCAATATTGACACCCTCTCAAACGATGAGCTTCTCGAAGCCGTCTCCCAAGCAGGCCTTCTTCAAAAGACCATCTCCGAAATTAAAAGTAACTTGGGAACCTTAGAGCTCCTTCAAACTCTCTCTTCTTCCCAAATCTTGAATCTCCTTGCTTCTCCCTCCATCGGGCTTCTTATTGGTTCCAGTGACTCCGTTCTCTCAAACCTTATCGACTCAGGGGTCCTTTCTTCCAAAGAAGACTTGGGGAATCTCACAACAAGCGAACTTCTTGAGCTTCTGGTCAACAAAGGCCTTTCCAAAGGCTCTTTAGACGATCTTTTAGGAGGACTTCTCTTTGAAGACGTCTTTGACACGATGAAGGAGGATGAGCTTCTTAAGTCTCTCTTAGAAGAAGGTCTCGTCCAAGGCCAAGACCTCAATTCCTTAAAAGCTCTCCTTGGAGATCTCTCAGGGAAGACCAATGACGATATCCTGGCTCTCTTGGAATCCAAAGGCCTCCTTGAATCAGCGACACTTGCGAAGGAAGCCCTAAAAGAAGCCTTTGAAACGGACAAAGAAGCCTTCTTAAACTCCCTCTCCACTTCCCATCTTCTTGAGTTCTTAGCCAGTCAGTCTCTTCTAGCCGTCTCCATCGACCATGCCAAGTCTCTTATCTCAACCGAGAATATCCTAGGAGCTTTGGAGCTGGAGAGTCTCCTCGAAGTCCTAGACCAGAACGCCAAACTCTCCCAATCCATCGAAGAATCCCTCAACACACTAAAAGCCGACCTCCTCCAAGGGCTCTCGGATGAAGAACTCTTTAACCTCCTCCGAAGCGAAGGAAGACTCAGAAGCATCGCCGTCTATGAAGGGGAGAAGAAAAAAGAAAGGATCAAGTACACCCTCTCCGATGACTCCAGGGACCGCGAAGGATTGCTCACCTTCCGGAAAAGAACCGACTACCTCTATAAAGGCGAAGTCCTCGATGAAACAAGAACCTACGACATCAAAAACCTCCCCAAAGAGCTTTGGACAATCCTAGGAGCGGGGCGCCTTGAACAAATAGCCGACTACGCCGGAAGAACAAGAGGCAAAGAAACCATCAACACGATTCTTAGTGATTTTCTGGATGGAGAAGCCCAAAGACGACAGGACTATGTCTACGGCCTCTGGAGACGAATCCTAAAGTCAGTCGATCAATACTTCATTGGAGACCTTCTCTCCGAAGAAAAGACGAAGCGAGGTCGAGGAGACCTAATCAGTAAATCCCTCTACAAAGGCCCCAGAGGCTCTGAAAGAATCGATTCGGTTGAAGAATATAACCTCGACCGGGAAGTCATCAACCTCCAGAAGTACGTCTATGAAGGAAGACCTTCCAGGAGAGGGATTAACTACGTCCAGCAATATGACCCCTCTGACCTTTCCGAGATCACCCGTGTAGAGTATGAAGGCCAAAGGCGTAAAGAGCGAATCTCCGGCATCATCGGCCCCAACGACATCTCGGTCTATGACCTGGGA
>JACQQY010000068.1 GCA_016206825.1 Candidatus Omnitrophota bacterium
GAGTTAGAGGGGGTTTGGACTTTGTCTGCAAACCCCGCTCCAAACCCCCTCCGGCTCCCCCTTATCAGGGGGAGGGATGCTCCAAACCCTTTCTCACTTACTCGTACCTTACGTCATCCAAATAAAACGTAATCCCTTCCGGGTTCACGTCGCTGTTGGTCGCCCAGCAGAAGCCCCCGCTGATCGAGGACAAGTCCTTGTCCGTCAAATCAATGGTGTATTCCTGCCACTCGGGGGTCAGAATAATGGGACCGATCCCCGCCACGTCCGAATCCGCATACTCTCCGGTAATCCCGCCGATCTTGAACTCTTCGATCCGCTCCCCGCCCTTCTCGCCGCGAGCCCAGAAGGTGAGTTTCTTGGCGCCCGTCAAATCATAGCCGCCGGGTCTCGTCCCCCAGTTATTCGGCGGATTCTGCCAATAAATCCCGGCCCAATTGGCGCCTTGGGAAGCCTTTGCGGTATAACCGATTTGAATGCAGGTGCCCCCCGTGCGAGGGTTGACCGTCCACCGCTCGTTGAGCTTAATGTCCGAGAAATCCCCCATCCATCCGGACGGGACGTAATGATTGTCCTTCGCTTTCGCGTCGGTATAAACAGGAAACGGCTTGAATGCCGCCATGACAGGCGCCACGTTCCCATCCTCAGCGGAAGCGGCCACCCCCCACAGCCCGACTCCAAGCAGTACTCCAATAAGCGCTCCTCCGAACTTCCTTTGCATGACTACGCTCCTTCCTTCATTTTTCATTCTTCACTGCTCTGTTAAAGTTACCGGTTTCATTGGGCAACAGCACCGCCCAATAGTTTAACAAATAAAAAACTTTTGAACACCAAAAAATCAAGAGGAGGATTTCCTCCATGCCTTTTGGTAATACTCATAAGTCTTGCGGACCTGCCGGAGATACGGCGAATGACCGCCGTCCCCCTGGCTTAAAACCCCGAGCCACTCTTCATACATCCACCCATCCGGAAAAGCGGCGGCAAACTGCCCCATGGTTTCTTGAACGCCGGGATTGAACTGAGGAGGGGGGCCCGCCTTCCACCATTCATCCACCCATTCGAAAATGACGCCGCCGATGGCATTGCCGAACCCTGAGCCGGCCTGATTGGCCAGGATATCCTCCCAATTCCCCTGATGATACTCCATTTGCTTTTCCTCGGCAAATGAGAGATCCTTTCCCGCATAATAAGCGGGGCACCCGTACTCCGTGAGGAGAACCGGTTTATTTAAAAAATTCCTGGCATCCTCCCAAAAACTCCGGCCGAAACCGCTCGCGCCCCGATAGGAATTGGCGCCAAAAACGTCGACGCTGCCGCAGTGCTTCGCAAGAAGATCGATAAACAACGTATCCCCATTGGAAAAACCGACGGGATGAGCGGGATCCAATTCTTTGATCATCCCCGCGGCTTCATTCACAAACCGGTAAAGCGCTTCGGGCTGGGTCCTGGCCTGACTGCCGAAACCCACTTTCTCTTTCGCGGGATCTCCTGCCTCTCCGTAGTTCGACTCATTTCCCAGCATCCACATCAGAAGATAAGGCTCATCCTTATGTTCCGCCACCATCTTCCGCACGCTTTCTTTCATTCTCTGCCGTTGAACGGGATCCGTATAATCCGTCCCTTTATACCATTCCGCCCCGGAACCCACCGCGTACATTCCCAGAAGATCCCCCATGATGACCCGTATCCCGTATTTTTGATACAGCTCCCTCAAAAGCTCCTTATTCATCGCGTGATGGTACAACCGGACGGCGTTCACTCCCATTTCCTTCATGAGCTGGAAATCCCCCGCCGCCTTTTCATCCGGATCCTGCCGGTTATTTTTATTCTTATCCACCCACGCATCGGACGGGCCGTCGATTTTCCCGTTGCCGTTCAAGTCGGTGACCATCCAAGAATCAAGGGCATAACCTTGATCCGGCGTCTTCCCGACGGGCGTGGGGCTGTAGGCGACCGCCTGGACCCTAAAAGGCTTCCCGTCCACCCTCATCTGCCAGTGCCCATTTTTAAATTGCACGAGCCCAACGGCGCCCTGTCCGATCCTCCGGACAATGGGAAGCCTCGAAACGCGAATGCGTTTCGGCTTCAATTCTTTCGGATTAACCCTGACAAGCCTTCCCGGATTCACGGTGAAGCGGTCATCCGCGGTGGTGAGATTGTAACCGTTCTCCACGGAAATGTTGGCGTCCACGAGCTTTATCCCCAGCTCCGGATACCGGCGAGTCAAATACTCAATCCGGTCCACGGCGATGCGGGACATGTAGATGGGCGTATGCCACACCGTCCAGCCGACTTGGTTGGGGAAATGGACGACGACGGCATAATAGGCCTTAATAGCTTGCGTCGTTTCTCCAAGCTTCTCAAGAGCAAGGGCCGTATAAAACTGCTGAACCGCGGGCGTATCGTGGGAAGTCGCCCACTTATAAAAAGCCAACTGTTGATCATCCAAGTGCACGTAATCCCACCGGCTCCCCGCAAACTTTCCCTTGGACACCAGCATCCGGTAAGCGGGATCCTTGTAAACGGAATTATTGGGATATACCCCTTCTCCGGCGGCCGCCGCCAAACCTTTCCGATCGGTGATGCGATACCGGTACTGAGGGGTGCCGGCGCCTTCGAACACCCCGTACCGGGCGTAATCCACGATGGTTTCCGTTCCCGGCTCATAAAGCTTAAACTCAAGCTCCATGTCCTCCCCGTGAGAATTCATCAGCCGCGTCCCCTGGCTGTAGGAAGCCAGGGCATCGGAAGAGAAAACAAAGGCAAAAACCAGCGCCGCTAAAATCCTTCCCCCCTTACCCTTCATCCTTCCCCCTTTACCCTCTACCCTATACCCTTTACCCCTTCACCGCCCCCGCCGTTATTCCTTTGATAATATGCTTCTGCAGAAACAAATACGCCGCGAGCACCGGCAAAACCGTGATCACGATCCCCGCCATCAACAGAGGATACTCCGTGATGTGGGCACCCTGGAACACCATGAGCCCCCGTTGAAGCGGCATGAGATTTTTATTCGATAAAACAAGCATCGCCAAGAGATACTCATTCCACACGGCCAAAATGTTGAAGATCGCAAGCACCGCGATGGCCGGACGGGCCAAAGGAAGCGCAATATGCCAATACACCCGAAACCGCCCGCAGCCGTCGATGCGGGCCGAATCCTCAAGCTCCTTCGGAAGATCGTCGAAAAAAGTCTTGAGAAGAAAAATCCCCAGCGCCAATCCTCCGTTGATCTGGGGCAAAATGTACCCAAGCCGCGTGTCCACCAAATGAAGCTTATTCAAAAGCACGTAAAGAGCGATGAACGAGCCGGGGATCGGGATCATCATCGTGGAAATCAAAATAAAGAAAAGAACGTTCTTCCCGCGGAAATGAAGCCGCGAAAAAGCGAAGGCCGCCATCGAGGCGATGAAGATGACGCCCAGGACGACCGTCACCGTGTAAAACAAGCTGTTCAAAAAATAAACGCCGAAGTCCGCCTGGACCCAAGCGGTGTAATAATTTCCCCAATGAGGGCTCTTGGGAAACAAGGACAGATCCGTAAAAACCGTGCCCTGCGTTTTAAGGCTCGAAGCGAAGGCCCACCACAAAGGAAAAAGGCACGAAAGGGAAACCACGATGAGGAAAAGATGAATGAAGAAACTCAACCCCAAATGCTTCCATTTATCCATGCCCCATCGAGCCATCGGAAATCCTCTAAACCTGTCTCATGGCCTTCGAGACGCGAATCTGAATCATCGAAACGGCCAGAAGCACCAAACCAAACACGACGCCCATCGCGCAGGCGTAGCCGAACCTGGAAGAGCCGATCATGGTGGTCACAATCCGCGTAATCGGCACCTCGGTGTGGTAACCCGGCCCTCCGCCCGTGGTCGCAATGATGATGTCGAAAATCTGCATGGTCCCCAAAATCGTAAGAATGGAAACCAGTATAAACACGGGGATCATGAGCGGCGCCGTGATGTTCTTGAACACCACCCACCCGCTTGCGCCGTCCACGCGCGCCGCTTCATAAAGCTCGCGCGGGATGCTCTGAAGCCCCGCCAAAAGAATCACAAACCCCCAGCCGAAACCCTTCCACATATGGATGACGGAAACGGCGATGAGCGCCGTCCTGCCCTCCGAAAGCCACGCGCGCGACAAATCCCCCAAACCGATAAAATGCAGGAAATGGTTCAAAAGCCCGTAATGGCCGTCGTAAATCCAATTCCAGATAAGCCCCACGACGATCCCGGACAAAACCGGCGGCAGGTAAAAAATCACCCGGTAGACGTTCCCGCCGCGAATTTCCCGGTCACAGCACCACGCCAGGAAAAGGGCGAGAGAATTTTGAACCGTCAACGCCAGAAAAGTGACGAAGGCGGCGTTACGCATGGAAAGCCAGAACACGGAATTATCGAAAAGAAGATCCTTGAAATTCTCAAAACCGACGTAGACCATTTTAGGAGAGATGCCGTCCCAGTCCATCACGGAAAGCTGGAAAACTTTGAAAAAGGGATAAAGGCTGAAAGTCGCGAAAAGCAAAAGCGCCGGCAGGATGAAGACATAATTCCCGGCGACCAGGCGGATTTTTTGGAGATTCATGAATATTAATAACCCTGATTATTGCTTCTTCCTTAACTCCTTCTCCTTGACCTTCTGCACTTCCCGCGCGACCGCCTCCGGCGTCTTTTCGCCGATCAGGATCGACTGAATCCCTTTATCAAAAGCCTCGGTCACCGCCGCATTTTCCCTGACGGGATACACGTTCGGGTGCGTCGTATTGTCCATGTCGTCGGCGAACTGAGCCAAGACGAGCGGGATGTCGCTCAAACAATTTTTATTGGCCGGCAGATTTTGAGTCCGCCCGGCGAAAAAGACCTGCTGTTTGTCTTCGGTCAGCCATTTCAAAAAACGAATCGCGTTCTCGCGGCGCGGAGAACGGTCATTCACCATGAAGGAAGTTCCCGCCCCTCCCCAGATTTTCATGGGATAAATATGCGTGATCTTGGGAGGCAGGATCACCGCATAGTCCAATTGAGGATTCATCCCGCGATAAACGTTCACGCTCCAAGAACCGTTAAAGGCATAAGCGGCCCTTTCGTTCGCGAACGTCTGCTCCGCGGTTTTGTTCACCATCGTGACGGCCCCTTCCACCAGGATCTTTTCATCCGCCATCTGCTTGAACAAAGACAAAACCTTGACCCAATCGGAATCCGTGTAAGGAACCTTCCCCTCGTACGTCTTAAAAACCTTCTCTTCCCCCATGAGATTCATCGCCCAGTTGGAGGCGAGGGCCTCGATCATCCAAATCTCCCCGAAACCGCTCACCAAACCCGGAATGCCCTTCGCCCGCAGGGCCCGGGCATGCGAGAGAAACTCCTCCCACGAATCGGGGGGGCGGTTCGGATCCAGCCCCGCCTTCTCGTAGAGTTTCTTATTGTAAAGCATTTGGATCGTCGTAATGTCCAAAGGAACGGCGTAAATCCCCGGCTCGACCCCGTATTCATTTCCGGGTAGAAATTCATTCACCTGGACGGCCTTCTCAAAAAACCGCTCCTTCCAGGAGAGCCCGCCGTCTTTTTCATTTAAATAAGCGGTAAGGCCGGCGACGTAGCCGGAAAGAATGAAGCTGGCGAAGTCCCTTTTCTCGCCGAGGATGCCGAAAATATCGGGAAGCGTGTTGGTCTGAGCCGAGGCCTTTACGCGCTGGGCATAAGCTTCGGAAGGAGCATAAAGATCAAAGCGGACCTTGACGCCCTGCTCTTCTTCAAATTGTTCGGCAAGCTCCTGGAACGCCGCCTCGCGGTCCGACATCCAATGCCAAACCGTCAGCGTGTTGAGATCTTTATCCCGCGAAGGCCCGCACCCCGCAAACGCAAAAAGGATAAAAGAAATTATAAAGATACTTAGGTTTGGCCTCAATTCTGACAAATTCTTTTTAAAAGTCATTAGCCGAAAAGCGTAACAAATATTTTGGATGTTGTCAATCATTACATTCGTGTTAAGGAAAGTTAAAAACTGGAGAAAAAAATGGAAGGCCTTTAAAAATTACCGAAGGAGAAAGGACAACACCACAATAATGAGAATCAAGGCGTTTAACACTTCCACAGGATGTTCTTCGGCCCAGATCTCCCACGGCGCGAAACCCGATAAGAGCATTCTCGTATGTCCCATTCCAACCCGCCCCCTTCCTCACCTAAAGTATAAAAGGCGCGCATCTCCTTTTCAAGAAGCGCCCAGAGATAAGTGGAGGTGAATAAGCCGACAAAAGGCGTGTGCTTTTGCAACCCAACCTTCCTCCCCCTGTCAAGGGGGAGTTAGAGGGGGTTTGGATTTTGTCTATAAACCAAACCCCCTCGCTCCAAACCCCCTCCTGCTCCCCCTTATCAGGGGGAGGGACGCTAAACTATTACGAAATTTTTTATTTACCCTGTGCTCTTCATCCCAAACGCGATCCCGTTTACCGTGAGCAAAAGGATCTCCTCGATCTTCTGCCGCTTGGAATCTCCGGCGGGACGAAAATCCTCGCGCCTTAATTCGTCGAGAAACCTGAGCTGAAGGTAGTTGAGCGGGTCGACGTAAGGGTTTCGTAAACGGATGGAGTCTCTGAGCACGGGATTGAAATCCAAGAGCTCCTTCCGGCCGGAAATGCGCAGGACGTTGGAGACGGCCCGGCGGTATTCCAAAGCGATCCTCCCGTGGATCCTCCCACGAAGCCCCCCATCCCTCACCAACGAGGCGTACTGCTCCGCAATGTAAAGGTCGGCTTTCGCCAAAGAAACTTCGGCGTTGTGGATGAGCGACCGGAAGAAAGGCCACTCTGCGGCCATCTCTTGAAGCTCCTTAAGCCCTTCGGGTCCCCTTTCCTTTATATAGGCCTCCAGCGCATGACCGATGCCGTACCACGCCGAAAGGACGTACCGGCACTGAATCCAGCTAAACACCCACGGGATCGCCCGCAATTCCTCGAAAGACCTCTTCGCGCTTCGCGCCGCTGGACGCGAACCGATGCGCGTCATCTTGAGAACCCCGATCGGCGTCGCCTCTTCATAAAAATCAAGAAACCCCGGCGTCTCAAAAATCAAATCCCGATAAAACCGGTAAGACAAATCCGATAAAATCTCCATCCGGCTCTCCCAAAGAAGGGCCTTTTTGCCGCTCTCTATCTCAGCCTTGCCCGCCAGATTGGTCCACACAACGGCGGTGATAAGCTGTTCCAAATTCCTCTCCGCGATGACCCGGTTCGCGTACTTCTGGGCGACCACCTCGCCTTGCTCCGTCACCTTGATGCGCCCCCCGAAGGCCGCGTAAGGCTGGGCCAAAATGGCCCGATGCGATTCGCCGCCTCCGCGATCGATCGTCCCGCCTTTCCCGTGAAAAAGCTGCAACTCGATTCCATGGCGCTCCGCCGCGCGCGCGAGCCTCTTTTGAGCCTGATACAACTTCCAGTTGGCGCACAAATAGCCGCCGTCCTTATTGCTGTCCGAATACCCCAGCATGACTTCCTGTTTATGGGAACGAGCCTTCAAGTAGGAACGGTAAACGGGGGCGAGGAAAAGGCTCTCCATGATTTCATGAGCTCTCTCCAAAGCGCCGATGGTCTCAAAAAGCGGAACGATCCCTATGTCCCCTCTCACCACGCGGCCTTTACGGATCTCAATAAGCCCCGTCTCTTCGGCGAGATAAAAAAGGGCCAAAATATCCTCCGTGCTTTCGGTCATGCTGACCAAATAATCCCCCACAGCCCCGGGGCTCTCTTTTTGAATCTCCCGCAGGGTTCTCAATTGATCCAAAATATCCTTAACGCCCCTCCGGATCTTGGCGCTGTGATCCCTGAAATCAAGCCTCGCCAAATAAAAACCGAAGATCTTCACCTGATCCACCAGCCGTTCCAGATCCAACCGAGCCGCCAAACATCCCTTATGCGTTTCCAAACTCTCCTTCACCGTCAAAAGGTCCTCGAGGAATTCCTCCTCAGAAGCGTAAAAGGGTTTCTTCCGGCGATACGCATTCTCCAGCTTCCGGTGCATGAAAGAAAACTTCTTGCGATAAACTTCGTTCGGCTCAAAACGGCCCAACGTCCTCGCCAGATCCGGCAGAAGCCGCCGATCCCGCTCCAAAGAATCCTTAAGCCGCCGGCTCACCGCCGCCATGCCTTCCGACTGGCTGAACTTACGGATCAAATTCTCCATCGCGCGAAGGTAGGCGCGGAAAACAACGCCGCGCTGTTCTTCGACCGTGCGTCTGGTCGCCTCACAGGTGACGTTGGGATTCCCGTCGCGGTCGGCGCCCACCCAGGAACCAAAGCGGATAAAGGGGGCGAACTCTCTTTTCGCCTGGCCGTAGAACGACCGGAATTCCCGGCGCACCTTCTCATGAACATCCGGCAGGAGATCCAGAATCGTCCTTTCAAAATAAAAGAGCGTCTGTTCCACTTCATCCGAAACCTCCACCTTCCGCCGGCGGATCTCCGCCGTCTGCCAGAGAATTTCGAGCGTCTCTTTCACGCCGTTTGTCCCTTTCTCACGTTCGGAAAAAGTAAGGTCCGCCCGGTCAAGCTGGGCAAGGGCCGCCGCGATCCGCAAAAGGTGGTCCAAAATCGTCCGGCGTTTTGCCTCCGTCGGATGGGCGGTCAAAACAGGTTCGATGTCCATGCGGGAGAGAAAACGAAGGACCGCGCTCCCCGGAATCCCGCGCCCGCGCAGATCGTGAAAAAGCTTCCTCACCGACATGTCCTCGAGCCGATGCGGATCCCTCTCATAATCGCGGATCCGACGGACGCGCTGCATCTCCTCCGCAATGTTGACGAGTTGAAAATAAATGGTGAAGGCTCTCGCTATTTTGTAGGCCTCGGCCGGACTCAGAGAACGGATAAATTTCTTTTGCCTGGCGATGAGCGCCGCCGACGGCCTCCGGCGGATGGCCTTGGCGCACTTTCGAATCTCCTCCACCTTGGCAAAAAGCCTCTCCCCTTCCTGCTGACGAATGACATCACCCAAAAGCGTCGTGAGAAACCTCACGTCGCGCTTCAGCGCCGCAAAGGGATCCCGCGTGGGAGAATCCGTTCGGTCTTTCAAAGTTCCTTGGGAGATTTCACGAGGATACTGCATGGTTTTCGGCCCTTCGCGAAGGAGTGTAACACCCCAACTCCTCAACCGTCAACCGTCCTTCACCACCTTCACCTCCTGTAATTGTTTCCAGCGGAAGATCTCAAATCCCCCCTACCCCCTTTCAAATAAAAAGGGGGTTGCTCTTCGACTTTTTCTCTTTAGTGGAAAGAAAGCCCTTACCCCCTTTTCTTTTCAAAGGGGGCAGGGGGGATTTAAGACGATCATCC
>JACQQY010000070.1 GCA_016206825.1 Candidatus Omnitrophota bacterium
CCTCACCGCGCTCCCCAGCAAATCCCACCCTGACCGGACCTCTCCGTAAGCCAAATCAACGGCAACGTTCGTCGTCACGGAAGCCGCCATCACAAACGCCGTTTGGGGAGAGGCAAAACCTGTATTCGCCGCAAGGGTCTTATAGGAATCGGCGATCTTATTCAAAACATCGGCGGCGGCTTTGCCCTCTTGGGCGGCCTTGACCATTAAACCGGCCGTTTTGAACACCGTGCCGAAAACAGCGCCGGCCGCAAACCCGCCTAACGCATTGGCCTTCGCTTCTTGCCACACCGCCTGAGCATCAAACTTTCTGTCTGCCGTGATGGACTGATAAGCATGCCCAGCCATTGTCACGACCAAATCCAGCCTGATCCACACCAATCCCGTTTCATAACCCGACCGAGTCATGCTCACGATCGCTTCCCTGCTCACCGGCGTCGTAAGAGCTTTCAAAGGAACGTCCGCGGCGGCGCGCAAATTCGATCCAACATTCAGCGCAGTCCTGTAAGCTTGGGAAGAAGAATAAGCCGCTTGACCGAACCCTCTCCAGCCGTGGACCAGCCCTCTAAAGGAGTTAGCGGCCGCCCCTGGAACACCCTTGATCAATCCGGCCGCAGTAGAAACACGGGTGACAAGATTGCCGACTAAAGCGTCATACCTAGCGCCGATGGCGGCCAATCCCGCTGTCACTTTAGGAGGCAAAGTTATGACAAAATTACGAGCGGCTGTGAGGCCATTCGGCACGGAAACCTTAAGGAAGTTGCCAATGCCCAAAGCGGCGCGGTTGACAGCCGTAGAAACGCGGGCAACGAGGCTGCCGACTAAAGCGTCATACCTAGCGCCGATGGCGGCTAATGTCCCCGTGAATTGAGCAGGCGCTGCCCTGAGAGCATGGGAGGAGGCCTTGAAGAACGTTCCAACGGATGAGACAGCGGCTTGCGAAGCCGCTTTTATTCCTTGCCACGATAGACCAGCGATCGTCTTCGAAGCGGCCGCCAGTCCCCCCTCCATGCCTCTATAAAGCAACGCATAAGGACCGCGTCCTAAGGACATTGCGAACTTCAAAACCACAGCGGCGTCATTGGCGCCCTCGCCAGCCCAACCCAGCATCCCCGTCTTGCTGTAATTCACTTCCAGCTCGGGAAGGAACAGCGCGATAAGGATTCCTGCCGGATGGACAATTGACAGCGCGTACTTACCCATATCCACGCCCGCCACAAACTCGTAGCCCACCCGCGCAACGAGATCACCCTTCTCAGCTCTTTCAGCCAAAAGCTTCATATTGTCACTATGGCGCTCCCTTGACTCACTGCCCCACCCATAGTGCTTAAATTCACCGTCCCAAACCAACGACCTTAAATTTTCTCCTCCATTGACTCCGGCCCACATAAGGGTGTTCGCAAAGCTCTTTAAAACGGTAAAACCTGCCGCTTTAGGCATCTCCCATGCCCAAGTGAAGTAACCTATTTGGCTCGCCGCTTCCTCTCCCATGCTTCTAATGGCTTTGGCCGTAAACCACGCTTTCGCTCTTTCGCCCAATTCGGCTTCCTCCATGATGTCTTCCAGATGTTCTTCGCGATACGCCGCTCGAGCTTCAAGGGCAGGCGCCAAGATTCGAGTGACATCGCGTGTCACATAGCCATAGACCGTCTTTGGACCCAGACCTTCCGGATGCAGCAGCCTCTTTGGAAGTGCGGCCCCGTTCTCCATCTTCTCATAAAGCGCGGCAAAGGTTTTATCGACGTCCACCTTACTCGTCTTTAGCGCCTCCACACTGGTCACAAGCACTCCCGAATCGTCTACAAGCGCTCCTAGATTGATCAGTTGTGCCGATCGCTCAGTCCAGTGGGACGCCTCTGTGTAAGTATTTTGAATCGTGCTGAGCTTGGATAAGGCGTGTTCCACGCCAAGAACGTCCCCTTTCTCATAGGCCGTCTTGAGATCCCAGAGAGAACCGGAAATCTCCCAGCGATGGCGGGACTTGACGTCGAGGGTATCCGACAAATCTTCATGGCTTTTTATTTTCTGCTTTACTTTATCTTCCCATGCGTTCAGGCGAAATACGCCGGCCTCTCCTTGTTCGTTCTTGGCGATAACGATCGAGAGTTTTTCTGCGCGGAAGGCGGAACCGCCGACCTTAAAAATCTCGGAGACAGTCGTTAGTTCAAATTTCTGGCCGAGAGCAAAAACGATCTCGTTGGCAGCCACCGTCCACGTTCCCTCGGTAATCACAAACTTACCGTTTTCCTCCTTCACCTTGCCTTTCAACACCGGCGCCTCGGATGGAATGGGAGGAGCGTCAGGATCTCCCCCTACGCCGGCTCCATAGATCTTATTATCGGCCTTCGTCTCTATTTTCTTGTCTTTAAAGGTCACCCAGCCATGGACAATGGAGAAGCCGCCCTTGCCGTCAAGCCGGAGGGTGGAGTTAAATTCCAGGCGGTACTCGTTCGCAGGGACTTCTCTTTTAAATCCAATGCGGGACAACACCTTGAAGTCTCCGGATGCCAGCAATTCAAGGTAGGTCGTACTGCCCTCCGCGGAGAGAGCGCCCCCTTTGAATTCCCCCTTCAAATATTCACCGTCCCGTGTCTGAAAGATAAGCTGTTTACCGTCGGTGGTGGGGGAAACCCAGAAGTTCTGCCCGTTCATCAACATCCATTTACTGCCCTCTTTGCCAAGACCTTCCACCTTGGTCAACTTGCCGCTTGGATCAAACACCGCGACTATATCCGCTTTTTCCTTGTTACTGCCGTCACGGTAAAGGCGTATCTCGGTGGGGGCAGCCAGCTTGTTCCCCTCCAAACCATAAACTTCCACCTGAGTGACATTTTTACTGACATCCACTGAAAGATGAACTTTGTCGTCCTTGACTTCAAGCTTGGCATTGGCATACTTTGGATCAAGCAGTGTCACCAAAAGGGTCATATCTGTCATCTTATCCAGTTGAATCCCCCCACTACCCAACACGCCCTTGTCGGCAAGCGTAAGGATTGCGTTAAGACCTATTTTTCCGATCATGGAATCGGCGGCAGGATCTCCAACAAAGCTCTTGAACGCCGAAGCAAAGTCACCCTTGACAGCGGCAGAGGCAATCCGATCGATGAGGCCGTTCACCAAAGGTTTATTAGCGCCGCTAAGTTGAGCTTGGAAAACAACGTTATTCTTCAACTCTCCGGCGCGAATAAGCTGAAGAGTCACGTTAAGGCCAAGCGTCTCGAGTTTCACGGAACCGGTCGCGGCAAGTTCTTCCTGGGCGGCCTTCATGTCACCGATGTATAGTTTGAAGGCTTGGGCGAAGCTGCCTTCGCCGGCCGCTTTGGAGATTTGGTCGATAAGGCTGTGGACCTTGGATTGGGCTTCGCCAGTTAAAACTTTAATGGACGCTTCATTCTTCAACTCTCCCATCCGAACAAACTGGAGAACCATGTTGAGACCCAAGGTTTCCAGTTTCACGGAGCCGGTTTTGGCAAATTCCTCCTTCGCCGCCTCCGGTTTGCCGATCAGAATATCCGAAGCGCTCTTCAAATCCCCTCCTTTTACTGCCGCGATATATTGCTCCATCAAACCACTGATGCGAGCGCCCTCCTTGCCCAGCCGGGATTGGAATGACTCGTTTGTTCGAAGCGCTTGTATCTGAACCGCTGTGTTGATCAAATAGATATTGGCGATGGCTCCTTTAAACGCATCGGATTTTAAATCGCCCGCCCCCGCTTTTTGGGCCGTTGTTTCCAGGTAAATCCTCATCAGCGCCGAAGCCTCCGGCCCCAGCGCCTTCATGATCTCGGGAAGATTCTTCTGACCTTGAGCGAGGATAAGGAGAGCGTTTCCAAGATCCAAGCGCTCCGCCGCGCTCATGGCGGAAAGCGAAACACCCGTGTAATCCCTCCCCAAGAAATTGCCGACGGCTTTTTCCTGCCCCGGATCCACCATGAACCCTTTAAGCTCCACCGAATAAGTCCCCGTGATTCCCTTCACGATATCCGCCTTCGTTCCGTTACTAAAGTCGATTCCGGTCGCGGTGAACGTCACCATGCCGCTGTAAACCATGAGGCCTCCGGGGAGAACGTTGCTTGTCGGGCCGAGGATGGTGAGCTGCGAGCCGGGGGTGTTGTAAACGACTTGGTCGCCCATGAACGCCACCGTTCCGTTCGTAAACACCTGCCGGGTTTCTCCGCCGAGCACAACGTCTTTCACCTGGGCGCGCGTCACAAGCCCTTCCGGTTTAGCCGCCGGCCCTTCACCGACGACGCCCGGAAGAGGCAAGGGGGTCACCACCCGGTTATCCGCGCCCTTCACCTCATAATGGCCGAAAAGCTGTCCGCTCGCCGTGAGGCCGTCGATGCGGACGTTTTTCGTCAGGATCCCTTCATCCGCGGCGTTTAGAATGAGCCGCGGGCCCAAATCTAAAGAGATTCTCTTCCCCGCCGCATCCGTGGCGTACAAAAAGCCGTCCTTAGCCGACGTTAGATGGGCATTCTCTCCGCCCACCAGCAAATCGGCGGAAACAAGCTTGTTGTTTTGGTAATTCATCACTACCATCCCGTCCAAACCGGAGTGGCGCACTTTTTGTAAAATAGAACCTTCCGCCTTCACGATCTGTTTGGTCACATCGTTGTATTCCAGAGAACCCTTCACCAACGTGCCCTTTGCCGCATTGCCCACCGCCTCAGTGAGACCTCCCCTTTGCTTGATAGAAACGACTTTTTCACCCTGCTTATTCAAGTACGTTACCTGGGAGGCGGTGACCCCATGGAGCCCTGCCACGATCCCTTCGATCCCGTGCTGTCTGCTTGAAACACTGATGAGAAATTCTTTGGGAGAAATAAGGGATGGCGGGCCCGCCAAAGCGGCCTTGTGCAAAGCCTCCTTCGCCGGCATGCCTCTGGCAATGTTCTGCTCAAACCGTTCGGCTGTAAGCTGGGCAAACCCGACACGCCCGACAATCTCGCTGATGGAGAGTTTCCCCATTTCACGGCGGGAAAGCTGAACGAAATAACCGGTCTTGCCGGCTGTTTCCCCTAGAATCCTTGCCTCCACCGCCTCTCCGCGAATCCCCATGGTGAGAACCACTTCAGTCCCTTTCACCGGACCGGCCACTTGGATCTGGACTCCTTCGACGCCAACCTTCGTTTGCACCCCGCCGCTGATCGCTTGTTTCCAAGCGGCCGCTGGAGAAAGCCCCTTTGCTATTCCCTTCTCAATAGCGGCGGTTACTCCCACTTGCGCTTCTTCTCCTGCCCGCCAAAGCGGCAGGATCATCTCAGGCGTCAGCTTCGTCAAAAGTTCCCCGGCAAGAGTGATCTTTGGACCCAGCTCTATTCTCTCAACCTTTCCGGTAATCCCAAGGGTCACATAAGCCTGAGGAGCGGCCCCCGGAACCTCGCCGGGCTGGAGGGTGCCGGGATAAGCGCGGCTTGACAAACCATACCGCACAATTCCTACTCCGGGTTGGATGGTTAAACGAGGCAAAGCCGTTGCAACGGCGGCCTGCGCCGCCAAACCGCGAGCCACCCCCTGCTCGACGGCGATCGCTCCGCCGGTAAGAGAGCGGAGAGCGGAGAGGATGTTTTTCGCCGTAAGGTCGGCTTGAACGCGGTCGATCTCCACGTTAAACCCGCCGCGGAAGGAGGCCTGAATCTTCCGCACCTGTCCGCTCGGATCGAACGTCACCGCCCCTTGAATTTTATTGACGGCGCTGATGAGGTTGATTTGCAAAACGGTCCCGAGCTTCGACCGGATGTCGCCGGTCAGGGACTCCGCCAAAGCCTGCTGGGCCGAGAAACCAAGGGAAAGGAGTCTGTCGAACTTCGAAGCGCGGGCCTGCGCTTCCTGGAACGCCTTGGCAAAAAAGGAGGCCGTGAAAGCCCTGTCTTTCCCTTCCAAAACCCCGCTCGCCGTAAAGGCAGTTCCCTGCGGGGTGAAAGCCGTGACCGCGAACGTCTTCCCTCTATCCCCAATCTGCACGTCCAGCAAACCTTGGATGGTGAAGCTCAAGTTGAGTTGATTTTTGACGGCAAAAGCGGCCAGCGTGCTTGATAAAACCTCCGCGCCCTTTTCGGCGGTAACAAAGGGACTCCTGATCAGGCTCTTAATCTGATCGATCTGAGCGTTCGTCAGATCTTGAACGACTTTCGTTTTGCCCGCGGCGTCGGTGACGACCTGGTGAATCACAAGCTCGGCCGGGGTTTTGGCAATGGCCGTGGGAAGAAAGATGCCCGCCCCGGTTTCAAACTTGCCCGTCTCGGCGCGCAAAACTCCTTTGACGAAAAACTTCTCGAATTGGATCTCAAGGTTCAGCAAACCGTGCTTCACCGCGAACTCACCCAAGGCGTTCGCCAGGCGATTGAAGAACTCCTGGTTCGCGCGAAGCACGGTGACGAACTGAGCGCCGCTCGCCGCCCGGATCGAGACGCCGATCACGTTCTCCCGGATGATCTGGCCGTTCGCGTCGATGGCGCCTTTGTTGAAATAAGTCGTGACGACGTCCTGTCCGCTTTTATCTTTGCCGAACGATTGGGTCAAGCTTGTCACGCGAAGCCCGTCCTGGATAAACTCGACGTTCCGGAGTCCCCCCTCCTTGGTGAACCGCAGTCTCTCGATCCGCAGTCCCTTTTCCTCCCGTCCCTGCTCATCGAACGAACGGATGGCCAGCTCAAACAACCC
>JACQQY010000067.1 GCA_016206825.1 Candidatus Omnitrophota bacterium
CCCGCCTCTTCGCCTCCCATCGCAAAGGAACGAAGCAGGAGAAAAACGTTCCGCTCGAACTCCCCCGCGCCTTTGGAAGAAAGGAAACGCTCCTCCCATTCGCGGACGAAACGTAAAAGAGCTTTCGCCGGAGACGAAACGTCGCCCAAGTCCAAAAGCCCAAGCCACGCCTCCTTCCCCTCGCGGACACTGCGCCTGAACGAAGCGGTCTCAAGCTCCGCCGCCGCCTCGAACGAAACCGCTTCCGCCAGGTAACTCGACTTCAAGACAAACAAAAGATCTTCCCGTCTCCAGCCTTCCAAAAACACGTCCAAAAAGCGCGAGAGCGTCGCGGTGAAGCCGTGCTCGATGAGCTTCTTCCGTTCATGGATGAAAAAAGGGATGCCGAAACGCCGGAAAACGGATTCCATGACCTTCTCGCGGCCGGAAAGGCTTCTTAAAATGACGCAGACGTCGGCATAATGGAGAGGGCTTTCACGATAAAGCCGCCGGATCTCGCGGGCGACGAGCTCCATTTCCTGTTCCTCGCTCGAAGCCTCCTGAATGTGAATCGCCGTCTCGTCGTCCCCTCGATAAAGGCGCGGCCTCTCGGCGAAGACGTTCTCTTCGAGATGACGCAGAGCCCCGCGCGAAGCCCGGAGATTCCCCCTTGGGAAATTCTTCCCTTCTTTAAAACCGATCCGCCGCAAGGCCTCCCTCGTCCTCGCGGGATATCCGAAAAGCCCGCGCCGGTAAGCATCGGAAGGCAGGGTCAACGTCACGACCATGCGGCGCGCGGAGGAAGCCATCCACTCCATCAAGCGTTCCTGCGCTCTCGTAAAATGATAAAATCCGTCAAAAATCACCAGATCCAAAGACGCCTTTTGCCGGCGAAGAACCAACTGCGCGATCTCGTCTTCGGACTCCTTTAATCCAAGGGATTCCAAAGACTGCTCGTAATTTTTCCAAACGACCGAAATGTCCCGAAACTTCGAGCGAAAAACGGGATCTTTCAAAAGAGGCTGGGCGCGCCTTTCAAACTCCTCGACGGTCAAAAGCCCCGCCTTAAACTCCTTGAGCGTATCCATCAAAAGACGCAAAAACCCCTTCGTGTCTTTCACCTCCGCAAAGCACTTCCAGTCCGTCCCTTCCAAAATCTCTTTTAAAATAAACCTCCTCACCGCATCCGTGGGACGACGCCCGCTCGAAAACCCCAAAGACCGCGCCGTGAAATCGTTGACCGTGAGAATATGCGCGTTAAAAAGACCGGGGATCCCCGTCTTCAAAACCAGATGCTGAATCCTCTCCGCGTGCTCGCGGCTCGGGAGAATAAAAAAAGACCGGCTTTCGATGCCGGCCTTGGACGTAAGAAGGCTCTCCCTAAAAAGCTCGATGCACGCGCGCGTCTTCCCCGTCCCGGGGGGAGACGCCCAAAGCTCTAAAATCGGCATAACTCGTTCCCTTTCGCAGGCCCGCCGCGGCGGGCGTACTCAAAAACTACACCAAAAAGCCTTTTCTGGCAATGAAAACAATGGATCATTTCTGGACGCGGGCGGATCTTTGTGGCACAATTTCCGCATGCCGTCGAAGAGCCGTGCGGAACACGAACCGTTGGTCGTCACGAAAAATCTCTGCAGAACCTACGGCCGGATCCGGGCCCTGCAGAACCTCAATCTATCTCTTCGGCGGGGGGAAATCCTGGGACTGCTCGGCCCCAACGGCGCGGGCAAAACAACCGCCATTCACATCCTTCTGGGACTGCTTGCCGCCACTTCCGGTGAAGCGTCCGTTCTGGGCTTATCTCCCTTCAAAGAACGCCACCAAATCGCCAAACGCGTCAACTTTTCCTCCGCTTACGTCCAGCTCCCCAGCAACCTCAAGGTCATGGAAAATCTGACCCTTTACGCCAAACTCTACGGCGTCCCGAACTCCCCCTCCAAAATCCAAGAGCTTCTCGAGCTTTTCGAAATCACCCATCTCCGAAACCGGATCACCGGCTCCCTCTCGGCCGGCGAGAAAACAAGGCTTGGGCTCATCAAGTGTCTCCTGAACGACCCCCTTCTTCTCCTCCTCGACGAACCCACGGTAAGCCTTGATCCCGAGATGGCCGACACCGTCAGAAAGATCCTAAAAAGGATTCAGCGTGAAAGAAACATGGGCATCCTGTACACCTCCCACAACATGCCGGAAGTCCAAGAGATGTGCGACCGCATCCTCTTCATCCACCAAGGCCGCACCATCACCGAAGGCCTTCCGGGAGACATCCTCAAGGCCTTTGAAAGCCAAACGCTGGAACAGGTGTTCATCAAAATCGTCCGAAGCGGCGACTTGATCTCCCCATGATGGATTCCCTTTCACGCATCAACGCCATGTTCTTCCGGTACGCCTGCCTCCACAAAAGAAGCCTGCCGCGGACTCTCGAGATCGTTTTCTGGCCGGTGATGGAGCTCCTCGTCTGGGGATTCGTCACCCTTTATCTTCAGCGCCTGTCGGACAGCGTCGTGTTTCAAGCCGTGGTCTTCCTCATCAACGCCATGATCTTCTGGGACATCCTCTACCGCAGTCAGCAGGGCGTGAGCATCTCCTTCGTGGAAGACATCTGGACCCAAAACATCGTGAATCTTCTCATCTCCCCCTTGCGGATCAGCGAGTGGATCATCGCTACCTTCCTTTACGGCTTAACCAAAATCATCGTAATCACCTCCGTCCTTTCCGGAATCGCCTTCACCTTCTACCAATTCAACCTCATCGAAAAGCTGGGGCTTTACCTCATTCCTCTCATGGCGAACCTGCTCCTCTTCGGCTGGGCCCTCGGCATCGTGACCGCGGGCCTCGTGATCCGCTGGGGACACGCCGTCGAAGCCCTCATCTGGGGGATTCCCTTTCTCATCCAGCCGTTCTCCGCCATCTTCTATCCGTTATCGACGCTTCCGCCGGCCCTTCAGCTTATTTCGAAACTCCTCCCCAGCACCTACGTCTTCGAAGGGATGCGTTTCGTCATCCAAAACCGCCGCCTGCCGCTGGAATATTTTCTGATCGCTTTGGGGCTCAACACCGTTTATTTTGTCCTGGCAGGCCTGTTTTTCAACCAAATGTACCACGGCGCCCGCGCCTCCGGCCGCCTTGGAAAACTCGGCATGGATTAAATTTTTTAAATTTTTCCGCGGAGTCTTGCCAATAAAGGAGGGAGGTGCTATCCTTTAGATGGGCACGGCAAAGATCGTGCCCAGATAATCCCTAAAGAAGCATCAGGGGCTTGGGCGGGGCGACACCCCGCCCAAATTTTATCCGCTTCCCAAAATGGGAAGCGGATAATTGCTACGAAGCTCGCCGCGGCGAGCGAAGGTGAAGACCGACCGATGGGATCTTTAACTCCCTTTGATCGACGATGACTTCGACTTCGTCCAGAGTTCCCTCTCGATCCATCGAGAACGAAACGCTCACAAAAGAACCCTTCCGCACTTCAAGCGGATCCTCCAGCTCTTTCGCGCTGCAAATCTCAATTCTATCCTTTGGGATTTCCGAAAGGGTCAACCGAAAGTTCGTATACCCGCCGGGAGGAACGCGCCCATTATTGATAAAAGAGACCCGAGGGATCGTCGTCAGCAAATCCACCTGACGATCCGGCTCAATAACCGTCACCCATTCGCCGGAGGCGCTTTTCAGCTCCACCTTCTGGATCGTAATAACGTTCTTCGGCAGGGATGAACCCAAGGAGGGAGAACCAAAAACGGTGAGCGCCAACAAAAGACAACAGAAAACCCTCTTCACACGCACGCCAATTCCTTCCCCGTCAAACGCCTGAAGACATCCCGATACGCCTGCGAGGTCCTGCGGACAATCTTCTCCGGAAGCTCGGGTCCCGGCGGCTCCTGGTTCCAGCCCGATTCCGTGAGAAAATTCCGCACAATCTGCTTGTCAAAGCTCGGCTGGTCCTGGCCGGCCTTGTACTTGTCCTTCGGCCAAAACCGCGAGCTATCGGGCGTCAAAACCTCATCGATGAGGATCAACCGATCTCGAAAAAGGCCGAATTCGAACTTCGTGTCGGCAATCAGGATCCCCTTCCGTTTCGCGTACCGCACGCCTTCCTGGTAAATTTTAAGAGAAAGATCCCGAATCCGTCGGGCAAGGGATCTCCCAACGAGTTTCACCACCTCCGCGAAATCGATGTTCTGGTCATGCCCCGAAGCCGCCTTGGTGGCGGGCGTGAAGAGAGGCCGCGGCAATTCCTCGCATTGGCGGAGACCCGGTGGGAGCCTCTGTCCGCACACGGCGCCTGTTTTTAAATAATCCTTCCAGCCGGACCCCGCCAAAAATCCCCGGACAACGCACTCCACCGGCAGAGGCTTCGCCCGGCGAACCAGAATGGATCTTCCGGCAAGCGCCCGGCGGTATTCCCCCGCAAAATTTTTATCAAAACCCATTTTTTCAACGTCCGAAGCCATCACGTGGTTCGGAACCAGCTTCTTGAATTTCTCGAACCAAAAAAGAGATATCTGATTCAAGACGCATCCTTTATAAGGGATGGCGGTCGGCAAAACGACGTCAAAAGCGCTTAAACGGTCCGTCGTCACCATGAGCAGTTTATCATCGCCGGCCGCATAGATATCCCGCACCTTGCCGCGGCTGACAAGAGGCAAAGGCAAGCTCGTTTCCCATACGATTTGATTTCTCGCGGTCATGGAATTCATGTTCCCTCTTGTTTCAACCGATCCAAAAGAAACCTCGTTCCGCTTCGACCGCCCGAAGCCTTTCCCAGCCGGTCATTGATGGCCATTCCCAAACCTTCATCCGGGGCGCGCTCCGCCAAAATGAGATCCAAATGCATCCTATCCAGCTTCCGAATCGCCCCAAACAAACGATGCGCCGCCTCATGCAAGTTCCCGCTTTCGCTCAACACCTCCACGGATTCAAACCAAGGCATGTCCCCCTTGGCGTCAAAGGCCAAGAGCCCCGCTCGAGGCCATGGGATCTCTTTCTGCTCATACGTCCGGAAAATTTCCCCCAAATCCTTCGCAAAATCCCCAAAAGGCTTATCGAGGAGCGCCAGCGCCGTCCAAGGCGCATAATGAGCCTGCAGGGAACCCGGCGCCTCGCAGACGCCGGCGCCTTCCTTCTTCCGGACAACCGGCGCGCAGGCCTCAATGGTTTCCAGAGGAACGCCGCCAGGCCTCAATAAAATACAGCGGTTCTTCTCCACCTTCAAAATGGTGGATTCGACCCCCACCCGGGCAGGACCTCCATCCAAAACAAGATCGACATGGTCGCCCAGGTCCTCCCAAACGGCCGAAGCCGTCGTGGGGCTGGTGTAACCAAAAATATTCGCGCTGGGAGCGGCGATGGGATGCCCAAGCCCGCGAATGAGCTCCAGCGCAATGGGACTGTCCGGCAGGCGCACCGCCACCGTCGGAAGCCCGGAAGTCACCAAATCCGGAACCTCGTCGGTCTTCGGGAGCACCAGCGTCAACGGTCCCGGCCAGAACCTTTTCATCAAATCCAAAGCAACGGGCGGAACCTCTTTCCATAAGCCCTGCGCTTCTTCCAGGCTTGAAACGTGCACGATCAAAGGATCGAAAGAAGGCCTCTTTTTCACCTCAAACACGCGGCCGATGGCCTTGGCGCTGAAAACATCCGCCCCTAAACCGTAAACGGTTTCGGTCGGGAAAGCGACAACCCCTTCTCCCCGCAAAATGGATACCGCTTTCGCCATATTGGCCGGATCGCCTGCGTTTAGGATTTTATCTTTGGAAGAGATGGGAACCATAGCCTCCGACGCCTCCCTCTATCTTCTGCCGGAACCTCCGCCTGCGGTGAGCAGGGTCAACAACCTGTAAAAAGGAAAGTTCCGCCCTGGACATTCGGTGTGTTTGTTTTTGATGTCCCGATGCTGGCGTATATGGGTAAGAGGAATGCCGTACTCATTCCTGAGAATCCTGATGAGTTTGACGAGAGAACCGAGCTGAGCTTCGGAAACCTCCTGGCGGCTGAAATCCCCAATAAGGCAAATCTGGACGTCGTGCGGCCGGTTGGCCTTCACCTGCTTCTTCCATCGCCAGCCGGCCTCGATGGCCCCGTCAGGGAAACCGTCCCCGTTCCCGATCACAAAATGATAAAAGAGCCCCCCCATGCGCCGGCGGAGGTGGTCCCGGTGAAAAAGCCTCGCGTTTCCGCGAAGCGTGCCGCTGTGATGCACCGTAATCGTTTCCCAGCCGTAAGCGGGGCTTTTGGGACCCACAATCCCGTGGATGGCTTCTTCGGCAAGGGGTCCCGACGGTTCCCCCAAAGAAGGCAAAGACCCGGCCCTTGGAATCAAGAGCTCCTGCCCTGTCTCCAGGCGGCCGGCGTCCTGAATGCCGTTCACGCGCATGAGCTCCGGCAGGTCCACCTGATAAGTCTTGGCAATGCGGTAGAGCGTCTCTCCCTTTGAAACGACGTGGTAAAAACCCAAGGAAGCGGCCTGCGAAGGCGGCAGGGGAGACACGGGAGGCAGGGAAGAAACGGCCGGCCTCGGCACCCGCGCGCACCCGCCAATCGATAGGACAAGACAAACCGTTAGAAAAAGCGAACCTATTTTCTTCATATGAAGCTCTCTATTCTATGCCTTTCTCCGCTTTGCCGCGAGAAAAATTGTCGAACTCTCCTCCCCCTGTCAAGGGAGAGTTAGAGGGGGTTTGAACAAAATTAAAAAGCCTTTGGCTCAAAAGTTCCTGAGAATACTCCCCCGCGGCCTTTTTTTCCTTCCGTTCCATTTCTTCCTTCTCGCCATCGCCGAGCGTTTGGAGCATCCGAATGATCTGAACCAACCCGCGGGAATCGCCATGGTTTATCCGATGACCGACCCCAAAGCCCGTGACGATCTCCCCAATGGGACTCTCCTCCGGCCCCACAAAAACGAAGGGGCGGCCAATCCGAAGAAGTCCGTAGATCTTGCAAGGGTGAATGATCCCCACGAACGCGTCGTCCATCACCGCGACGTGGAGATCCGCCGCGGAAAGCGAATACTTAAGGCCCGAGCGCTCCTCGTAAGGAAGCTGAAGAACGTTCGGGAGCTTTTCCTTCTCTTTAAAAGCCGTGATTTCAGAAACGCGCTCCCCCCCTCCGACGAATACAAATACGATGGAAGGATCCTCCTTGAGAAACAAAGCCGCTTGAAGGAGCGTCTCAAACGGATGCCCGACACCGTGGTTGCCCGAATACATGACGACAAACCTTTCCTGAAGACCGTGCCTCTGCCGGAAAGGGTTGGCTTCATGAGGAACCGTCTCCAAATCCCCATCATGGGACCATGGCGAAACGACCTCGATTTTCCGCGGGTCCGCCCCCCTCGCCGTCACGCGATTCTTCATGAATCGGTCGAGCACCACCATTTTATCGGCCCTTCTCACGATAAACCGGAGAACCGATTCAAGCGTCCTTGCCGCAAAAGAACCTTTACGAATCCAGCCGGCCGCAATCGCCGCATCCGGATTCAAATCCATGATCCAATAAATAAACTCGCTCTTCCTCCAGCGGGCAAAGAGAAAAGCGGCCACCGCCGCAAACGGAGGACTCGTCAAAACCGCCACCTTGTCGAAACGCGGCATCCATAAAAGCCGCCGCGCAAAGGCCAGATTCACAAGGATGGCGTCGAGGATTCTCAAAACCTTGAGCCTGCGCCCAAGAGCGGCGGAACAAACCCGAACCACGCGAACCCCTTGATAATTTTCCTCGGCGGGATAAAGAGGATGCGGCGGGGTGTATCCGCGTCGGCTTGTCAAAACGGTGACGTCCTCCCCCTTCCGGGCGAGCCATACGGCAAAATCAGTCAACTGCTGGGCCGTCGCCGCCACGTCCGGATGGAAGGCCTGGTTGATCAGCAAAATCCTCATTTGCCGGTTTTCTGAAACCACTTCAGCATTTCCCGGACCCCCTCTTCCAACGAAACGGAAGGGACAAAACCCGTGAGGCTCCGAAGACGGCTCGTGTCGGCAGAGCGTCGGGGATAACCGTCCGGTTTGGAGGTATCGAAGTAGGGCTTGGGGTGCCGCCCGATAACCCGGCAAAGAATCTGAAAAAGCTCCTTGATCGTCACTTCCTGATCATGGCCGATATTGATCGGCTCCGCCGCCGGCGCCTTCTCCGCAAGAAGCATCATGCCCCGTGCGATGTCCTTCGCATGGACGAACGCCCTCGATTGATTGCCCGATCCCCAAATCACCACGGGATCGTCGCCGTCCAAGATCCTTTTCATCAGAGCCGGGACCACGTGCGAAGTCCCCTCGTCAAAATGGTCCCGCGGCCCGTAAGCGTTGAAAGGCCTTGCGATCACGACTCCCATTCCCTTTTCCCGCGTATAATACTTGGCCAGCCTCTCGCCCATAAGCTTCGCCAGCCCATAACCTTCATTCGTCGGCTCAGGGGACCCTCTTTCGCCTTCCGATTCGGGCGTCGGAACTTTCGCATCGTGAGGATAAATGCAAGCGGTGCTCACCTGCAGGAAACGCTTCACCCCGCACTTCCACGCCGCATGGAGCGCGTTCATCTGGAGTTTCATGTTCGATTCGAACATATCCGCCATGTTGAAACGGTTGTACTCGATGCCGGTGACTTTCGCCGCGAGATTGAAAACCACCTCCTGGCCGCGGCACGCCTTCAAGGCATTTGCCGGCTCAAAAAGATCGAGAACCCGTAAATTAATTTTGGGGCGGACCGGCCGGAGCCTGGCCCGGTCTCCGCGAACCAAGCTGTCCGCCACCGTCACCTTCGCGCCTTCCTCCGCCAAAAGCTCCGTGAGATACGATCCGATAAAACCCGCCCCTCCCGTCACCAGCGTCTTTTTATTCTTCCAAAAGCTCATGAATGTCCCCCGTTTAAAGCGGCGATGTCCGCGTCCACCATGATTCGAACCAGCTCCTTAAAGCTCGTCCTGGGTTTCCACCCAAGCCTCTCCTTCGCCTTCGTGCAATCCCCCTGCAGAACGTGCACCTCAAGCGGCCTGAAGTAACGGGGATCGACCGAAACATATTTTTTCCAATCAAGCCCGGCGTGTCCAAATGCCTCTTCCACGAATTCCCTCACCGTGTGCGTCTCGCCGGTCGCGATCACATAGTCATCCGGCTCTTTTTGCTGCAACAGGAGCCACATGGCTTCCACATAATCCTTCGCATATCCCCAGTCCCTTTTGGCGTCTAAATTCCCCAAATACAACTTATCCTGCAAACCCTTTTTGATCCGAGCCACGGCCCTTGTGATCTTCCGCGTGACAAAAGTCTCCCCGCGCCTGGGGCTCTCGTGATTGAACAAAACCCCGTTACACGCGAACATCCCGTAGCTTTCCCGGTAATTGACCGTCGTCCAATAGGCGAAGAGCTTCGCCACCGCATAAGGGCTCACCGGACGAAAAGGCGTGTTTTCGCTCTGCGGAACGACGTCCGTCCGGCCGTAGAGTTCGCTCGAAGAGGCCTGATAAAATTTGGCCTGAATGCCGGACTCGCGGACCGCCTCCAAAATCCTCAAAGCCCCTATCGCCGTCACTTCCGACGTATACTCAGGAATCTCGAAACTCACCTTCACGTGGCTTTGAGCCGCCAAGTTGTAAATTTCATCCGGCCGGACGGTGCGGAGGATGCGGTTAATGGAGCTGGCGTCGCACAAATCCCCATAAACTAAATTCAGCCGCCTGTTCGCCGCCTGCGGTTCCTGATAAATGCCGTCGATCCTCGCCGTGTTGATGGAGCTCGACCGGCGGATGATCCCATAAACCTCATAACCCTTCCCCAAAAGAAACTCCGCCAAATACGACCCGTCCTGCCCCGTAATCCCCGTTACCAACGCCTTTTTCATCGGCTCCTCCTTACTCCAACTCTCGCGCAATACTTCCTGACTTTACACCGGCTGCAAAACGGCGACACCGGCACGCACAAGTTCTGCCCATAAGTCACCAAAATATCGTTAAAGGTGATCCAATAACGCTTCGGTAAAATCCTTCTCAAAACGCCTTCCGTCTCCTCCGGCGTCTTCGTACGAACAAGGCCGAGCCTGTTGGAAATCCGGTGAACGTGGGTGTCCACGCAAATGCCGTGCTTTCCATAGGCCACCGTCACCACCAGGTTCGCGGTCTTGCGTCCCACCCCCCGAAGCGTGAGAAGCTCCTCGATCGTGTCCGGCACCCGGCCCCCAAAACGGGAAAGAAGATCCCCGCAGATTTTTAAAATATTCTTCGCCTTCGTGCGGTAAAATCCAACGGGGTAAATCACCTTTTCTATCTGAGAAGAGCTGAGTTTGAGCATGCCCTCCGGCGTGCCGGCGAGGGCAAAAAGGCGGTGACTGGCTCCCGCCGTCGTTTCGTCCTTCGTGCGCAAGCTCAAGACCGTCGAGATCAAAACTTTAAAAGGAGCATTCCCGCCTTTCGCGAAAGTCCCGACCACCGGCTCCCGCCACTGTTTCACCTCCTGCCTCAGGATCCGGAGAGTCTCCGGAAGATGAACCCCCGCCGCGCTCTGTTTTGACATCAGGAAACCCCAGAACGAACAAAAACCGTATTATACCGAATCAAACGCCACGAGGCCATGGTTTTCCCGCCGGTTTCATGTTAAAATTATTTTAAAGGGGGGATATTCATGGGTCTGGATAGGATTTGTTCATCCTGTGGATCAACGGAATCGGTTGAAATCGAGACCGTGACAAACGTCATGCCTCAACCGCAAGAGATGTTTCCCGTCCTTCTCTGCCCCAAGTGCAAGAAAGCGCTTCAAAGCAAAACTATGGACATCGTCATCGACCAAAACGGCAATCTCTCCTTCATCGTCAAAAAGAAAACCCCTTA
>JACQQY010000008.1 GCA_016206825.1 Candidatus Omnitrophota bacterium
CGCAGCACCTCGTCCAAAGTGGTGATTCCTTGACAAAACTTCCTCAGGGCATCGTTCCGCAAAACCGTCATTCCATTCTTCACCGCATAATCCCTGATTTCATAAGCGGATGCCCGCTTTATGGTGAGATCCCTTATCCGGTTATCCATCACCAGCATCTCCAAAATGGCTATCCGGCCGAGATACCCCGTTTTATTGCACTTCTCACAGCCTCTTCCCCTATAAAATTTTCGAAGGCCCGCTTCCCGAATAAAAGGCTCGATGGATATCCCCGAACGCTCAAACACCTCTTTCGGAATTTCAACCTCCTGCCTGCAAAACGGACAGATCTTGCGGAAAAGTCTCTGGGCGATGACCAAAATAACGCTCGATGAGATGAGAAAGGGCTCCACTCCCATGTCCACCAAGCGCGTAATCGCCCCGGAGGCGTCGTTCGTGTGAAGCGTGCTTAAAACCAACTGTCCCGTGAGCGACGCTTTGATGCCGATATCCGCCGTTTCGGAATCCCGGATCTCTCCCACCATCACGATATCCGGACTCTGCCTCAAAATAGCCCGAAGGCCGTTGGCGAAATCAAAGCCGATCTCGGGTTTGGTTTGAATCTGAGTGATTCCTCTGACCTGGTACTCGATGGGGTCCTCGATGGTGATGATGTTCTTCTCGGGCGTGTTCAATTGATTAAGGATCGAATAAAGCGTCGTGGACTTCCCGCTTCCGGTGGGACCCGTCACTAAAATCATGCCGAACGGCTTAAAAATGGCGTCCTTGAGCAGGCGGAGCGCCTCCTGAGAAAATCCAAGCTTATCCAACCCCACGCTCAAAGAGCTTTTGTCCAATACACGCATGACCACTTTGTTGCCGAAATGAACCGGGAGAATCGATACGCGGAAATCAACCTCTTTTTCCTGGAGCTTGATCTTGAAACGGCCGTCTTGAGGAATGCGGTTTTCCGTGATGTCGAGGCGCGACATGATCTTGATGCGCGTCAAAACGCCGCTTTGATTTTTCTTGGGGATGGCGAGGACCTCTTCCAGGGCGCCGTCAATGCGGTACCGCACGCGCACGGTCTTCTCAAAAGGCTCGACGTGAATGTCGCTCGCCCTCTTCTTCAGCGCCTCCCGCAGGATCACCTCCACCATTTTGACGACGGGCGCTTCCTGGCTCTCGGAGCCCAAAAAGAACTCGCTCAAATCTTCTTCGCCCTTTACGACCTCGACGTCCCCTTCCGCCAGCGTGATCGATTCAGCGATGGCGGTCATGTCTTCCTTTTCGCTCCGGTACAGACGGTCGACGGCGTCTAAAATGTCCTTTTCGGGGCTCAAAACGCACCGCACTTCATGCTTCGTGAAGAGCGCCACGTCGTCAACGGCGATCACGTTGAAAGGATCGGAAATGGCGAGCGTCAAGGTGGTTCCGATCTTGGACACGGGGATCACCTTGTGTTTCCGCGCGAGTTTCTCTGGAATCATCTTGCCGACGTCGGGATTGATTTTATACTTGGCCAGGTTCAAGAACTCGATCTTGAGCTCCGTGCTCACAAAAGACAAAAGCTCCTTCTCGCTGATCAAGCCCATTTGGACCAGGATATCCCTTAAGGTTCCGCCGCCCTGCTTCGCGTAAATGGCCAGCGCCTTTTGAATGTCCTTTTCGGTCACCCTCTGGCTCGCCTTAAGCGCTTCGATGATCTTTTCGCTAAGATTCCTCACTCTCTCCTCCAATGGTTACCCGGATCACTTCCTCGGGAGTCGTCACGCCCGCCAGGATCTTGGCGATGCCGTTTTCCCTCAGGGTCATCATCCCCTCCCGCACGCCGGCCTCTTTCAGTTCATACTCCGGAACGCCTTTCAAAATCAAATCCTTGATGCCGGGGGTGAGCGTCAAAGCCTCGAGGAGCACGGCGCGCCCGGAATAACCCGTCTTCGCGCAGCCCTCACAGCCTTTGCCTTTATAGAATAAAGCCTTCCCGGAGCTTAAATGTTTGGGCAGGACCCCCAGCTCCCGCATGAGCTCCGGACTCGGCGCATAACTCTCCTTGCACTTGGCGCAAATCCTTCGTACCAGCCGCTGGGACCCCGCCAGCAAAACGCTCGACGTGATGAGAAAAGGCTCGACCCCCATGTTCACGAACCGCGTGACGGCCCCCACCGCCGTGGTCGCGTGCAAAGTGCTTAAGACCAAATGGCCGGTCAAAGCCGCCTTGATCGCCACGTCGGCCGTCTTGGAATCGCGGATCTCGCCCACCATGATCACGTCCGGATCCTGCCTTAGAATGGATCGGAGCGCCGCGTCAAAAGTCAAGCCCACCTCCGTCCTGATCGAGACTTGGTTTAAACCGTAAATCTGAAACTCCACCGGATCTTCCACGGTCACGATGTTCTTATCCGGGCTGTCCACGAGCTTCAAAACCGAGTAAAGGGTCGTCGTCTTGCCGGCGCCGGTGGGACCGCAGACGAGGATCATGCCGTGGGGATGGCTCGCGGCTTTTTTCAGGGCATCGAGAGGCCCGGCCTCAAATCCCAGCTTATCGATGTCCAAAAGCGCCTGGCTTTTATCCAAAACCCTCAAAACCACTTTCTCGCCGAAGTAAGTCGGCAGGACAGACACGCGGAAATCCACTTCCTTATTGTTCACTTTGACCTTAAACCGGCCGTCCTGAGGGACGCGGTGCTCGGCGATGTCCAAATTGGACATGACTTTTATTCTGGAAACGACCCCCGGATGCATCACGTAGGAAGTGGAGATGCCCTCCTGCAGAAGCCCGTCCACGCGAAACCGCACCCGCATGTTCTTCTCCTCCGGCTCGATAAAGATATCGCTCGACCGGCGATAGACCGCCTCGCTCAAAATGGAATTGGTGAGTTTCACCACGGGGGCCTCCTCCATCAAGCGCAAAAGGTCCTGAACGCTTCCTTCGTGAGCCGGGGAGGACTCCATCTCTTCGATCTCTAAGCTCTCATCCGTAATGTCGCTGATCACCTCCTGCATCGTCTGGCCGCCTCCCTCGCCGTAATAACGTTCGATGGCCTCCCGAATCTCATTTTCAGCCGCAAGCATCGGCCGCACCTGCAGACCCGTCGCATGGGCGATGTCATCCAACGCATTCACGTTGGTGGGATCCGCCATGGCAACCGTCAACGTATTGCCGAGGCGGGAAACGGGCAGGACGCAGTAAAGCTCGGCCAGCTTTTTCGGAACGACGGAAAGGCTGTCCGGAGGGATCTTATACCAAGACAAATGAATGGGCGGGATATTGAGCTCGGCGCTTAAAACCTCGATCAAATTATCCCTGGAAATGTATCCCAGCCTAAGGAGAACGTCGCTGATTCTCTCCTTTTTGTCTTTTTGAAGCTTAAGCGCCTCATCGAGTTTCGCCTGGGTCAAAACGTTGTTCTGCACCAAAAGCGACATGAGGCGGTCTCTTAGCGTGGCTCCCATTTTCCTTTTATCCCCCTAAAAAAAGCAACCAGATACGTGATTCGTTATTGGTTATTGAGCTATTAGGTTATTAAGGAGTAAAACGCGTTAGAGATTTTCCTAATAACCAGTAACTTAATAACCTAATAACGATACCAGCGCTCTGGTTGCTCTGATACCCTCGGTGCGTTCTTTACTTAAATTTGAAAATCCAACCTACTTATACACCCTCCGAATGGCCTCGTTAATGTCCGTTGTCGTGGCCACGAACACCTGGACTTTTAACTGAGAGATCATCTCAATGTCTTCTATCGCCTGGTTGTTCAGGGGATTCGACATCGCAACGGTCAAGATATTGCCGACCCGGTCCACCGCAATGAGCTCATATTGCCTCGCGATGTGCTCTCCGATCAGCTTCGCCGTTTCTTTGTCGATCTCGTAGCTCGCAAGCGGCAGATAAGGGAATCCATATTGGGCCGTTAGGGCCTGAGCGATGGCCTCCTCGGTCGTAAACCCCAGCGTCACCAGAATCTGACCCAAAAGCCCGCCCTTCTCCTTTTGGACGCGAAGGGCCTCCTCCAACTGCTCGTGGTTGATGACCTTGCTGTCCACCAAAAGCTCGCCCAGTTGTTTGTTGATGACTTTTCTCATCGATTCATCTCGTTGTCAACAGCCGCTCCAACTCCTGCGTATCGGAGGACCGCGACAAAGCCGCCTCCCTCGCGATCTTGCCGGTTTTGACGAGCTCCGCCAAACCCATGTTGAGCGTCCGCATGCCTTCCTTCTGGCCGGTTTGAATGGCCGAGTAAATCTGATGCGACTTCGACTCCCGGATCAGATTCCGCACCGCGGGAGTGGCGATCAGTATTTCCGAGGCCAGGGTCCTCCCTCCGCCGATTTTCTCTATCAACTGCTGGGAAATGACCGCCTGGAGAACGAACGAAAGCTGAACGCGGACCTGTTGCTGCTGGTGCGCCGGAAAAACGTCGATGATGCGATTGATCGACTGCGCCGCATCCGGCGTATGAAGGGTCGCAAAAACAAGGTGTCCGGTCTCCGCAACCGTCAACGCAATCTCGATCGTTTCCAGATCCCGCATCTCCCCTATCAGAATGACGTCGGGATCCTGCCGGAGAACGTGCTTTAAAGCGTTGTGAAACGTCGCCGTGTCGCTTCCGACCTCCCGCTGGTGGATCACGGATTTTTTATTCTTGAATAAAAATTCGATCGGATCCTCGATGGTGACGATATGACACGCCTGCGTTTCATTGATGGCATCGATCATGGTGGCAAGGGTCGTGGTCTTGCCGCTGCCCGTGGGTCCCGTCACGAGGACCAAACCGCTTGGCGCCTCGAGGATCCCCTCCGCCGTGCGCCTCGGGAACCCGATGGCTTCGAACGACATCGGATCCGACGGCAAATCCCGGATGGCGCAAGCGACGTGCGAACGCTGGTAAAACAAATTCGCCCGGAAGCGGCCCAGCCCTTCGATGCCGAAAGAATAATCCAGCTCCTTCTGCTCCTGAAACTCCCGGATTCTTTCCTCCGACAGATGCTGGCGGAGGACAGCCATCATTTCCTGATGAGTGAAAGGAACGTCGGAAATGAGACTGAGGTTATTGTCCACACGGATCGAAGGAGGGGTTCCTTCCGCCAAATGCAAATCGGAAGCCCTGTTCGAAACCGCATACCGCAGGAGCTCGTGCAAAGTCCTTCCTTGAAACATGGCGACCTCGGCTTCTGCTATCATGCAAAAACTCCAAGAGCCTTTCGGCCGATTCTTCTTTATTCGGGCAGACACACCGGTCTGCCCCTGCCGTTTCCCGCCGGCCGCTCAGGCAAACGCCTCGATCAAGTTTCCCTTGATCATGGCCGAGCGGGCCCTCGTCGTCGCTTTGATATAAAGCTCATCCGCCGTAATCCCGTCGATGGGATTTTCGCTGATCCCCACGAAGAGCCCCAGCTTGATCGCCTCCCGAAACTCTTCCTTGATGAAAGCGAATTCCGAGATCTCCTTGGCGATCGCTTCCACCGTTTCGATGGCTTTCTTCTTGTTTTTATCGGCGATGATGATCGCAAAATCATCCTTCGCCACGCGGGCCGCCCGGTCGAACTCGGAGAGGTTCTTGTTCAAAACACCGGCGATGGACTTAATGGCCTCTTCGGCGGTTATCTCGCCGTACTTCAAAGCCAGCACGCTAAGGCCATCCACCGCAAAATAGGCAAACGAACAGGGACGCTGGTAGTGAATCGACCTCAATATCTCTTCCTCCAGCCGCTCCCGGATATAGGCCGCGTTATACAGCCCCGTCAGTTTGTCCTTTTGAGAGAGCTTCTCCACTTTGTTGAGAAGGTCCCGGGCATTTTTGGAGATTTCCTTTAAGCTTTTTGACAGATCCTCAAGCTCCTCCGACCCCTTGACGTCAGTGGCTTCCTCGACTAAATTTCCCGCGGCAATGTTCTTCGCCTGCAGAGCGACGCTCGCGATCGGGGACACCATCTGCTTCGTAATCTGATATCCCAGGAACGAGAGCGTGAGGCTGAAGAGAACCACCAAACTGATGGTGGCGAGATTGACCGGATTGACCTCGAAGGGAAACTTAATGAAAAGCGAAGCGATGTAGACGCCGACGAGGATGGGAACGAGAGACATGAGGCAAAAAGCCGTGAGCAGCTTATACCTCAGCTTCGAAGGCATGACCGAAATACTCGCAAGTGTACCCATAGGCAGTTTATCCTTTCTTGATTAAAAGAATATACTAAAAATTAAAATTAGTCAATAGTGCTAAGGTTTATTGGTTTTTGTAGTATCAAAATAAAGGCTTGTGTATTTTGATATTGAGGAGAAAAGCGACGGAGAGCATGGTCATCACAACCGAGGACCCCCCGTAACTCACCAAAGGCAAAGGAATTCCGACAACCGGCAAAAGTCCCATCGTCATCGCCATATTCACCAAAACCTGCGTGCCGATCATGACCGTGATTCCACAGGCTATTTGGCTTCCAAAGGCATCCGACGTCCGGCCGCAAAGGGCGCCGCCCTTTTTGACGATGACGCCGAACAAAAACAAAAGAGCGGAAGCCGCCAAGAATCCCCCCTCTTCCGCTATCACGGCAAATATAAAATCCGTGTGCCTCTCCGGCAGGAATTGCAGTTGGTTTTGCGTGCCTCCCATAAAACCCTTCCCCCACCACCCGCCCGAACCAATGGCTATTTTCGACTGAATCACCGTATATCCGGCGCCCGCAGGATCCAAATTCGGATTCACAAAAACAAGAAGCCTTGCTTTCTGATAATCCTTAAGGAAGGCGAACAAAAACGGACTCACCGCCAAAACCATTCCCAGCATCACCAAAATGCGCCTGGCCTTAAAACCCCAAAGATAAAGCATGGAGAACAAAACAGGCGCCAAAAGGAGGGCAGTCCCAAGATCGGGTTCCTTTAAAATAAGGAGAAACGGCGCGCCCGCAAGGATAAAAGGAACCAGCTTCTTCACCGTCGACGTCCGCTCATAACGGTTCTGGGCAAAAAAATGAGCGAGGGCAAAGATAACCGAGAGCTTGGCGATCTCCGAAGGCTGGAAATTGAATCCGCCCGCCTGAATCCACCGGTGAGCCCCCATGCGGGCAGGGGCGAACAAAACCAACACCAAAAGAAGAAGGCTCAACCCATAAAAAGGCCAGACCATATCCCGAAACCGGAGATAAGGGACGCGGATGACCAAAAACACCAGGAGAACCCCCACACCCATCCACAGAACCTGTTTCATCACCAAAGCCATTTCGGACTCCCCGGATTTGAACGATGCGCTGTAAAGGGTGAAAATCCCGATCAGAAAAATAAGAACGGGTGCCGCCAAAAGAAACCGGTCAAACCGCTGATCAAACATTCTGTTCATGTTTAAAGGTAGCCTGTCTCCTTCAGCCGCTTCCATATCGAAGCGGCGAAACTGGCGGCGGCGACTCCCCCGCGGCCTCCATGCTCCAGAAAAACCACCAAGGCGATCTTCGGCTTTTCCAAAGGCGCAAAACCCGCAAACCAGGCGTGGCTTTCGTTCTGCCCCGCCTGGGCCGTCCCCGTCTTTCCGCACACGCGCACGCCCGCTAAACGGGCAAGCCGCCCCGTCCCGGTTTCCGAGTTCACCACCCGGTCCAGCCCCTCCACCACCGCCCGCAAGTCCTCTTTCCGCACGGGGATCTCTCTGGCCGACCGGCCCGCCGCTTTGATCCCGTTGATTTTGTCCATGAGATGCGGCTTAAGCGCCTCGCCTCCCGCGGCCACCGCCGCCGTCATGGAAAGAACCTGAAGAGGCGTCACCTGCAGGTAGCCCTGCCCGATCGAAAAATTGGCCGTTTCGCCTTCATACCAGGAAGCGCCGTGAAGGCGCCGCTTCCACTCTTTGGAAGGGACAAAACCCTTTTTCTCTCCTGGAACGTCAATCCCCGTCAACCTCGAGAAACCCCACTCCAGGGCCTTTCGCGAAAGCGCCTCCATCCCTGCGCGGAGGCCCAGCTCGTAAAAATAAACGTTGCAGGAATGCGCGAAACCATCGGCCATCTCCTGAGCTCCATGACCGTTCTCCCGCCAGCACCGAAAACGATGATTCCCTATCCATAAGCTCCCTTGGCAAAGAAAAGAAGTGTCCTTGGAAACCCTCCCCCCTCCCAAAGCGCTCAAAGCCGTGATCACCTTGAAAATGGAACCAGGGGGGTACTGACCCCGGATTCCGCGATTGACCATGGGAGCGGCGGAATCCACCAGGTACTTCCCCACGACGCTTCTGCCTTTATGACTGGCAAAAAGGTTGGGGTCAAAACTCGGGGAGCTGTTCATCGCTAAAATTCCGCCCTCTTCCAATTCCATCACGATGGCAGCCCCCCGGCGCGGCCCAAAGAGGTCCTGAATAAAAACCTGAAGCTCCGCATCGACCGTCAACTGAATCTCTCTCCCCTCCTTGGGCTCCTTAAGCCCCAAAACTTTTATGATTCTCCCGCGGCTGTCCACCTCCGTTTGAATTCCGCCTGAACGCCCACGAAGATAATTCTCGTAGGCCTTCTCCACGCCGTCCCGTCCAAGCCAGTCATCCGCGCGGTAATCATAAAAATCCGACTGCTCCAGCTCTTCCCGATCGATCGGACCCACAAAACCCACGAGGTGGGCCGCTTTTTGCGCGTAGGGATATTCTCTCTGGGGACGGGTTTCGACGGCGAACCCCGGCAGTAAGTCCAGTCTCTCTTCGATCGCCATCGCTTGAGAAGCGGGGACGTCTTCCGCGAGGACGACGGCGCCCCAGCGCCTGCGAACGCCCTTTTCCAATTTGGTTTGAAGCTCCCCTGGATCCTCTTCCAAAATCGCTCCCAGGATCCGGCAGCTTTCCGCCCTATTGAACCGGGCCTGGGCAGGAGTCGCCGTGCAGTTGAAACTCAAGCGGTTCTCCGCCAGCGCCCGCCCGCGGCGGTCGACGATCCTGCCTCGGGGCGCTTCAAGGAAAGCGACCCTTATCCGGTTTTTTTCCGATAAAGCCCGGTAGGCGTCACCCTTCAAAACCTGCATCCTAAAAAGGCCCGAAGCCACAACCACAAACCCCAGCCATAAAAGAAAGGACAGGCGCGCCGCTCTCATTTTGAAACCCGGTCGAGGAACCCAAAAACAAAAGGCGCCGCGGCCATCACCCACAGGAAACCGGACTGGCGGACGCCTTCAAAAAAAACTCGTTCCCAACGGAAAGACTCCTGAGACGAAAATCCCTGAAGAAAAAGATGGAAGAACGCCATGGCAAAAGAGGCTATAAGAGGCAGGGCCACGCGCAAGAAAATGCTTTCCTTGAAAATTTTCAAAGCCGCCGCCCCCGAAAAAGCCCCCGCTCCCGCAAAAAAAATAAGGGGATAACCCAAAAATCCCTGACCGGCGAAGAGCTCATAAAAGAGCCCCGCCCACACCCCGGCCAAAAACCCCGGAAACGGCCCGCCCGAAACGCCATAATAAACCACGCCGAGAAGCCCAAAAGGCAGGGTCTGGAAAGGGAACAAAACGGAAAAACTATTTTGAAGGAAAAAAAGCGCCGACAGCCAAAAACAAGCCCTCATCCAACGCACAGAACCTCCTCCAAACGGCCGAGGTCGGCAAAAGGTTTGACGTGGGCTGTCCGGTATGCCTGGCCCGGTTCCTTAACGATGCGTTCGATCGCGCCGACAGGCAGTCCCTTCGGAAAAAATCCCCCGAGTCCCGCCGTGGCCACCTGATCGCCCGGTTTCGCTTGCGTGTCCCCGGACAAATATTTCACGCGGCACTCCCCCGAAAGGGTCCCCAAGAGAATCCCCTGCTCCCGCGTTCCCTGCACCCCCACCCCCGCCCGAAAATTAGGGTCGGTAATCAACAGCACCTTGGAAACCGACGGCCCGGCCTCCACGACCTTTCCCACAAGGGACAAATTCGACAGCACGGGCATCTGAGGCCGGATGCCCTCTTTCCTGCCCTTATCGATCAAGATCACCCGGTTCCAGGCGGAAGGAGACCGGGCAATCACCCGGCAAACAAAGGCGCGGGAGGAGGGGGGGATGGCCGGTTTTAAACTCAAGATCCGTGTCAAGCGCTTATTTTCAAGCAAGAGCTCTTCTTTTTGAAAATCGTAAAAGCGGGATTGGGCGAGTTTCTTCCGCAAAAAGCGGTTTTCATCGGCGTTTTTTCTAAACTGAACGAGATCGAGAAGAAGCCGGCCGGCGTTCTGGGAAAGGGCTAGAGGAAATTCAAGGGTGGATGCAAGAGACCCGCGAAAGAAAAGAGTAAAAGAAACCGGTGCCGCCAAAAGAAGAAGGAGAGCGGCGCAGACAAAAAGAAAAACGAATCTCGGCTTGAACAACTTCGCTTCTATTCAAAAGTGCGGTTGGTGGACACCGTCACCCGCTTCAAATAATGGATTTCGCTTAAAATTTTGCCCGTCCCTACGGCCACGGCGGTCAAGGGATTCTCCGCCAGATGCACGGGAAGACCGGTTTCTTCCGAGATCAGCTTATCCAACCCGCGGAGCAAAGAACTCCCGCCCGCCATGACGATTCCCCGGTCAATCAAGTCCGCGCAAAGCTCCGGAGAAGTTCTTTCGAGAGTCACCCGCACCGCCTCGATAATATACTGGATCGGCTCCATGAGCGCCTCCCGGACCTCCTCCGAGCTGATGGTCACCATCTTGGGAAGCCCCGAAACCAAATCCCTCCCCCGGATCTCCATCGAGAGCTCCTCTTCCAAAGGATAAGCGGAACCGATCTTGATTTTGATTTCCTCCGACGTTCTCTCCCCAATCATAAGGTTGTAGGTCTTCTTCACGTGCTCGGTGATCGCCTCATCCATCTCATCGCCCCCGATCCGGATGCTCCTCGAGAACACGACACCGGAAAGCGAGATCACCGCCATTTCGCTCGTGCCGCCGCCGATGTCGATGATCATGTTTCCGGCGGGCTCCTGAACGGGCAGGCCCACGCCGATCGCCGCCGCCATCGGCTCTTCCACGAGATACACCTCGCGCGCGCCCGCATGGAGCGCCGAATCCTTCACCGCCCTTTTTTCCACTTCGGTGATCCCCGACGGAATCGCAATCACCATCCGCGGGCGCACGAAGCGAGTGCGGTTGTGGACTTTATGGATAAAATAACGGAGCATGCTCTCGCTGATGTCAAAATCGGCGATGACGCCGTCCTTCATCGGCCGGATGGCCGCGATGGAACCCGGCGTGCGGCCGAGCATCCGCTTCGCCTCATCCCCCACCGCGAGAACCTCATTCGATCCCTTCCGAATCGCCACCACGGAAGGTTCGCACAGCACGATCCCTCGCCCCTTCACGTTCACCAGGGTATTGGCCGTCCCGAGATCGATCCCCATGTCGTTGGAAAACGACCCCAGAATAAAATCGATGGATTTGTGAAGAAAGCTGGAATTTCGTGTCAAGGGAAGCCCTTCGGCTCGCCTGCGCTTGGGATCCTGAGCTTGCCGAAGGACTCAGGACAGGCCTTTATGTAAAAATGAAATGAATCTCAATTTCGCCTTTGGAAACACGAGGCAAATTATAACAATCTTCCCAAAGCAGTGTCAACAACCTTCCTTGAGGCCCTTGAGGCCCATCACTTACCCCTTGGAGGAGTTGGACCGGTTCCACCGACACACGCTAAGCGTGAGCCAATCGACGGAGGATTTCTGAAATGAACGTTTGATACCGGATACCGAGCTTGCCGGCTTTCTGCTTGAGATGCTCCAAGTCATACCGGCTAATGCGAATATTGAGCACGGCATCTTTTTTACGAAAGGCTATCGCCTGCGCGATTTCCGCAAACTCCTTAGGGCCAACGGGAACAAACTCATCAAGGGTCTGTTCAATCGCTCTCTCCTCTCTAGTGAGCCTCACCTTTCTCATGGCTGAACCCTCCTTTCCTGTATCTCTTCGTAAGCTTCCGGCTCGGGTAGATGGTTTTCAAAAATAGGACGCCGCCTCCCGCCACATAAGGCACAGCCCAGAGATACCCTTTATACTCATAAGCCAAAATGCTTTGATTCGCTCGACTCGGATGCTTGAGGACGCCCAGAAGCTTCGCCTTCAAAATCTCCTCAAATGACACGCCGCGTGTCTTTTTCAAACGATCGCTTTTTAGAACGTTCCAACGAATTTGCTTCATCTTCTTATAACACGCCGTATATACAAATTGTAATAGCAAAACATATCTCTGTCAAGACATCATCACGCCGCCTGCTGGATCATCCTCAAAGCAAGCCTCGCGCCTTGGAGGAGTTGGTGGATGGGGAGGGTGGTAAGGGGCGGAAGGGCATAGCGTTGAAGGAGGGAGAAATCTTTGGTTTGGAAGGTGGTGACGTCGATGAAGTCTTTGTCATTGAAAGAAAACCCAAGGATTTTTTCGAGGACTTGCTTTACTTTCAGGTACCGAGGGTCTTGGGCGGCGACCTTCTCAAGCCGAGCAAGAGTCAGAGAAATTCGAGCCACGAGTCTTGTGTTGAGAATGTCTCCTGGTTTTAAGACTTGGAGAACAAAAAGACGGGTGTTGGGCCGAAGGATGGGCCTTGCTTCGGCGCCTTCGGGAGTGGTCACGAGAATCCTTGGGGCGGTCTTATAGTTTTCGGGGAGATCTTTTTCGTTGGTGTAGATAAAATCCCAGTCCTCTTTGGGATTTGTTTCTTTCTTCTTCGAAATATAAGCTTCAATGGTCTTTTTATACTCCTCGCCTTCCAAAAGAACGACGCCTTTCTTTGCCCAAGGCCTTCCGTGAGAAGCCCTCCATTCCTCAAGCATGAGCGGAAGGACGGCTTCTTCGAAACCCGGAAGATTCCCTTGGGGATTCAGGGCTTTGAGGTCCATCACCTCGACAGCTTCTTTTTCGTCCAAGACCTTTGAGAAAGGAAGCTCCTCCACCGCTCGGTTCGCCCTATCCCAGAGAAGCTTAAAGTCGGAGAGCGGGAGGGTGATTTGGTAAGCTTCTTTTTGATTCTCAAGGATTATCTTTTTGTAATCCTCCTCTTTAATCCTTCGGAATTCTTCTCCTTTTTCATCATAAA
>JACQQY010000073.1 GCA_016206825.1 Candidatus Omnitrophota bacterium
GATGCCTACAAGGTCCAAAAGAGGACGATGGAGATTTTGGAAAAGAAAATAGGCGGCAAGAAGACGGCGGTCTGGCCGCGGCTGGGCGGCGGCACCCTCGAGGAAGAACTGGAGGAGAACCGCCGCGGCGCGCAGGCGCTTTCGGACGAAAAGATTCTGGAGCTTGTGAGACTTGGGCGCAAGGTAGAGGATTATTACGAAAAGCCCCAGGACATCGAGTGGGCTTTGGAGAAGAACAAGCTTTACGTCATCCAGTCAAGACCTGTCACGACTCTTTATCCGGTTCCTGTGTCCGTGCTTGGGAAAGAAGGTTTGCGCGTTTATGCTTCGATCAACCACGTTCAAGTGATGACTGAGCCTTTTTCTCCTCTGGGGGCGTCGGTTCTGCGGACGATGATCCCTTTTGGGAAGGGAGGAGATCCGGAAAAGGAAAGTCCCTATTGTGTGGAGGCCGGCGGGCGGTTGTATACGGACGTGACGGAGGCGCTTCGCTTTAAGCGTATTGGCCGTTTTCTCATCGGTTTTGCCATGAGAGTGGATCGCTTAATCGCCGGCGCCTTGAGGGAGATCGCCGGCAGGCGGGAGTTTCAGGCGTTTCCAGGATTGGAAGCGAGGAGGGCTCTTTCGCGCGCCTTTTTTTCTTTTTTCCTGCCCGTCGTCTTTCGAATTTTCCTGAACTTCTGGGTGTTGGAACCTGAGAGGGCGGAAGCAGGATTCCGGCGGGAGATAGACAGGAGGCTTCGTCGGGTTCAGGAGCGGCTTCGTTCAGCGCCCCAAGGACCTGGGCGTGTCCGTTTGATCCAAGAAGTGCTAAGCGGCCTTCCTTCCTTTTTTAGGGAGGCGGTTCCCAGGGTAGCGGCGGGTATTTTGTCTTGGAATCTTTTAGAGAAGTTTGCAGGGAGGGAAGAGAAGGACTCAGCGGACGTGGCCGCCGTCGTTCGCGGTTTGAGGGGCAACGTGACGACGGAGATGGATTTGGAGCTGGGGGATTTGGCGGATGTCGCGCGGCGGTATCCTGCCGCCGCCCGGTGCCTGGAACAAGCGCAGGCTGGAGACATTTTGGATTTATTAAAAGGAGTCGAAGGAGGAGAAGTCTTTGCCGGCGCGTTCCGGGAGTTCCTCAGGAAATACGGCATGCGCGGGCAGGGGGAGGTGGACATCGGCCGTCCGCGGTGGAGGGAAAACCCGGCGATGCTCGTGCAGGCGATGCGGGGTAATTTGGCAAGTCCGGAAATAGGTCTTCATCGGAAGCGTCATGAACGGCTGGCGAAGGAGGCGGAGGAGGCGGGCGCGAGGCTGATTCAAAAGGCGAAGCGGGATTCATGGGGTTTTGTGAAGGCATGGATGGCGCGAAGGCTCATTCGCGTTTGCCGGTGTTATTTGGCTTTGAGGGAGCACCCCAAGTTTTACATCGTGAGGGTTTTTGGGTTTATTCGGGAGGCGCTTTTGGAGGAGGGATGCGCCCTTCAAGAACGGGGCGTCTTGGAAGATTCACGGGACGTCGTTTATTTGACGCTCAACGAGACGGCGGAGGCGCTGGAGGGGAGTGCCGCCGTGGATTTCCGGCGGCTTGTGGCGGATAGAAAAAATGAGAGAAAGCGATGGGAGAGGCTCGTTCCGCCCCGCGTCATCACCAGTGACGGGGAAATCGTGATCCCCAGGCGCGAGGCGAAAGGGTTCCCGGAAGGCTCTCTCGCGGGGACTCCTGCTTCGGCGGGCGTGGCGGAAGGATTTGCGCGGGTGATACGGGATCCGAGCAGGGAGATACTGCGGCATGGTGAAATTCTGGTGGCTCCTTTCAGCGATCCTGCGTGGACGCCCTTATTTCTTCATGCGGCGGGGTTCGTGGCGGAGGTGGGGGGACTCATGACGCATGGCGCGGTGGTGGCGCGGGAGTATGGGATTCCCGCCGTCGTGGGGGTGGTGGACGCGGTGAAGCTCATCCGCACCGGCCAGCGGATAAGGGTCCATGGCGATTTGGGTTATGTGGAGACGCTGGACGCCCCTTCTAGCCTCTAAAGAACAAGAACCAGACCAGCGCGAAAATCGGCAGGAGGATGGGGAGGCTGTAGCTTACGAGGTAGCCGAAGAAGGCGGGGGTTTTGGCTTTGAAGTGCTCGGCGATGGATTTGACGAGGAAGTTCGGGCCGTTGCCGATGTAGGTCATGGCTCCGAAGAAGACGGAGGCGATGCTGATCGAACGGATGTAAACCGGATGGTGGGAAAGGAGAAAGGCCACCTGGCCGTTTTCCGAGGAGGAGGCGGAATGCGCCAAGAGACCGATCGCCGCGCTTAAGAAGTTGAGATAAGTGGGCGCGTTGTCCAATGCGGCCGAGAGCGTGCCGCAGCTCCAAAAGAATTGTCCTGGTGTGTGGATGCCGATTTTGCCGGCGTTATGCTCCAGCCACTCGAGCGCCGGGATCATCGTCGCAAAAATCCCCAGAAATAAGATCGCCACTTCTTTGATGGGAGCGAAGTTGAAATCATTCTCCTCGTGCACTTTTTTTGGGGTTGTTTTATAGGAAAGAACGGCGGCGGCGATCATGATGGCCTCTCTTAGGAAAGGGGGATGGTTGATAAAAACGGCCCCCAGGATCATCAGGAGGAAAAAAATGTTGCGCAAGCCCTCAAAACGCCATTCTTCGTGCGCGGTCTCCTTTAATCGAATCTCCACGGGAGCTCTTTTGTAGTTTCGGCCGTCCAGAATGAAAAAGACGGCCAGTAGAATGCCCACTGCAAGTATCCAAATCAACCACACGTTTTGAATCACCCAGAAAAAAGGGACGCCTTTTAAATACCCCAGGAAGAGCGGCGGATCGCCGATGGGAGTGAGCGCCCCGCCGACGTTGCTTACGATAAAGATGAAGAAAACGATGTGGAAGGCGGTGAGCCTGTATTTGTTCATCCGGATCCAGGGGCGGATCAAGACCATGGAGGCGCCGGTCGTGCCGAGAAAGTTGGATAAAACGGCGCCGATAAACAAAAAGAGGGTGTTCACCCAAGGCGTCGCCTCTCCTTTGACGGTAATGTGAATTCCTCCCGCCACAATGAAGAGAGATCCTATGAGTGAAATAAAACTGACGTACTCCATGCCCGTGTGGAGGAGGCTTGAGGGGTTCTTGAGTCCGAAAAGGTAGTAGAGGACGACAACCAGCCCGAGCCCAATGGAGATCCGCGGATAATTTTTCTCCCACCAGCGCTTGTGAAGAAGCGGCAGGGTGGCGATGGAGAGGAGAAGAAGAACAAAAGGGAGAGTCCAGATAAGTTCTTTTGGCATGTTCTAGACTAGAGGAGCATTGCTTTAGAAATGGCTGTTTGGGCGAATGAGATGACCCACTTGGGATAAATTCCCAAAAATACGATTCCACAAAAGAGAGCCAGGCCAAGGATTTTGATGGGAAGGGGCAGTGGGATAGGGGCGCTGGTTCTTGGCTTTTCAAGATAGGCGTGTTTCACGAGGGTCAGGTAATAAAACAGGGACACGACGCTGTTTAGAACCCCCCAGAGCACCAGGAACCAATGGCCTTTGTCCATGGCCGCCGCGAAGAGAATCCATTTCCCCGTAAACCCGATAAGCGGCGGAATTCCGGCGAGCGAGAGAAGGCTTAAAAGGAGAATGAGCGCGAGAAAGGGCGAGCGTTCCGCCAGGCCGTCAAAGTGAACGAGGCCGGGATTGTCGTGTCTTTCCGATTGGGCGATAAGCACCGTCACGAGGAAAGCCCCGGCGTTCATGAGGACGTAGCTGAAAGCGTAGAAGAAGCTCGAGGAATAGCCTTCGAAACTTCCGGCGAGAAGCCCCACCAGAATGTAACCGGCCTGGGCAATGCTGGAATACGCGAGAAGCCGCTTCACGTCCTGCTGGAGAAGGGCGATCGCGTTCCCGAGGGTCATGGAAACGAAAGCGATGACGCCGAGGATGACGACAAAACTTTGGGAGATTCCGAGAAGGATAAAAAAGCGGATTAAGACGGCCACCGCCGCCGCTTTGGAAGCCGTCGCGACGAAGCTTGTGACGGGAGTGGCCGCGCATTCGTAGACGTCGGGCGCCCAGAAGTGCATGGGGAAGCTCGATAATTTGAAAAAGAAGGCAAGCGAAGCGAGAACCATTCCCAGCGCGAAGGCCGGCTGTTCCATGAGAAGGGGGACGTCTTTTGAGATGACGGAAAAGAAGGTGCTTCCCGAAAGGCCCGTGATGAGGCTTAAGCCCCAGAGGAGGAGCCCGCTTGCCGCGGCGCCGAAGACGAGGTACTTGACGCTCGATTCGGCGTTGATTTTGCTTTCACGAAGAGAGGCAAGGAGATAGAGGGAGTAGGAGGAAAGTTCGAGAGAGATGTAAAGCGTCAGGACGTCCATGGCGCTTGTGAGCATCATCATTCCCAGTGTCGCCGTGCAAAGGAAGAAAAAGTACTCCGCTTCCCTTTCAGGATGGATGGAGACCAACCGGCGTGAGAAAAGAATCGTAAAAAGAAAACAGAGGGACAGGATCCACTTAAAACCCTGCGAGAGAAGATCGATGCGGTACGTGGAATAGAAGAGCTCGCCGGAGGAGAAAAGCGCATAGGAGGAAAGAAGAACGAGGATGATGGCCGAGAGAAACACGGAAGGGTACAGGATCGAAGAGAGATTTTCTTTGGTGAAGAGGATGACGCCTAAGAGAAAAACGACGGTGATCAAAACCCACGTTTCCGGCAAGAAAAGGAGAAGGTTCATCTAGGCGCCCAGAAGCATTTTGGTTGACGTGGAAATCCAGTTGATGAAAACCTGGGGGAAAACGCCGAAGAAGATGAGGCATCCGACCAGCACCGCGCGCGGGAAAAATTGGAGCGGGTTCGTGTCCGCGACGTGCGCGTGGTGAGGATTGAGCGGCCCGTAAAAGGCCTTTTGCACGGCCGTCAAAACGTAATAGGCGGTGATGAGCAAACCCGTGATGGAGGCGATTCCGATCACCGGATAAACGCTCACCGCCGCGATGGTGACGAGAAGCTCCGCGACAAATCCCCCCATTCCCGGAAGTCCCAGGCCGCATAAGCCCGCGAGGATGAAGAAGCTCGAGATCATGGGCGCTTGCCGGGCGAGCCCCCCCAGCTCGTCCAGCATCCGCGTGTGGCAGTTGTCGTAAATGAACCCCACGCAGGCGAAGAAAAGGGCCGTCATGATCCCGTGCGCGAACATTTGGAAAATGGCCCCGTTGAATCCCGTCGTCGTCATCGTCGAAATGCCCAAAAGAACGATCCCCATGTGGCTGACGCTGGAGTAGCCGATGACGAATTTTAGATCCCGTTGTTTGGACGCCACGAGCGCCCCATAGACGATGTTGCACAAGGCAAGCGACGCGACAAGCGGCGCCCAGGCGCGCGCCCCCTCAGGGAGAAGGTGCACGCCCACGCGGAGGATGCCGTAAGCGCCCAGCTTCATGAGCACGCCCGCGTGCAGCATGCTGGCGGCCGTCGGAGCGGCGACGTGGCCGTCCGGCGACCATACGTGAAAGGGAAAGCAGGCCGCGAGCACCCCGAATCCCAGAAAGAGAGTCAGGTAAAGGATTTTTTGAACGTCGAAGGGGAAGGCCACGTTCTGTTTGATGGCTGTGAGATCGAAGGTATGAGCTCCCGGGAGGGCGTAGATGTAGAGGAACCCGGCGAACATCAGGGCGCTGCCCAAAAGAAGGTAGAGGGTGAGCTTCATGGCGGCGTACTGTTTGTTTGTCGATCCCCAAACGACGATGAGGAGGTACATGGGGATCACGGCGATCTCGTAAAAGAGAAAGAAGAAGAAGAGATTCGTGGTCATGAAAACGCCGAAAACGCCGGAGACCAAAAAGAGCATGTTGGCGAAGAAATCTTTCACCCGGTAGGTGACCGTCCATGAGACAAGGACGCCGCAGAAGATGACGATGGCGGTGAGCAAAATCATGGTGAGGTTCAGTCCGTCGACGCCGTTGGAGTAGTGGATGCCGTAGCTTTTGATCCATTCCACGTGTTCCATGAATTGCAGGGCGGGGTTCGACGGGTCAAAGGCGAAGCACAGCCGCACGGCGAGAGCGAGCGTCCCCGATGCCGCCGTAAGGGCGATCAAGCGGATCAGGTTTTCGAGCCTGCGCGGCACGAGAAGGATCAGAAAGAGCCCGATGACGGGGCAGAGCAAGATGGAAGTAAGAATAGGGAATGCCATGTTAATCCTTGTCTAGGGTTGCCAGTAGGGGCGTATTGCAATACGCCCCTACACCGTCCGCCGCCACCCGCCGGAGTTAGACGGTCATTTTCTCAATCATTGCTTCCAGTGAACCAAATAGAACACGACTACGACACCGGTGCCGATCGCGATCGAAAGATAGTTTTGCAAAAATCCGTTTTGCAGGCGCGATAAAAGCTTTCCCAGCCGCATCACGCCGGCGGCGGTCTTGTTCACCATGATCCCCGTGATGACTCCGTGGTCAAACCGGTTCAAACCCGACGTGAGGGGGACCACTATGTTGTGAACCAGAAAGTCGTAGGCGTCGTCCATGAAAAATTTTCTCTCTAAAACCCTTTTGAGAAGACTCCGGTTCCTCTCCAGCGCCTGTTCGGCTTTTTCGGGGTTCCTGAATTGGAGGTAGGCGAGACCGATGCCGGCTAGAATCAAAAGAGAAGTAGTCGCAAGAAGTTCCGTGTTGAGATGGCCGGCATGGCCGCCAAGCCAGTGAAGAATCTTATGTCCCATGATGGGCGTCCCGAGCGCCCCCGCGTAAAGGGAGAGAAGGGCCAGAGAAACAAGAGGAATCGCTTTGCAGTATTCAAGCGCCGGTGACTGGTGGGGAGCCGGCGGGAAGCCCGGACTGCCGGCGAGGAAGGCGGCGCCTAACGGCCGGCCAAGCGCGGCGCCTACGGTGTGGTCGGATGCGTGATCGCCGATGGGCGGTTCGTGATGAGTGATGGATGACAGGCGGTTCGTTTTCGAGAAAATAAGGACGAACAGCATTCGAAAGGAGTAATAAACGGTGAGAAAGCTCACCACAAGAGCCGTTCCGTAGAAGAACGGATTTTTCTCCTTGA
>JACQQY010000074.1 GCA_016206825.1 Candidatus Omnitrophota bacterium
AATCCCCCCTGCCCCCTTTCAAATAAAAAGGGGGTTGGTCAAGAACGGTTTTACCCCCTTTTCTTTTCAAAGGGGGCAGGGGGGATTTGGACCAGGAGATTTGGACCCCCTTCCTCCGCCTCTCTCCTTGCGACACATCCACTAACTCGCTTCGAATCACTTAAACCAAACATTCCTATCCAAAGTGCGATAATGAATCGCTTCGGAAATATGATGGGCCTCGATGATTTCACCGCCTTCCAGATCCGCAATCGTGCGCGCCGCCTTCAAAGTCTTGTGATAGGCCCTGGCCGAAAATCCCAGTTCTTGAATGGCCATTTTAAGCAATCCCTCTCCTTCTTTCGTCGCTCGGCAATATTCCTCCACCTGCCTGGGCCCAAGCTCGGCGTTGGAGGATGCCTGCTCGGATTGGTACCGGTCGCGCTGAAGCCGGCGGGCTCTTTCCACTCTGGACCTGATGGCCGCCGAGCTTTCACCTTGCGCCTTCTCCGTAATTTCCGATACCTTCAAACAAGGCACCTCGAGTTGGATGTCGATGCGGTCAAGGAGCGGCCCCGATATTTTCGACATGTAATTTTTAATCTGGAGAGGAGTGCAGTGGCATTCCTTTTTGGGATCCGTAAAGTAACCGCACGGACAGGGATTCATCGCCGCCACGAGCATGAACCTGGCGGGAAACGTCAGAGAAAGAGCGGCGCGCGAAATGCAGACTCTTCCTTCCTCTAAGGGCTGTCTCAACACCTCCAACACGTTCCTTTTAAATTCCGGCAGTTCATCCAAGAACAAAACACCATGGTGCGCCAAGCTCACTTCCCCCGGTTTGGGATAGCTCCCGCCGCCCACCATCGCCACGTCCGAAATGGTGTGATGGGGCGAACGAAAAGGCCTCGCCTCAAGAAGCGCCGATTTCCGCGCCAAAAGGCCGGCCACGCTGTGAATCTTGGTCGACTCAATCGCCTCTTCAAAAGCGATGGAAGAAAGGATCGTCGGGATGCGCTTGGCCAGCATGGTTTTCCCTGAACCAGGAGGACCAATCATCAAAACGTTGTGACTGCCGGCCGCCGCGATCTCCAAAGCGCGCTTGGCGTGGGACTGGCCCTTGATATCCGCAAAATCCACGAGGAGACCGTGTCCGTTCCTTTGCGAAACATCGACGGTTTGGCATTCACCGGGCTGGAGGGCCTTTTCGCCTTTCAGAAACAGCACCACGTCCAAAAGGTTCCCCACCGGGTAGACCGTCAACCCCTTCACGCAAAGCGCTTCTTTCGCATTGACCGAAGGAACGATCAATTCCTTTTTGACGTCCTCTTTCAACAAACACACGGCCCGGGGCAGAATTCCCGGCACTCCCCTCACTTTCCCATCGAGCGAAAGCTCTCCGCAAAAGACTTTATTCTCCACCGCTTCTCTCGGAACCGCTCCATTGGCCGTCAGGATCCCGATGGCGATCGCCAGATCAAAACACGACCCTTCCTTTTTAAGGTCCGCCGGGGCGAGATTCACCGTGATCCTCTTGGAAGGAAACGGCAGGTCGCTGTTTTTAATGGCCGCTCTCACCCGGTCGGCGCTTTCCCGGCAGGCGGTATCGGGAAGACCCACGATATTAAAAGCCGGCAAACCATTGGCTATGTCGATCTCCACCTCAACGGGAAACGCATCGATTCCCAGCACGGCGCTGGAAAGAACCTTGGACAGCATCATTCCTCCTCAAAGGCGCCGCGAATAAGCTCGATAACGGATCTCCCATCCGGAAGAAAGAGAACGGAAACCACATCAAAACGGCAGGCGACGTCTTGGGTGACGTGCCGCTTAAGGAAAAACTTGGCGCATTTAATGATCTGCGCCCTCTTCCTGGGCGTCACCGATTCCACGGGAACGCCCATCGAAAGAGACCCGCGGCTTTTCACCTCCACAAAGACAAGCTCCTCCCTGTCCCTGGCAATTATATCGACCTCGCCAAAGACGCATTCGTAGTTCCTCCGCAGGATCTTGTATCCTCTTTTCTTCAAGAACCCGGCGGCGAGCGTCTCTCCCAAAGCGCCCAGCGTTTGTTGTGATGTGGCTCCCATTCTTTTTTATATGTCCTATTCGACGTATACGACCTATTTACGACCTATTCAACACCATCGACTTCGCGGTCATAGGCCTCCAACACCCTATCCTGAAGCTCACGCTTGATCCGGTCGTTCACCGGCTCCACGATGTCAAACCAGTTCCCGTCTTTGTTGGCCCTTCTGGGCATGGAAACAAAAAGGCCGTTCTTGCCTTGGACGACGGAAACCCCCTTCACAATAAAACTCCCTCCGATTTTCACGTCCGCCCTGCCTTTCAAATTCCCATCCATAGTCATCTTCCGAACATCCACCACTTCCATGTCCACTGTCGTCACGAGAATAACCTCCTGTTGTGTTGGTTTGTGCTATTTACGTGAATCTCGAATTTCATGCCCAGTGCCCTGCAATAAATCCCCCCTGCCCCCTTTGAAAAGAAAAGGGGGTTGCTTTTGGCTTTTTTTGTTTAGTAAAAAGAAAGCCCTTACCCCCTTTTCTTTTCAAAGGGGGCAGGGGGGATTTAAAACCATCTCCCTGGTATCTGAAGGAACAGCAAGGTCTTCCTTGAAGATCGAGATTCATGTTATTTAACCCTCCTACTTTATATGACGACGGAGGGTCGATTTTTCGTTCACTTTTTTTGAAAGTTTTTTCTTAGAAAAAAGAAATTGCGGCAACTAATAGGAGGACAAGGGGTTAGGACTTAGGGGTCCAAACGCGTTTCCCATCCGATAAAAGGGTAATCGCCCCCAGCCGGTCGGTCCGATAGACGCGGTTTCCCGGGATGGAGTCTAAAACTTCCAAAGTCTCGGGCGAAGGATGCCGGAAAGCATTTCTTTCTCCCACACTCACAACGCTGACATGAGGAGAAACCTCTTGGACAAATCGCCTCCCCGCCTCCTTTAATTTGGCCCCATGGTGGGGGACTTTTAAAACCGTAGATCGAAGACGCCGAGGGTCGCCGCGCAAAAGATCCCCCATCGCCTCTTCTTCTATATCGCCGGTTAAAAGGAAAGGGGTCCCGCCATAGCTGACCTTGAGCACCATGGAATCGTCGTTGACGTTTTTGCTGGGTCTTGCTTTTGAAAAGGGATGCAGGACCTCTATCTCCGACGACCCAAAACCGGCGATCCGCATATCCCTTCGAAGGTGATAAACGCGGGCCTTTTTCTCCCCTACCTTGCGGCGCAATAAAGAGAAAAGCTCCGTTTTATACGGAAATCCCGCTTCCGCGAAGTTTCCGACCTTGAATTCGTCCAAAAGGGTGACCATCCCGCCCACATGGTCGGCTTGGGGGTGGCTCGCCGCCAAAAGATCGATGCGACGGATGCCCTTCGATTTCAAGAAAGGGCTCACCACCCACCGCCCTCTATCGCCATCGCCCCCTTTCCCGGCATCCACCAGCATGTTTCCCCCCGAAGGAAACTCAAAATAAACCGCATCCCCCTGCCCCACGTCGAGAAAAGTCGCCGAAAACCCGCGCCCAAAATGACGAAGGATATCCTGCAAAAGAAAAAGATTGCACACAAAAAGAACGAGGACCGCCGCTTTGGCATAACGATGAAGAAGCTTCGGGTTCCATAAAAAGTAAAAAAGCCCCGCGACCAACACCGCCCAAAGAATGGAACCGAGCCGCCCGACAATGAGATACGCTCCAGGCAAATTTTCGATAAAGCGCAGGGCCTCCACGCAAAGAACCATGAGCGCCTTCATCCCAAGCGGCAGGACCGCCAGAAACTTCGGCAGCCACCAAAAGGTGCAAAAGAAAAGGACCCCTCCGAAAAAAAGCAAAAAAGCGGCCGGCACCACGACCATATTGGCCAGAAGCGCGAGCGGCGAAACGATGTAAAAATTCTGCACGGTGATCGGAAGCGTCACGACAAGACACACGAACGAAACCCAAAAAAGCTCCCGGAAATACAAAACCGCCTTCTCTCTCAGGAGAAACGGCTCAAACGGCAAAAGCTCCCGCTTCTTCACGAAAAACGGCACGAAACAGGCGATGCCGAAAACAGCCGCGAATGAAAGCTGGAAACCCACGTCGAAGAGTTCCTTGGGATTCACCGAAAGAATGAACAAGGCCGCAAGTCCCAGGGCATTCAAAACGACCGTTCTCCGCCCCAAAAGCTTTCCGATGATGAACACCGAGGCCATCACCGACGCCCGGACCAAAGGCGCCTGCCATCCCACCACCGCCGTATAAAACCAAACGGCCAAGAGAATGAGAAAAAGGAGAACGTTCTTCGAAAGGAGGAACGGCCTTAAAAGAAAAAACAAGGCCAAACTTAAGAATCCGATGTTGGACCCGCTCACCGCCAAAATATGCATCGTGCCGGTTTTCAGAAAAAGATCCTTAAAATCTTCCTCGAGGTCGCTCCTCTCCCCGAGAAAAAGCGCCTTGAGAAACGCGGCGTCCCTTTTCTCAAACGCCTGCGCCAAACTCCCCGATAAAAAGCGCTTTACCCGGATCGCCTGCGCCGCAAAAAAGTTTCCCGTGTTTCTCCTTAAAAGGCGTATCCTCGGATCCTTCGCTCCATAAAAAACGGACCTCACTCCCTTCCGGTCCCAATACGCCCGGGCGTCAAACCCTCCCGGGTTTCTTAAACCCTTGGGAAGACGCAGTTCCCCTTTCAACACGATCTCATCCCCATAACCCAAATCCAAAACGGGGTTGTTGAGATAAACCTTCGTGCGCCCGCTCACCGTCTGCGCCTCTTTCATCCCTTTTTTCAAAAATTTCCGGGCTCCCAAAATAAAGGAAACACGCGCGTCTCCATAGGAAGTCTCCCGATGCTCGACCTCCGACAAGATTCTGCCTCCCAAGTAAACGGCCTCTCTTCCCGCCCGCAGAGAAACTTCGTTTCCAGGAACGAGGTCCGAAAAATAAAAAAGAAGCGCGCCCCCAAGCGCGCCCAAGGCCGCAAACCGATAAATCCGCGCGGCCGGCATTTTCCTTAAAACAACGCTTGCAAAAAAGGCGGCGAGGGTAAAAACCAAAAGAAACCAGGGAGAAAAACGGAAACAACTTTGAAGAACAATCCCCAAAGAAAGGAAAACCGCCAAATAAAAAAGCGGCTGCCTCGCGGCGAAGGCATTTACTCTTTCCATCTTAAAACCCCGCCGCGGTCGTCAAGAACCTTCAAATCCACGCGGTCCCTTCTCTCCAAATAAAAATTCACCAAAGAAAGAACCGCCAACAAAACGGCGAGGACCCATAGGAATTTCCGTTCATCAGGCGAGGGTTTCATATCCAAGGAAGCGCTCGGGGAATTACGACACCGCAAAAGTGAAGATTCTTTTCGGAACGTACTTTTTCTGAAGGATATGCCTGCCTTCGAGGAAAGAAAGCGCCTTTTCGTCTTTCATCACTTCCTTTTCGACCGCCGCCTCATCCCATTCGGCGGGAACCCGGAGCCGCGAACGGACTTTGCCGTTGATCATCACCGCGATCTCCACCACCTCCTCCTCGGCAAGCTTCGGATCGAATACCGGCCATTTCTCATAGGCAAGGCCCTGCCGATGGCCCAGCTTCTCCCAAAGCTCCTCCGCCAAATGCGGCGCGAAGACGGACAAAAGAAGCAAAAAGTTTTCCATCATGCGCCTCGGCCTCACCGGTTCCTTCGCCGTTTCATTGGTAAAAATCATAAGCGCGGAGATCGCCGTGTTGAGCTCAAGCCCCTCCATATCCTGCGTCACTTCTTTGACCGTCTTATGCAGCAGCCTCTCAAGCCTTTCAGGCGCAGGCACGTCCTGAATCGCAGGCTGAAGCCCGCCTTCGGAGCTCACATAAAGCCTCCACACGCGGCCCAGGAAACGATAAACTCCTTCCACCCCTTTCGTGGACCACGCCTTCATTTGCGTCAAGGGGCCCATGAACATTTCATAAAGCCGGAGGCTGTCGGCGCCGTAGTTTTCGACAATCCTATCGGGATTGACCACGTTCCCCCGCGACTTGGACATCTTCTGCCCGTCTTCTCCTAAAATAATTCCCTGGTTGACCAATTTCATGAAAGGCTCGGGCGTCGAAACAAATCCCAGGTCATAAAGCGCCTTGTGCCAAAAACGGGAATACAGGAGATGCAGCACCGCGTGTTCCGCCCCGCCGACGTAGAGATCGACGGGCATCCAATGCTTCTCCTTCCGGGGATCGCAAACCCGCTCCTTATTTTTCGGATCGATGTAGCGCAAATAATACCAGCACGAACCCGCCCACTGCGGCATGGTGTTGGTCTCCCGCTGGGCGGGGGCGGAGCACTGGGGACACTTCACGTTCACCCAATCCTTCGCTTTAGCCAGCGGCGGCTCGGCGCTTCCGGTCGGTTTAAAATCTTTCATCTCCGGAAGGCGAAGGGGCAGTTCCTTTTCCGGCAGGGGAACCATCCCGCAGGAAGCGCAGTGCACGATGGGGATAGGCTCCCCCCAATACCGCTGTCTCGAAAAAAGCCAGTCGCGGAGCTTGTAGTTCACCGCCGCCCTGCCGAGCCCCTTTTCCTCAAGCCACCCGGTGATTTTCTTTTTCGCCTCGGGAGTCGGCAAACCGGAAATAAAACCGCTGTTCACGTTCACCCCTTCGCCGGTGAACGCCTCCTTCGAGACGTCCCCTCCTTTCACCACCTCGAGAATTTCAAGTCCAAACCTTTTGGCAAACTCATAATCGCGCTCATCGTGCGCCGGCACCGCCATGATGGCCCCCGTCCCGTAACTGGCCAGGACGTAATCGGCGATCCATATCGGAATCCGCTCCCCGTTCACGGGATTCAAGGCGTAAGCTCCCGTAAAAACCCCCGTCTTCTCCTTGGCGGTCTCCATTCTTTCAAGATCGCTCTTTTGGGCGGCCTTCTTTTGGTAATCCCCCACGGCGCTCTGTTGCGCCGGCGTCGTGATTCGAGAAACCAAAGGGTGCTCCGGCGCCAAAACCATGTAAGTCGCTCCAAAAAGCGTGTCGGGCCGCGT
>JACQQY010000071.1 GCA_016206825.1 Candidatus Omnitrophota bacterium
ACGATCCCAACGGGGCGAATCCTTCTTCGGCTCAAAGCCTCGGCGCTAAGGAGCGAGTGGTTGATCGTTCCGAGACCCGAGCGCGAAACCAAAAGCGGCCGGCACTTCAACCGCGCAATGAGATCGATCACGAAGAAGTTCTTGGTGATCGGCACGAGGAGTCCCCCGCACCCTTCCACCACAAGGGTGTCATACTTTTTGCGAAAATAACGGAGGGCATGGTCTATGCGCCTTAAATCCGGTTTCTTTTTCTCAAGGAAGCTCGCGACCGAAGGCGCCAAAGGACGTTCGAGATAAACGGGGTTGGCATAAGGCATGGGATCCCAAGCGTCCGAAGCCTGCCTCAAAAAATCCACGTCTTCCAACCCGCCACAGGCAATGGGCTTGCAAACCCCCGCCCTTAAACCTTTTATCCTTAAAGCGGCCGCAAGCGCCCCCGCGATCACGGTTTTTCCGACACCCGTATCCGTGCCTGTCACAAAAAGAATCTTCACTCCGTTTCCTCCTCGATGCTTTCTCGAACCACCCGGCAAAGCGTTCGAAGCTCCCTGGGGTGAATCGATAAAGGCGGCATCAAGACCACCACGTTGCCCAAAGGCCGTATGAGAACGCCTTTCGCCCGCGCCCTCAAAGCCGTGCCGTGACCTTTTTTCTCACGGAGAGGATAAGGCTCTTTCGTCGCGCGATCCTTTACGAGCTCTATGCCGGCCATGAAACCGGCCTGCCGCACGTCGCCCGCGTGCCTCAGCTTTTTTACCTCTTCCAACTCCTGAGACAAAAGATCTATTTTCGGCCTCAAGCGCTCAAGCGTTTTTTCCCTCTCAAATAACTCCAAATTGGCGATTGCCGCCGCGCACGCAAGAGGGTTGGCCGTGTAGGTATGCCCATGAAAAAAAGCCTTGAACTCGTCATACCGGCCCAGAAACGCCCGGTAAACCTCGTCGGTCGTGAGCGTCGCTGAGAGAGGCAGATACCCCGCCGTGATCCCCTTCGCCAAGCAAAGAAAATCAGGCGTCACCTCTTCGTGCTCGCACGCGAACATCTTTCCCGTGCGGCCAAAACCGGTTGCCACTTCATCGGCGATGAGGAGAACACCGTACTTCCGAGTGAGCCTCCGAAGCAGAAAAAGGTATCCGCGGGGGTGCTTCAACATCCCCGCGGCGCCTTGCATGACCGGCTCCATCACCAAAGCCGCAATCTCCGAATGATGCTTCTTCAAAACCGCTTCTACTTTTTTGGCGCAAAAGCGCGCATAACCCCCTTCGGTCCCTCTAAAGGAATCCCTGTAAAAATAAGGGGCGGCGGCGTCAAAGGTTTCAAAAAGAAGCGGGCGGTAAATCTCATGAAAGAGTTCGATCCCCCCCACGCTCACCGCCCCCAGCGTATCTCCATGATAGGCGTTCCTCAACTTAAGAAATTTGGTCTTTTTGAAACGGCCCCGATGCCGCCAGTATTGATAAGCCATCTTGAGAGCCGCTTCGACGGCCGCCGAACCCGAATCCGAATAGAACGCTTTGGAAAGCCCCTTGGGAACAAGACGCAGAAGTTTCCTTGAAAGCCGGATCGCAGGCTCATGGGAAAGCCCCAAAAAGGTCGAATGGGCCATCCGTTTCAACTGCCCCCGGATGGCCCGATCGATGGCCGGAACGCAGTGGCCGTGCACATTACACCAAAGAGAAGAGACTCCGTCGATATAACGCCTTCCATAAGCATCGATCAGGGTGTTTCCCTCTCCCCGCTCAATGATCACCATAGGATCCTCGCGCCATTCCTTCATCTGGGTAAAAGGATGCCAGACAAAATCTTTATCCCACTTCTCCAACCGCCGAATCATGGAAGCGTTCAACGAAACCTCCTTGCCCCCTTTTTCAATACGCGGACCAAATGCTCAAGGTCCTCCCTCTCATGTCCTGCCGTCACGGAAAACCGGATCCGGTCTCCCCCTTTTGGAACGGTGGGGGGACGAATCGCAGGGGCATAGATTTTTTCTTTTTTTAAAAAACCCTGGAGTTCGAGCGTCCTTCGGGTCTCCCCCAAAAAAAGAGGGATGACCGGACCCTCGGAATCGCCCGAATCAAACCCCAGCTCTCTCAAACTCTCCCGCAAAAAAGAAACGTTCTCCCAGAGCTTTTTCCGAATGCCGGGTTTCCTTTCGATGAGGCGCAGGGCCGCCAAAGCCGCCGCCGAGGCCAAAGGACTCGGGGCGGTCGTGTAGATAAACTCCCTTGCCCGATTGATCAAATAGTCCCGCAGCGGCCTCTTGCCCGCAATAAACCCGCCGACGCTCCCAAGCGACTTGCTCAAAGTCCCCATCACCACGTCCACGTGACCTGCAAGACCGAAACGCTCGGTCAGCCCGCTCCCCTCTTTTCCGAAAACCCCGGTCGAATGGGCCTCGTCCGTCATCAAAACGGCCCCATGGGCCCTGCAAACTTCCAAGAGGCTGTCCAAAGGCGCAACGTCCCCATCCATGCTGAAATAAGCGTCCGTGATCACAAGCTTCCTTCGAAAACCCGAAGAACGCCCAAGCAGTCTCCCGAGTTCCGAAACGTCCTTATGGGGATAAACCCAGAGTTTAGCGCGGGAAAGCCGGGCGGCGTCCACAAGGCTTGCGTGATCGAGCCTGTCCAAAAGGACGAGATCCCCTTCTTTCGCAAGCGCCGTCACCGCCCCCAAACCCGCCAGATAACCGGAGGAAAACACCAAGGCGGACTCCTCCCCCTTAAAGGAAGAAAGGGCCCTTTCCAATTCGGCGTGGATTTCCAAATTTCCTGAGAGAAGACGGGAAGCGCCGCTGCCGCTTCCCCATGCGCGAAGGGCCTCTTTTATTTTTTTAAGAAGAAAAGGATCCGTCGTAAGGGCGAGGTAATTGTTCGAAGAAAAATTAAGACAGGTCTTGCCCGAAAGTCGGACGAATCTTGCGTCCGCCGAAGAAATGGACGCAAGCGACCGGTAAAGTCCCCGCCCTTCCAAATCACGAAGCTCTCTCTCCAGCTCTTGCCACAATTTCTGCTTCGCTGTGTTCTTGACGGCACAGCTACGCAGGAACTTGCTTTGTTCCTTCGCTTTTTTGAGTGCCATTGGACTCCACGTGAAATCCAAGGTCCTTCAACATTTGGACGTCCTTGGCGGGGTTTCGTCCCATCGTGGTCAAATAATTCCCGATGATGAGGCCGTTCGCGCCGGCAAGCATCGCCATCGCCTGAAGATCCCTTAAATTCACCTCACGCCCGCCGGCGATCTTGATCGTGCTCTTCGGCAAAATCAAGCGGTAGATGGCGATCATCTTGATGATCTCCATGGGAGGCGGCGTCTGGGCTTCCTCCAGCGGCGTGCCCTGCCGCGGGTTCAAAATATTGATCGGGACGCATTCCGCCCCCGCCTCCTTTAAGCTGAAAGCCAGGTCTAGGCGATCCTGAACCGTTTCTCCCATCCCCAAGATTCCTCCGGAACAAGGATGGATCCCATTCAGTTGGGCTCGTTTCAGATGGCGAAACCGCTCGTCAAAAGTGTGGGTGGTGCATACCTTTTCGAAATAGCGGCGGGAGGTTTCCAGGTTATGGTTATTTCGGTAAAGGCCCGCTTCCTTCAACCGTTTCATTTGATCGTCCGACAAAAATCCAAGCGAGCAATCGACGCAAAGGCGCGTCTCCTTCGCAATTCTTCGCACCGCTTCCAGAATCGCTTGAAAATCCTTTTCATTCACGGCCCCCCAGCCGCTTGAAACCAGGCAAAACTCGGTGGCGCCCGCTTTTTCCGCTTCTTTCGCCTGTTCGACCATCGCCTCCACGGGGATCTGAGGATAAACGGGGCTGTCCGTCTCGTAATGAGCGGACTGAGCGCAAAACCGGCAATCCTCACTGCATTGCCCGCTTTTGATATTGGACAAGGCGCATGATTCGATTTTATTTCCCACAAATTTTTCTCTCACCTCATTCGCCGCGGCCGCCAAATAAGGAACCTGAAGGGAAGGAAGTCCCGTCAAGGAAAGCGCGTCTTCATAAGAAAGCGTCCCCCCGCCCAACACCTCCCCCCGAACCTTCAAGATAAGATCCAGCACGTTTCCCCCCTCCCTACGAAACCTGTCCCGCCCTCTCCCGCCGCTTTTGCCGGTACCGCCGCATGTATTCCCTCATATAAGCGCGGTATTCCCCTAGATGGGCCTTGCGATAAGAACGGACTTTGTCCGGGTTCTTTTCACGCCATGCCTTTGACCGCTGTCTTTGAATCTCAAGCCAGGCGGCCCCTTTTGACTCATCATATTTGAAATAATTCGGATTCCTAAGCCGCCAAAGATGCAGGTTCTCCCGTTGGCGCTTTTTACGGCATTCGGAATTGCCGCAGGCTTTTTGACGAGGGGAATACTTGCCGGGAGTAAAGGGGAGTTTGCAATAAGGGCATGTCCGCGTTTCCGCCATCTTTAAACGCTGATGAAGTAATTCTGCGCGGCAAGGGCCGCAGTGCCCAGCGGAACGCCGTTCTCTCCCAATTGCGAAGAAATGATCCGGAGCTTTTCCGTCGCTTCGGGAATGGCGGATTGCTTGACAGTCTCGCGGACGGCGTCGACCAGAGTCGCCCCGCCCATTTCGATGCCGCCTCCGATAATGATGATGTCCGGATTAAAAAGATTGACCAAGAAAGCGGCTTTCTTCCCCAACCGAGCCCCCGCTTCCTTCAAAAGTTGATTGGCAAAACCATCCCCTGTCTCGGCGGCTTTGACGATCGCCTTGATAGTGATCTTTTCCAAATCTCCATTGACCACTTCGTAGATCTTTGACGAAGGGTTTTCTTTGTGAAGCTGTTTGGCCCGAAGGGATATCCCCAGATCACAGCTCCACATCTTGGATTTATAAGATTCGATGAAGTTCTGAAGAGGGTTGTCTTCCTCAAGGTCAAACAACCACTCTCCGGCACAGCCGCTGGCCCCACGATAAATCTGGCCGTTGATCATAAAACCACAGCCATTCCCCGAGTAAAGATAAATGGCGTGCTTCACGCCCAACCCGCTGCCATACCACTCCTCCCCAAATACGGCCGCATTGGCGTCATTATCCACGAAAGTGGGTATCCCCAGTTTTTCTTCGAAAATATCATGAATCGAAACCGTTATGGAAAGATCGTCGTCAATCAGGCCGATCGGCCAGCGGACGGAACTGGTATCGCGATTAAAAATCCCCGGAAGACCGATTCCGATGCCATGGACTTTTCCCGTGTCGACATTGGACTGCTTAATGAGCTCTTGAACCAACGATACCATCGCCATCACAAGCGCCTCGCCGGCTTTCAGAGGACGTTCCCGCTTCAAGCTGAAAAGAATCTCCCCTTTCAAATCGCATACGATGGCGATCATGTCCACGACATTCAAACCCACGCCGATCAAATAAGCCGAGGAGGGATTGAGGTCCACAAGGGTGGGCTTCCGTCCGCCGCTCGACACGTCCACGCCGACTTCCTTGATGACTCCTTTTTTGAGATACCGATCGACGTAGCTCGTCACCGTCACGATATTGAGACCTATGAGGCGCGATATCTCCGCCCGGGCAATAGGGCCGCGTCTGCGAATCGTGTCCAAAATCTGGAGATTTTTCTTCTCGTGATCGTTCAATTCCGCCTGATCCAATAACCGACGCCTGGCAATAAGAGTCATACCCTTTAGACCTCCGCGAAAAGCTCTTGGGTTACGAGACAAACCGCTCCATAAGCAACCGCATCTTCTCCCAAACGGGACAAAATGATTTTAACCACTCCGGCCGTCTCCTCCATCACCAACTGCTTCACCACCCGGCGAACGACGCTTAATACCATCTCCCCGCCCCGTTCAACGCCCCCTCCCAATACGACCACTTCCGGATTGAAGAAATTCGTAAGATAAGCGACCTTAAGCCCCAGCCGGGTGCTTGCCTCTTCCACCACGCCCGTAGCAACGGGGTCTTCTTTTTTCACGGCATCGAAAATCATATCCAAGGTGATTTTATCCAAATCTTTCCCCGTCGTTTCAAGGATCTTGGATTTGACTCCTTCCTTCTTCAATTTTTCCTTGACCCGCTTCACGATTCCCAAATCCAACCCTTCCGACCGGAAGAAATCCGCCTTTGACACCCAAGGCTCCAAAGTCAATCCATCGGTGTTGTCGAGGTTCAGTTGAATCTCCCCCGCGCTCCAGCTCGACCCCCAAAAAAGATCGTTGCTGGCGATGATGCCGCTCCCGACGTCGGAATAAAAATAAAGCACGTTCTCGTCGTCGATTCGAAGGCTTAGTTTTTTTTCGGCGAGCGCCGCCAAACTGGCGTCGTTTCCGACCGACACGGGGATCCGGAACTCTTTCTCTAAAATGGATTTCGCCGTGGAAAAACTTCCGACCGTCTTTCCGCGCATGGCATCCGTATCGCGAATGGTGCCGGCGCCCTTATCAATCACCCCCGAGACGCCCAAGCCGATACCCTTGATTTTCTCCATCGGAATCTTGGATTCCTGGATGACCCGCCGCACCAATTTCACCGCCTCGGCGATTACCACCTCCATGTGGCCTTCCGGTCTTTTCTCCTTCACACGGTGAATGATGGTGGGGCTCAAATTCGTCAACATCGCCAAGATATGAACGGGACCGATTTCGACGCCGACGATGTAACCCCAATCGGCATTAAGCTCTACAAGCTCCGGACGCCGCCCGCCGCTTGAGATATCCAAACCCCTCTCCACAACCAGCTTCTGGTCGATGTAATGTTCGACATAATTGGAAACCGTCACGATATTGAACTGAGTAATGCGGGAAATGTCGGTTTTGGCGATGGGGCCATTGCGGCGAATCACGTCGAGCAGAATGATGTTCTTCCGCTCGCGGTCGGTCAGATAGTCGCTCTTATAAAGTGAACGATAAACCATACCTCTTTTCATGTCTCCTCACTTGTTCATTATAACATTCGATTATCAAACTACAAGTCTTTCTTTCTTCCTCTCCAGAAACTTCGAGAGGCTTTTATACCACAAACCCACTCCAAAAGATACTAAATATCCAATCGCCCAGCCAGCCGCTACATCGCTTGGATAATGCAACCCTTGATAAACCCTGCCCATACCGCCCAAGAAAACCAGTCCCATCCAAAACCACCACAACCTTTTAAAAACAAAAGTAAAAAAGAAAGCCGTGGTTGCATATAAAGCGGCATGCCCCGATGGGAAAGACCAGCCCCAGCCGTTTCCTATCCGATGAACGTTTTCCAACAAATCACAAGGCCGGGTCCTTTCAACCGCCTCTTTTAGAAAAAAAACGATAAACCCCGTCAATAAAATCGCGGCCGTCAAAAACAAAGATCGAAACCAGACTTCTCTTTTCCTCAAAAGCAAACCCATTAAAAAAAGAAGCCCCGCCAACGCCAGCAAAAACTTTCTGCTTCCCGCCCCCGCAAGTAAAAGGGCCGTCTGATCCGCCCACTTTGGATGCGGAAGATGGTTGATCCAGTTAAACAGCCGACTATCCAGTGAGAAAAAATTCATAAGGGTTTAAATCCCCCCTGCCCCCTTTAAAAAGAAAAGGGGGTAAAAGCTTTCTTTAGACCAACCCCCTTTTTATTTCAAAGGAGGCAGGGGGGATTTGATTCCACGGTGACAAACAAAAACCCTCGAAGCTTTGGAAGCCTCGAGGGTTTGTTGACAATTCACTCCTTCGACAATCAAATGTCGAAGTAAAGGTAAAACTCGTACGGATGGGGACGCAGTCCCACCTTGGGAATCTCTTGACGCTTGTACTCCAGCCACACATCGATCACGTCCTTCGTAAAAACGTCTCCCTTCAAAAGGAAAGCATGATCTTTTTCCAGGGCGTTCAAAGACTCCTCAAGCGACCCCGGAACCGTGGCAATCTTCCCCGCTTCTTCCGGACTCAGCTCATAGGTGTTCTTATCGAGCGGTTTCCCCGGATCGATCCGGTTCTGAATCCCGTCCAATCCCGCCATCAACATGGCCGGGAAAGCCAAATAAGGATTGCAGGAAGGATCGGGGGGCCTGAATTCGATCCTCTTGGCCCGGGGATGATCCGTATAAACCGGAATACGGCAAGCCGCCGAACGGTTACGGGCCGAATAAACCAGATTCACCGGCGCCTCGTAACCTGGAACCAGCCGCTTGTAAGAATTGGTGGTGGGGGCCGCGAAGGCAAGGATGGCGGCGGCGTGTTTCAAAAGGCCGCCGATATACCATTTGCAAAGCTGGCTGATCCCCGCATACCCGTTCTTGTCGGCAAAAAGCGGTTGATCATTATTGAACAAGCTCTGATGCGTGTGCATTCCTGAGCCGTTGTCGCCGAAAAGGGGCTTAGGCATGAACGTCGCCACCTTCCCGTTTTTCCGCGCGACGTTTTTGACGATGTACTTGTAAAGCAGGAGATTGTCCGCCGTCTTCACCAGCGTGCCGTAACGAATGTCGATCTCCGCCTGGCCCGCGGTTGCTACTTCGTGATGCTGTTTTTCAACCGGGATGCCGGACGCGATCATCTTGAGGATCATCTCACTGCGGAGATCCTGTTGAGAGTCATGCGGAGGAACCGGGAAATAGCCCTCCTTGTAACGAGGCTTGTATCCGAGGTTGGGCTTCTCATCCCGCCCGGAATTCCACTCTCCTTCATTGGAATCGATAAAGTAGTAGCCCTGGTTTTCCGTTTGGTCGAAGCGGATATCGTCGAAAACGAAGAACTCCGCCTCAGGACCCCAGTAGCTTGTCGTTGCGATGCCTGTCTTTTTCAGATAAGCTTCCGCTTTTCTCGCGATGAACCGGGGATCGCGGCTGTAGGGCTGGCGGGTAAGCGGATCAAAAATATCGCACACGACGCTTAAAGTCGGCACCTCACACCCCGGATCCACAACGGCCGTAGAAGGATCGAGGTAGAGATTCATGTCCGACTCCTGAATCTTTTGGAAGCCGCGGATGGAAGAACCGTCAAACCCGATTCCATCGACCCATATCCCGCGCCGGTAATCCTGATCCAGCTCATGAATCGGAATCGAAAAATGCTGCCACAACCCCGGCAAGTCATTAAACTTGAGATCGATTATCTTAATGTTGTTGTCCTTGATCAACTTCCATATACGCTTCACGTCCTCTTCGGTAGCCGCCGCATGAAAACTCGAGTTGAAAGCCTTGGCGGGCGCGGCGCTGCTTCCGTCCCTGGAAACGGCCTGCGCGTGCTTGGTGCGGGAACGATTAACCGTTGTCGCCATCGAATCTCCTCCTCTTAAAAATCCCCACCCACAAACTCCTTTTAACCCAGCCGTTTAACCATCAAAAATAAATACGGAATTAGGCTAATGGAATAGGGAAAAAGTGTCAACCTTTATTTTGTGTTTCCACCGAAACACTAAAAGGATACCGTCCGAAGATGACGGATGATTTTCGAAAATGTTACGAACCTATTACAAAATCTTAAATCCCAAAAGCCCTCAAGAGCTTCTCGTAATTTCCGGCCACTTGGAATTCTGGATGCTCCTTCCTGATATTGGGAGGAGGATTAAACAAAATGCCCTGATGGGCCGCTTTCAGCATGGCGATATCATTATAAGAATCCCCCGCCGCGAAAACCTTAAAACCCATCTTCTTCAAAGCAAGCACCGCCTTTTCCTTTCCGCTCCGCTGTCTTAAAAGGTAATTCGCAATATACCCCTTACGGTCAACTTCCAATTCATTGCAAAAAAGCGCGGGATACCCCAGTTGTTTCATCAGAGGCATGGCAAATTCATAATAGGTATCGGACAAAATAATCACCTGCCGCTTCGACCTTAACCGATCCAAAAATGCCCGCGCGCCGCCGAGCGGCCTGATCGACGCAATCACTCCTTGAATGTCCCTCAGCTTAATGCCATGTTCCTTGAGTATCCCAAGCCGCCGTTTCATCAAAACGTCATAATCCGGAATGTCCCGCGTCGTCAAGCGGAGCTCCGGAATCTTCGTCCTTTCCGAAACGGCGATCCAAATCTCCGGAACCAGCACCCCCTCCAAATCCAAACAACAGATCATCTTTGTCCCGCCTCCTTCCCTCTCCAACACTTTTGGATCACCTCATACACCCGCCGGGGCTCCCGTAAAAAAGGACTTTGTGAACCGTTTCCCTGCCCGAAGATCCCGAACCACTCCTCATGCGCCCAAGAGTCGGGAAAGGGGCCCCTAAAATCCCCCTGCGTATTATGGATAAAGGGATCTCCCCACGCGTCCCCTTTCAAGGTCTTCCACCACTCATCCATCCATTCAAACAGCACCCCGCCGATCGCATTGCCCTCCCCCGGATTCCCGGCGGCGTTTAATTCGATGTCTTTCCAATTTAACCGGAAATAATCCGCCTGCGCGTATTCATCCGCGCCCTTCCCTTCCGCATAGGCGTCACACCCCATCTCGGTGAACAAAAGGGGCCTGTCATAAATTCTCTTTACCTCCTGCCAGATGCTCCCCATCGAGTAAGCGCCGGAATACGTATTGGCCCCGTAA
>JACQQY010000075.1 GCA_016206825.1 Candidatus Omnitrophota bacterium
GTTGAAGGTCGCGCCATTAAAGGAGACGGCATAGGATTTGTTGCCTATGACTTGGACGGTGCCGCTATTGTGAACGAAGGTGCCTGTTCCTGTGAAGTCAGAGGTGTCGTTTAAAGTAAGAGTGCCTGAGGTGGAGGTGAAGGTGCCAGCGTTAAAGTCCATGGTTCCAAAAGAAATGGCGCCTGAACCGCCGATGAAGCTCCCTGAGTTCTGCTGGTAGGCGCCGGAAACGGTCAGGGAACCGGAGCCTTGAGTGTAAGCGCCGCGGACGTCCATGTTGGTGGCGCTTACCGAACCCCCCGGCGTGAAAGCTTGGTTGGCGGCGATGAAAAGCTCTTTTCCTGAAACGACGTTCAGATTGTTTCCGCTCATCGTGTAAATGGCCGCAACGTCGGCGTCACCGGCGTTATCCACAAGGTCAAGCTCGCGGCTCGTGACAGCCGTGGAGAAATCGGAGCGAATGATGAGAGTATCCCGGTAAAGATCAATCCCGGAGAGATTGAGGCCGTTCGCCTTGCTCACAGTGACGGCTTTTTCCCCGGCGTTGTCGATGTACAAACCAAGAGCGCTCCCGCTTGAAACGTTCACACTGCTGAAAGTGTACACTCCGCTTCCATTCGCCACGGTCGTCACCGTCGTCGGAGTGGAAGAAGTCCCCGTAATGTCCCCCGCCCCAACGTACACTCCACCCGCGAAAGCCTCGGCATACGCAAAGAAACTTCCGACGGGATCGGGAACCTGAATCCCCGTCGTTCCATCAAAAACGCGGACATGAGGTCCCGCGCCGGGGCCGGCGCCGGTGACGATGTCGGCCCGGCCGTCTCCATTGACGTCCCCTCCGGCGACGTGAACTCCTCCAGAGAAAGCCGGGTCATAAGCGTAAAAGCTGTAAAGCTCGGAAAGATTCACGGCATCAAAAGCCCGGACGTGAGGTCCTCCGCCGGCCCCGGCCCCTGTAAGAATGTCCGCTCGGCCGTCTCCATTGATATCCCCGGCCCCCACAAAAACGCCCCCCGTAAAGGCGGGATCATAAGCGAAGAAGCTGTAAACTTCCGAAGCATTGGTTCCATTAAACACCTTCACGTGAGGACCTCCCGTCGAACCGGCGCCGGTGATGATGTCGGCCCGGCCGTCGCCCGTGACGTCTCCGCCCGCCACACGGACACCCCCCGTAAACGCGGAGTCGTAGGCGAAGAAGCTGAAAATCTCACTTCCGTCCACGGCATTGAAGACTTTCACGTGAGGACCGCCGCCCGTGCTTGCCCCCGTAATGACGTCGGCTTTGCCGTCGCCATTCACGTCTCCCGCTCCGACAAAAATCCCGCCGGTGAAAGCAGGGTCGTAGGCGAAGAAATTGCCGATCGTTCCACCAAGCTGGGCGCCGGTTACCCCATCGAACACCCGCACGTGGGGGCCGCCCCCGGGACCGGCGCCGGTGATGATGTCGGCCTTTCCGTCGCCATTGACGTCGGCGCTCGCCACCCGCGCTCCTCCGGAGAAAGCGGCGTCATAAGCGAAGAAGCTGTAAAGATCAGTCTTATCCGGCGAGTTGAAAGCCCTCACGTGCGGCCCGCCCCCGCTTCCGGCGCCCGTCACGATGTCCGCGGTTCCGCTCCCGATAAAGACAAGAGCGACGGTCCGGCTTCCAAGAGGAGTGGCTCCCTTGTCGTTGAATAAGGTTCCCGAAATGGAAATGGCGGCCGCGCCGCCGGTGAAGGTCCAGTTGGTGTTATTTCCGGAATCGGTGGAAAAACCGGCGCTGATTACCGTGGCGTTGATGTTGTTGCTGTCCTGCACGTCAACGTAGGAAACGCCTCTGCCCGCCTGTGGATCGATCCTCCACTGAGTCCCCGGGGAAGAAGACCGGAGGAGCAGGAGGTTTCCGGAAGCTCCCTGCAGAACAAGCGTTCCAACGACGACCTGTTCGTTCCCCACTCCGGAGGGAAAAGTAAGAGTCGCGCTGGAAGAGTTGACCTTGTAAAAATTATTAAAAGTCGTGGTTCCCGTGATCGTTTGGTTTGCTCCGTCCAGAACGACCGTGCCTTGGTTATGGTTGAAGGTCCCGCCTGTGTGAGAAAAGTTTCCGGACACCTCAAGCCTCCCGGAGGGAGCGAAGAAATCTCCACCGGAGAGACTGAAGTTTCCGCTCACGTCCACCGCCCCCAAAGCCGCCGAGAAGGTTCCCCCCGTTTGAGCGTAAGAAGCCGCGAGGATGAGATTATTGCCGTGGGCCAGCGTCCCGCCTTGAAGCGTCAAGGCCCCCGCGGCGTTGAGAATGGACGCGGTATTGAAGGTGTCCTTGGTTCCATTTGCATCGTTGATCGTGAGATTAAAATAATCCACGCCGTTCCCGAAATCTTTTAGGTTAAAAATTTCCGAAATCCCGTCGCCGTCTCCGAGATACTCCCACGTCCCGGAGTCCGTGTCGTTCAAATTAAGGGAAACCGTCTCTGAACCATAAAGCCTCAACGTGCCGCCGTTGTTCAACTGCCCCGTAATGGTAAAGTTTTGACCGCTCAAAGTAAGGTTGGCGCCTATGGCAAGCGTGATTTCACTGACGGTCCTTGCGGTATCGAGAATGGGATCGTTGACCACGTCGGGAATGGTGACGCTGTCGCCGCTTGCCGGCACCGTCCCCAAATCCCAGTTCCCGGCAGTCCCCCAATTCGTCGAGACGGCGCCGGTCCAAGTAAAAAGCGTCGAGAAAAACCAATTGACGTTGTTGCCGGAATCGACGGAATTGGAAGCGTTGATGACCGTTGCGTGGATATTGTTGTTGTCCTTCACGTCCACAAAAGCGATGTTCCTAGCTCCCTGAGGGTCGGTCCTCGTCTGGGTGCCGTTAAGGCTCGAACGGAGGGTCAGAAGATTCCCTGACGCCCCTCGAAGGGTCAAAGTTCCGGTGAAAGTTTGAGTTTGTCCTTGTTCAAAAGTTAAGGTGACAGGAGCCGCCGTCGTTTTAGTGAAATGGTTGAAGGTGGTGGAACCAAAGATGGTTTGGTTCGTTCCATTAAAAACCACCGTGCTGTTGGAAGCCGTGAACGTCCCTTGGTTCGTCCAGTTTCCTCCCACGGTAATAGTGGTAAAACCTCCATTGCCATTGGTGGCGTTCAAGGCGCCTGTGGCTTGAATCGTCAGAAAATCCGTTAAGGTGACGTCAAAACCGTCCGTCACGAGCGTGTCTCCCGCGTTCACGACAAGATCTGTCGCCGTGAGATCGCCCGTAAGGGTGATCGTATCGGGGCTTGAACCCACGATCACGTGCCCTAAGTTGTTGTTGCCGGCGCCCAAGACAAGATCTCCCAGGAAAGTAACCGTCGAGGCGTTGGCCGCTTTGGTGAAGGTGCCGGCCGCCAAATTCACGTTCCCAGTGATCGTGAGATTGCTCGTGCCTTGAGTGAAAGAAGAACCCGTATTCGTGACGAATGCCTTGACCGTCAAAGCGTCCTGCATGGCAACGGAGCTTGAAGCCGCCACCGCCACGTTGTTGAAAGCCGAACCCCCGCTCGTAAGATTCGTCGTGCCGTCAAAGGTGACGGTTCCGGTTCCCGGAGTAAAAGTCCCTCCCGTCTTCGTCCAGTTGCCGGCCACGTTCATGGCCGAAGGAGCGGTGAAAGTGCCGTTCGAAAAGGTGAAAGAACCGTTGAGGTCTAAAGCGGAAGAAGCGGCGAAAACGTCTTTCGTGACGTTGGGATCGTTGACCATGAGATTGAAATAATCATTCGTTCCGAAGTCTTTTAAAGTAAAGGTATCGATCACTCCATCGCCGTTTCCCACGTAGTCCCACGCCCCTGAGTTCGTGTCTTGGGTGAGACCCGTGATGGTCTCTCCACCTTGGAGCCTAACCGTCCCATCATTGGAGAAGCTTGCGCCTGTCATCGTCCACGTATTCCCATTAAGATGAAAGA
>JACQQY010000072.1 GCA_016206825.1 Candidatus Omnitrophota bacterium
CCGCGCCGAGAGACGCCGGCGACCGGCCGCTCAAAGAAATCAAAATGGTGAAGGTGACATTGCTTTCCGTTTCACCCTGAGCGTAGTCGATGGGTTTAATTTAGAATTCAAGGCAGGTGTCAGTCGTTGAAAAAGGTTGCGTTCGTTCATGATTGGTTGAATGGGATGCGGGGAGGGGAGAAGTGTTTGGAGGTTCTTTGCGAGCTTTACCCCGAGAGCCCCGTTTATGCGCTTTTTTATGAAAAAGGGAAGTTGTCCCCGGCGATAGCCAAACACCCCATTATTCCGTCGTGGCTCCAGCGCCTGCCCGGAATCTTTCGGCATTACCGTTATGTTCTTCCTCTCTTCCCCAAAGCGGTTGAAACATTGGATCTTAAGGGTTATGATCTTATCGTTTCGACGAGCCATTGCGTGGCGAAGGGGGTTCGAAAAGATAAAGGCGCCCGGCATCTTTGTTATTGCTTTACCCCGATGCGTTACGCGTGGTCTTCTTTTGAGGAATATTTCGGAAGGAAAAATCGATTGGCGAGGTCGATCCTCCGGTTTTGGATGGAGCGTCTGAAGAAATGGGACTTGAAAAGGAACGAGGACGTGGACGCTTTTGTCGCCATCTCCGGCCATGTGAAAGGGAGGATTCGGGAATATTACGGGCGCGAGGCGGAGGTCATTTACCCGCCCGTCGATACGGATTTTTACACGCCGGATGAAAAGGCGCCGCGGGAGGATTTTTATTTGGCGGTTTCGGCGCTGGCGCCTTATAAACGGATGGATACGGCGGTGCGGGCCTTTTCCCGCCTGGGCAGGAAGCTGGTCGTTATCGGGAGCGGGCCGGAGGAGGGTTATCTGAAAAGCCTGGCCGGGAAGAACGTCGTCTTTCTGGGCTGGCAGGCGGACGGAGCGCTGAGGGATCATTACCGTCGGGCGAAGGCGCTTATTTTTCCGGGCGAGGAGGATTTTGGAATCGTGCCGCTGGAGATGCAGGCGTGCGGAGGGTTTGCGATCGCCTACGGCCGTGGTGGGGCGCTTGAGACGGTTGTGGACGGAAAAACGGGAATTTTTTTCAGGGAGCCGGCCGCTGAGAGTTTGGAGAAAGCGGTGCTGCGCTTTGAGAAAACGCCGATGAGTCCCCTTGACGCAAGGGAGAATGCGCTCCGGTTTAGCCGGGAGAGGTTTAAGCGAGAGATGAAAAGGAAGTTGGAGAGTTTAACGGCATGATCGCTCCCAAACGGCGTAAGCGGGATACTTTTCTTCCATGGGTGCAGCTTTTAACCGATTGCATCGCCATTAACTTAAGCCTCACGGCGGCGTTTTGGCTGCGTTTCGGAAGCCGTTATTTTGACAGCCTCTTGGGCGAAGCCGATTACCCCATTTATCACCGTTCGTTCATCGTCGTCACTCTGATCGCGGTTTTTTTCATCCGGTCGTATGGTTTGTATAAGCCGGCCAGGCTTTTTACGTTTGCGGATGAGACGATGAAAGTGTGCAAGGCCGTCGTCGTCAGCACCCTTGTTCTTTTGGCGCTTACTTTCTTCATCCGGAGTTTTACTTTTTCGCGGACCTTTGTGACGGCGGCGGGATTGATTTTGGCCGCCGGCATTTCGCTTGGCCGCTTTTTGCTGGGAGTTCTCGTGATGGCGGTCGATCAGAAAAGGGGGAGTTTGAGGAACATTCTTGTCGTCGGCTGTGATGAGAACGCAAGGCGGCTTGCGCGTTTTTATAGGGCGAACCCGCGGTTCAGCACGCGGGTCGTCGGCTTTCTGCATCATGGGACGGTCGGAGAAGCCGAGATAGAAGGCGTTCCCGTTTTGGGCGAGGCGGCGGACCTGCAGGGTTTTCTCAAAAGCCGGCGTGAAATTCATGAGGTGGTTTTGTCTCTTCCGGGCGTTTCCGAGGAGAAGGTGCTTCAAATTCTTTATGCCTGCGAGAAGGAGCTTGTCTCTTTCCGCTGGATCGCGGACATTTTTGGGCTGATTGCCTCGAAAATGAGCGTTTCCTATCTGGGCGGCGTGCCGGTGCTTTCGTTTGTAGATTCGCCGCTGGGGGATTGGGAAAACAGGGTTCTAAAGAGGGGAATGGATGTCGTGCTTTCATCGGCGGCGCTTGCGGCGCTGTCGCCCCTTTTTCTTCTCCTTGCGGTTTCGATCAAACGGAATTCGCCGGGGTCGGTTTTCTACCGCCAGGAGCGGGTGGGGCAGGATGGAAGGCGGTTTGTCTTGTATAAGTTCCGGACGATGGAGGTTCATGCGGAGAAAGAGACGGGACCCGTCTGGGCGAAGGAAGGAGATCCCCGCCGCACCCGCATCGGCGCTTTCTTAAGAGAAAACAACCTGGATGAACTGCCTCAATTGTGGAATGTGTTGAAAGGCGACATGAGCCTTGTGGGCCCCCGCCCCGAAAGGCCTTATTTTGTGAGCCGCTTTAAGGAGGACGTTCCGCGTTATATGGCGCGTCACTCGATCCGATCCGGCATTACCGGCTGGGCTCAGGTGAACGGATTGCGCGGGAACACCTCCGTTGAAGAGAGGACGAAGTACGATCTCTACTACATCGAAAACTGGTCGTTGTTTCTGGATTTCAAGATTCTCTTGATGACGTTTTTGGCCAGGAGAAATGCGTACTAAGAAGGCGAGAGGTGAGAGGTAAGAGGTGAGAGCAAGGGAGCGCTTGAAAGGGTTGGTCATTTTGATGTTCAAGAAGCCGAAGGAGGGGGCGTTCCTTAGTCTTTTGGCGCTGGTCGCGGCGTTGTCGTTTTCCATCGCTCTTTTTGAGATTTTTTTTGTGATTTTTCTCTCGTTTGTCTTGTTATCGTTTACGAAGGAGAAGAGCTTCGGCATTTATCGGAATCTTTTTTTTCTTTGCGCCGCTCTTTATGTTTTGGCGAATCTCGTTTCCTTTTTTCAAACGGATTACTGGTACACGTCACTGCGCGGCATGATCAAGGTCTTGAAGAACGTGCTCCTTTGCATGGGGGCTTATGCGGTCGTGGATTCGACGGAGAAACTAAAGAGGGTGTTTCAATGTTTCCTCTTCACGGCGGTGGTGATCGGGATCGACGCCTGTTTCCAGGGATGGCTGGGGAGGGACCTGATCCTGGGCCGGGGCATGACGCCTTTTCACGGCGAGACGCAGCGCCTCACGGGACCCTTTCGTCATGCCAACGATTTCTCGGCGTATCTTTCCCTCCTATTTATTTTGTTTGCCGGGATTGCGGATAATGGTTTTCGGATTTTTTCAAAGAAGAAATACGTTCTTTTTATGGCGGGGTTTGTCGTGACGTTCATTTGCCTTTTAGGGACTTATTCACGCGGCGCATGGTTTGCCGTCGCGGTCAGTTTCTTCGCCATGGTGTTCTACAAACGGAGCAGGTGGCTTGTCCTTCTTGCCGTATTGGCCGTGGGGGGAGCGGCGCTTTTTTCTCCGCCGCTTCTAAAGGAACGTTTTTTATCTTCGTTCGACAGGCAGAGCTCGACCGTCATCGAGAGGAAAGAGCTGTGGGGGGAGTCTCTCCGGATGATCAGGGAAAGGCCTTATTTCGGATGGGGGATCAACACTTATGCCCGGCATGAGCCGCGTTATAAGTCTCCCGACGTGAAGAGTGACAATCAGTACGCTCATAACGGTTATCTCCAGATGGCCGCGGAGATCGGGTGGATAGGGCTTGGGAGTTTTGTGTTCGTGATAGGCGGTTTCTTGGCGCAGACTCTCCGGGCTTTCTGGGATTCGCGGGGTGAGGGAGCCTTGCGGGCGATCGGGACCGCCTTTACGTTTGCCGTGTTTTCTTTCTTGCTGCACAGTTTGACGGATACCAATTTGCATTCGATTCTTTTGGTCAACACCTTGTGGCTCGTGATGGGTCTCGCGCTCGCCGCGGGGAGGCTTTATGAAGGGACCGTTTCGGCCTGAAAGAATTTTAGTCATCCGCGCCGATCGTCTGGGAGATGTGCTGATGAACCTCCCGGCGATTCGGCTTTTGAGACAGACTTTTCCCAAGGCGTGGATTTCGCTTCTCTTGGATGAAAGCACGGCTGAGCTGTTCGAAGGCCATCCGGATGTCGATGAGGTGATCGGTGTCAACGCCGGCCGCCTGGAGGCAAGCCTTTTTGAGAAGTGGCGTCTTATCCGGCGAATCCGGAAGGCTGGATTTGACATGGCCATTGTGTCCAACCCGCATAAATTTTTTCATGTCTTGTCGTTTCTGGCGGGGATTTCCGAGCGGGTTGGTTATGACCGCAAGTGGGGATTTTTGCTGAATCGGAAGAGGGAAAAGGCGGGGAAAAACGGCGCGAGGCATGAGATCGACGTGAATTTGGAGCTGGTGGGTCTTGTTTCGGATAAGCGATGGGACGGCGGGTTTTCCCTGCCGGCCGATGAGGCGGCGGATCGTTTTGTCGAGGAGTGGTTTAAAAGCTGCTGTGGGGGTTCGGAGCGCGTCCTTGCCGTTCATCCGGGCACGAGCAATCCCCGTAAGCGGTGGGGGCTTGAATGCTTTGCCGAACTTTGCCGGAATGTTTTAAAAAAGCGGGGCATTCCCGTCGTTCTGGTGGGCGGAGGCGAGGAGAGAGGTTTGGCGCAAGCATTGATGAAAGGGGCGGGTGAAGGAGTTTTGGATCTCACCGGAAAGCTGACGTTAAGACAGCTTTCATCTTTTTTGAAGCACCCCCGCGTGGCCGCTCTGGTGTCGGCGGACAGCGGGCCGGTTCACGTGGCGTGGATAAACGGAACGCCGGTGGTGGCATTGTATGCCAAGGATGTGGAGGGTTGTGATCCGGCGCGATGGGGGCCGAGGGATTCCAAGAGTGAGGTTATTTATAGGCCTATTGGTGAAATCACGGTTCAGGAAGTTTGTGAGGCCGTCCAAAGGGTTGTGGTGAAATCCCCCCTGCCCCCTTTAAAATAAAAAGGGGGTTGCTCTTTGGCTCTTTCTCTTTTAAGTAAAAGAAAGCCCTTACCCCCTTTTCTTTTCAAAGGGGGCAGGGGGGATTTAGGCCAAGGGGTCAGACCCCCACCACAGAGAAGGCGGGCAGGCCCTCCGATCTATTTAAG
>JACQQY010000082.1 GCA_016206825.1 Candidatus Omnitrophota bacterium
AAGTATAACTTGTTCACATACCTTTTGCAACCCAAACCTCCCTTCCCCCGTCAGGGGAGAGTTCGAGGGGGTTTGATATAGTTTAGGTTTAAATCCCCCCTGCCCCCTTTTAGATAAAAAGGGGGTTGGTCTTCGGCTCTTTGTCTTTAGTGGAAAGAAAGCCTTTACCCCCTTTTCTTTTTAAAGGGGGCAGGGGGGATTTAACACTCCACAACCATGAAACCAGCCCATCTTATTTCCACCGGCTATCATCGGGAAGACCCTAGTTTAAGGGCTAACCTTTTCTGTACGTTATTCAAGAAAAATCCGATGAATAATGGTACAATAGCTGTTAAAACCTATTTCCCGATCGGAGGGAGGAAGCTTTATGAATTGGAAACGCGCGCTGTTGACGGGTGCGGCATTATCGGTCGTGTTGATCGGTCTTGAATTTCTGATCCACTGGTATCTTCTGATGGATATCTACGTCCAAACGGCCGGCGTTTGGAGACCGCAAGCCGAGATGCGGCCATTGACCGGTTATATGCTCCTCGGCGACATTCTGTTCGCCTTTTTCTATGCGATTATTTACGCAAAAGGCTATGAAACGAGCAAAGGAAGCTTGGGGCAGGGGTTTCGGTACGGAATTCTCATGGGCCTGTTGATAGCGCCCGCCACGAGCCTCATGTGGTACGTGGTTCTCCCGATACCGGCGATCCTTTCCGTCTATTGGTTTTTGGCTTCTTTCGCGGAGATGCTGGTTCTGGGAACGCTGGCGGGGCTTATTTATCGGGATTAGCCTCCGTTATGGCTTTGACAACTTAAGCGTAAACGCCTCTTCAAACCTTTCGGAGATGTTCACCGTAAAGTAGGAACCGTCTTCTTCGTCCTGTCTTTCCAAAACCTCGGCCTCGTCGTAGAGGATGCCGGCGAGCTTCAGCCGCTCTTTCGGAATGAAAAACTCCCGACGCCGGCGGCTTGCGCCCAACAGTTGGGCAAGACGGGAAAGCAGTTTATCCAAACCCTCTCCCGTCAAAGCCGAAACAAAAACGCCGTCGTTCCAACGGAGATTCTCTCCGATCGCTTGGCGCTCGCCTTCCGCGAGCAAATCGACTTTGTTCAAGAGCAAAAGTGTTTTCTTTCCCTGCGCCCCAAGGTCCGAAAGCACCTCCCGGACAGCCGCCTCCAGCGCCTCCTTGTCAGGGCGGCTCGCATCGATCACATGGAGCAGAATGTCGGCGTACACCACTTCCTCCAGGGTCGCTTTGAACGATTCGATGAGATGGTGCGGCAAATCCCTCAAAAATCCCACCGTGTCCACGAGAAGCGCCTTTTGACTGCCGGGCAGGGCCAAAAGCCGGGTCGTCGTATCTAAAGTGGAAAAAAGCTGGTCCTTCACAAAAAGGGAAGAACGGGTAAGCGCGTTGAAAAGACTCGACTTGCCGGCGTTGGTGTAACCGACAAAGGCGAGGAGGGGGAATTCCTTTTCCTTCTTGCGGTCGAGACTGGCCAGACGTCTTTTTTGTAAAGCCTGGAGCTCTCTTGAAAGCTTCGTGATGCGCTGGCGGATCCGCCGTCTGTCCACTTCGAGTTTCTGCTCACCGGGGCCGCGGGTGCCCACGCCGCCCCCCAGTCTCGACAGGTAAATCCCCTTGCCGGTCAGGCGCGGCAAAAGGTACCGCAGTTGGGCCAGCTCCACCTGAAGCTTCCCCTCGGTCGATTTGGCGCGGGAGGCGAAGATATCCAAGATGAGCTGGGTACGGTCTATCGTTTTTCGATCCACGATCTCTTCCAAATTCCTTTGCTGGGAACTGGACAGACTGCTGTGAAAAATAACGACGTCCGCCTTCTTTTCCTTCGCCCGCTCCCGCACCTTTTCCGCTTTCCCCTTACCCAGCAAAAGGGCGGAAGAAGGTTCCTTTTGCCGGAACAAAAGACTATCGGCAACCGCCAACCCCGCGGACACGCAAAGCTCTTCCAACTCCCTGGACGCCGCCGCCGGATCGGAAATCCCATTCGCCGAACCAAAATCCACCGTTACCAAGAGCGCGTTTTCCCGCAAGACGTTTCCTCCCCCTACCTTTTATTTTGCCCGTAGTCGGCCATGATTTTCAATGCCGTCTCGGAAGGGCTTTCTTCCGGAAACACGTCGACCGTTTCCACTCCCTTTTCGTGCCGGAACCATGAGAGCTGTCTTTTGGCGTAATTCCGTGTATGCCTTTTTAAAATCTCCCTGGCCTCGTCCAGGCCGCGCTTCCCTTCCAGGGAACTTTGAATCTCCCGGATCCCCAAAGCCATCCGGGCCGTCGGACTCAAATTCCCGCGCAAAAGCTTCCGGACCTCTCCCACGAGTCCCTCGTCCATCATCCGGTCCACGCGACGGTCTATCCGGTCGTAAAGATCCCGCCTGTCCCGATTCAAAAGAAAAAGGCGATGGGCATAATCTCCGCGAACGCCCTTCCGGTTCTCCTTTTGCGAAGAAAAAGGCCTTCCCGTGAGACAAAGCACCTCCAAAGCGCGAACGATGCGGCGAAGATCATGGGGATGAATCTTCTCCGCCGCCGGCAGGTCAAGCTTTTTCAGCCGCTCATGCAAATAACCCGGACCCTGCTTTTCCTCCTCGGAAACAAGCTTCTTTCGCAATCCCTCGTCCTTTGCCGCTCCGGCCTTTTCCCCCTCGAACAAACCGTCCAAAAGCGCGCGAAGGTAAAGACCCGTGCCGCCCACCAAAAGAGGCGTCCTTCCCCTTTTTAGAATTTCATCGATGAGCCCCAGCGCCTCGTTTCTGAAACGCGCCGCGTGATATTCTTCGTCGGGAGGCACAAAAGAAACGAGATGCAATCGCAGAAGTTTTCGGACAGGTTGGGGAGGGACTTGCGTCAAAATCGGCATGGACTCGTAAACCTGCATCGAATCGCAGGAAATCGCCTCAACCGGCATCCTCCTCGCAATCTCGCAGGCAACCTCCGTCTTCCCGGAAGCCGTAGGGCCCACAACCGCCAGAAAATGCTTGGTACTAACCAACTAACTCTCCTAAAAGAGTCTCGTCCGCGGCGCCGGTAATCCGCGCTTCCCGGAGCCGGCCGGTTAAATCCGTATCGCTTCCGGCAACGACCCTTTTGAAAGCGCGGGTCCTGCCCACATAACGGTTTTCGCCCCTTTTGGAAACCGATTCGAACAACACTTCCACCGTCCTGCCGATCCATCTCTGATTTTTCCTAAGACTGACGGCCTTTTGAGCGGCCAATAAAATCCGGTGACGCCTTTCCTTTTCTTCCTGCGGAACCGTGTCCCCCAAACGAAGCGCGGGCGTGCCCGGACGCGGAGAATATTTGAAGATAAACGCCCCGTCAAACTCCACTTTCTCTACAAGCG
>JACQQY010000077.1 GCA_016206825.1 Candidatus Omnitrophota bacterium
AAAGAAAGCCTTTACCCCCTTTTCTTTTCAAAGGGGGCAGGGGGGATTTGTCTGTCGCGCGCTTGGCAGGGAATTCGAGATTCACGTTATTTATTCCCGAACCAAGCGATGACCTTCTTAAACAACCGCCGCCAAAAGGACTTGAAAGTGAAAATACCCGCGAGGACCCCGCCGATCAAAATCTGAAAGAAATAACTCCCCCCGCCTGGATCCAAATAAGCGCTCGCTTCGCCCAGCCAGCCGCACAGAAGAACCCCCGTCATCATCCCTATCGTCCAAAGTCTCATGGCTTCGAAACCGCCTCCAAAGCCCTTTTTCGCTTCATGGTGATTTCCCGCGTCACGTAAAACTCAAGGAAAGCGATCATTCCCAGGATCGAAACGAAAATCACCCCGATCAAAACCGCGCCGAACGCATTCACCTGAGTGGTCAAAATCGCGATATGACCGATGGCAAAAGCGATAAAATAAGAAAAAATGACCGCCACTTTTTGGCTCATCCCGATTTTCACGAGGCGATGGGCGAAGTGGTTCCGGTCCCCCTTCCACGGAGGGATGCCGCGAAGGATCCGCACCGCCACCACGGAAACCGTATCATAAATCGGCACGCCAAAAATCAGAACGGGAATAAAAGTCGTGGCCAACGTCGACTGCGGCTCGTGATACTGGCTTAAAAGCGTGAAAGCCGCCATCATGTAACCGATAAAAAGACTCCCGTTGTCCCCCAGAAACATCTTGTCCCGCTTGAAATTATGGAAAAGGAACCCAAAGAGCGCCCCGGCAAAAGCGATCAACAGAAACCCGTCAAGAGGCTGGCGGATAATCTGCACGATCCAAAAAAACATGAGAGAGGAAATAAGCGCGATCCCCGCGCAATGGCCGTCCAGCGAATCGATGAAATTAAACGCGTTGATGATGAGAAACACCCAAATAAAGGTGATGAGGTATCCCACGACCTGCCAGTCCGCTGCGAGGTTGATCCGAAAACCCGGGCCGAGAAGAACGGCTATCGCCACGAATTGCCCCAGCATTTTCTGAATCGGCGGCCACCGGAACTTATCATCCAGAAAACCCACGACCAAAATAATAAAGCTGCCCCAAAAAATACCCAGCACCTGCGGCGTCAGGAAACGAATCCCCGACACCAAATCGTCGTGGACTTTCAAAAAAGGGATGCGGTCATCAAAAAAGAACGCCAAAACGATTCCAGCAAGGATCACCGACCAAAAAGAAACGAAAACGCCCATGCCCCCCATAAAGGGAACAGGCTGCGGATGGATCTTCCGGTCACCCGGATAGTCCAGAAAATTCAAGCGGCGGGAAAGCCTGATGAGAAAAAATCCTAAACCATAACTCAGCAAGCCCGCGGCGAGAAAGATGACGGTGTTTAAGAAAGATGAGGAGCTCATGAGACCGGGGAACGATTCCGGATTTTCTTGTCCACCAAAAGCTGCAAATCACCGACGTTCTTCAAAGGAATGACCTCTAAGCTCGTGAAACGAATATTGTACTCTTTTTCCACGGCGGCCAATACCCTCAAATGAGCCAAAGAATCCCAACCGGGAACTTGAGAAGCCATCGTCGAGCTCGTCATTTCAAACCCGTCAAGACCTAACTCCTCAAGAACGACCCGTTTTAACCGCTGGCTGATCATGAAGGCCCCAGCTCCAATAACGCCCGTTCCTTGTTGATCCTCCGGCTTGGCTTCCCCGACGAGCTTTTGATGAGCCACCGCGGAGGCGCAAAATAAACGCGCGAAATAGTCACGTCGATTTCCATCCCTGCCTGGAGAATCAACAACTTCATCTCTTTCAGAAGATCTTTTTGGACCACCGCCGTTTCCACGACAACCGCCGCCTCTTCCGTACCGATGGTCTCATTTTCTATGCCGAAGGCGACCGCCCGCCCGGGAATCACTCCGGGAACACCGCACACCGCATCCTCAATGTCCTCCGGATAAACGTTCTTGCCCGCAACGATGAGAATGTCTTTCTTCCGGCCTACGACATAATACTCCCCTTCGTGCCGAAACCCAAGATCACCGCTAAAATACCAGCCGCCCGTCAAAACCTCGTTGGTTTTCTCGGCATCATTCCGATAACCGTCAAACAAAGAAAGCGACCGGACGGCGATCTCCCCCACCCGATCGTCCGGAAGCTCGCGTCTGGCTTCATCCACAATTTTCGCCTCACAACCGGTAATGAGGCGTCCCGAGGAAACGCAGACGCGGGTCTTTTCTCCGGGCAAAGCAGGGCGAAAAATACCTTGAGCAAGCGCCTTCATCGATGCAGCCGCCCTGCGAGGCCCCATCCCCGGTTCTGACTGCGTCACGGCAAAGGTTGTTTCGGCCATTGCGTAAGAACTCCCCAAAACCTCCGGCTTCAAACCGAACCGCGCGAACTTACGGATAAAACCATCGTGGCTCGTGGAGCGTATGGGCTCACTGCAATTGACCACAAGCCGCAAACTGTCCAACCGTATTCCTTCAAGATCCTCGTCACGAACGCAGATGGCCATGTGGTTATAGGCAAAATTCGGCAGCCACGTGACCGTCCCTCGTTCCGCATGGATGGCTTGCAAAAAAAGAATGGGCGCGGCTGCCCATTCAAAAGGGCTGAGCAGAACCGTGGGAATTCCAAAAGCAAGCGGCAGATGAAAAGCCGCAATAAGGCCCATATCATGATACAGAGGGAGCCAGCTCACCGCCTTGTCTTCGGAATGGAGCCGGATGGCCTTCCCATAATGGGCTAGATGCCGGAGCACCGCAAGATGCGACAAGGTGACCGCTTTTTGCAGACCCGTCGTCCCGGACGAATGCTGTAAGAGACAAGGGCCGTGCGGTGCGGCGCCGTTTTGCGGCATACGCCATGAAACGGAAAATGGAGGGGCATCCGGCCCCTCCAACGGAAAGAGGATCCCCCGGATAGAGCCGCCCGGCCGGCGCACGAAAGATTCGAGAGACGGTCCAAGCTCCTTTTCGGTGAGAAGCCAATTCAAACCTGATTTTCTCGCCATCCCTTCCAAACCCTGCCTGAATTTATCCGGATGCAGGCGCGCATTCGGATAGGCGAGCACCGCCGGGATGGCTCCCAAAGCGCTGATTCCCATATAAAGGGGATAAAAATCCGCATGATGGCGAAAGATCATCGCGCAGACGTCGCCCGGCTTCACACCGCGGCTTTGCAGTAAATTCGAAAAACGCGCGGCGGACTCGACAAGGCCGCCCCACGTCCAGCGATAAGGTTCCTTACCGGCCGTCCAATGAACGATCGCCTCTGCATAGGGCTTCTCATCCGCCCGCCTTTTCCATACATCCCACAGCAAGCTATCAAGCGGCAAGACCGGCAAACCAGACTGCAAAGCAGCTTCTGTTTCCATAGCGTCAAAATTGAAAATACACAAAAGGTTTCGCTTCCTGGTCAAACACCACGATGGACAGGATGACAAGAGCGTAAACCAAAGGCTTCGCAAACCTTGCCCAGGGTTTCGCAAAAACCGCGCCCACATCCGGAAAACACCGGAAACGAACGAAGTGGGCGGCCATCATCCCGCCAAACACCAAAACCGTGAAGAGAACATCATTTTCGCGAAGAACAGAAGGCCTAAACCCCCCATGAAAGGTCAAGAGACTTTTCAAAAAAGTCAGGGCTTGTTCTATCGAACCGGCGCGGAAAAAAAGCCAGCCTATTTGCATCAGGAAAAACGTAACGGCGGTCGAAGCGACGACACGGAGCCGCTCCCCAAGGGAACTTGGCCCCCGTGAAACGGCAAAAAATCCTTTAAGCCGCGTCGCATTGAGCACGAGGAGCGCTCCATGCCAAACACCCCAGACAACGAACGTCCACGCGGCGCCATGCCAAAGCCCGCAAACCGCCATCGCGATCAAAATCCACAATGGCGCAAGACCCGGACGGCGCCGATACGAAAAAGACAAGGGAATGAACAAGTAATCGCGAATCCATCGCGAAAGCGTTTGATGCCAGCGGTTCCAAAACTCCTGCGGCGAAGACGCCCCATAAGGCCAATAAAAATTTTCCGGCAAACGAAACCCAAAGAGCCTCGCGCTTCCAATGGCGATGTCCGAGTAAGCGCTGAAATCAAAATAGATTTGCATCCCAAAACCCAGAATGCCGGCGGTCACATCCACAACGTGCGGGGCGGCCTTGCTTAAGAAAACCATTTCCACCACGGGCGCAAGGGCATCCGCCAACACCACCTTTTTGAAAAAACCGAACAAAATGCGGCGGCAGCCCTGCGAAAAGTCGCCGTACTCCAAAGTCCTTTCGCCTTGGATCTGGCCTCTCATTTCGCTCAAACGCACGATGGGCCCGGCGATGAGCTGGGGCCATAGGGCTTTGAACAAGAAAAAGTCGAGAGGGGACTCCAAGGGTTTCTCGCCGCCGGTCACGTCCACCAGGTAGGCAATTCCTTGGAACGTAAAAAAAGAAATGCCAAGCGGCAAAAGGATCTCGCCTATCCGGAAATGCCACGCATGACCCAACCATCCTCCCACGACCGCCGCACTATCGAGGATAAAGCCCGTGTACTTAAAATAAATCAAAGGGGAGAGATTAGCCGCTATCCCGGCGGCAAGCCGCAAAACCGACCGCCGCTCGGTCAAAACCCAGCGCCCATAAGCCCAATTGAACACGCTCACGCCCAAAAGTAGGAACCCAAACGGCCACGACCACGACATGTAGAACCCGTAGCTCGCCAGCACCAAAAAAAGCTTCCGCCACCTCGCAGGCAGGTGCCAATGCGCCAGGAAAACGACCGCGAGAAACAAGAGGTAAGTGTAGCTTGTAAAAATCATGGCAATAAACCCGATCGTTCCATCAAATCAAGCAAAGCATCGGCGGTTAAACGATGCCCGGCGCCTTTAAAATGCTTAAAATCAGGACCGTCCATTAATTCTCCCCATTCCTCCACAGGCACCCTCTTTTCCCAATCGGCCGTCGGAAGGCCATTCCGCAAAGCAAACTGAGCAAGCCACTCTTTAAATTCTTCGTACTGTTCCGGAACGTAAGGGCTCTCCGCTTGAGGATTGAGCGGCACGACATAGACAACGAGCTTGATTCCCTTTTCACGAGCAGCCTCCGCCGCAAGGCCTAAGAACTCTTTATTCATCCGGAGCCGGGACGGGATGATGGGTCTCTTGGAAGCGGGTTTGATGCCCAAGAGCTTATTTCGGAGCAGAAACAAACTCATTTGAATTCTCGCGTTCAGCTCCTTGCGCACCCGCACCATGGGAACCCATGCCGCGGTACGTTCTCTCAAGCAGGATTCAAAAGAGGTTGTCTTGCGGATTTCCTGCCGAAGAGCCGACAAAGTGCTCTTCATCTTATCCGTGGCAAGCGGATAGCGCTCGGCGTAACGGTCTGCCATCGCTTTCCACCTCTCTTGCAATGGCGGGCGGTTCTTCAAAAAGGTTCTGTATCCTGGCCGGAGATCGATGTTGCGAAATTTATCGAAACAAACGCCGAAGATCCACACGCGCGGCGTGGTCTTGGGTTCGCTTGCCGCGGCCAGAAGCAGAAAAAAAGCCTCCTCATTGGACAAATTAGGAGCCGCCAGGCCAAACGCCCGAACTCCCTTCTTGGATAAAGCATCATCCATCCATTCCACTATCGTTTGATCGCCCTCACGAAAATCGTTGATCATATACATCTGCGACATCCCCGTCAATAGGACAAGAGGAAGGGACACTGCGTCAGGAATAAAAGACCAATAACGCTCAAGATCCTCCCCAACCGATCGGTCGTAACGAACGGGACGAGACGAAGCGGTGAGGCTGTTGGAAACGGCTGGGGCGGAAGCTATCAACAAATTGCGCTTTCGTTCTTGAATAAGAAAATCGCTCCACCGAAAGAACAGAAGATTGGCAAAAAGGAGAAAGGCGATCACCCACAACGTCGAACCGCTATGGAACTTCTTATCGAGCACCAAATCCCAAACAAAATTTCCAGTCTGCTTTCCTTGGACCAACTATTCCTCCGGACAAGCTTCCTTTTGAATAAAATAACTTCCCATCACCAGAACATCCATCCTGTTTCTCAAAAAACACTCAACCGCCTCCCGCGGCGAACACACGATCGGCTCATTCTCATTGAAAGAAGTATTGAGTAAGATAGGGACGCCCGTCAATTTCTCAAATTCCAAAATAAGATCATAGTACAGAGAGTTTTGGGCGCGGGCCACCGTTTGGAGGCGCCCGGAGCCGTCCACATGGGTCACCGCGGGAATGCGCGCCCGCTTTTCGGGACGAATGGAATAAACTTGAGACATAAAAGCCACGTCGCCATCTCTTTCAAACCACTCGGCCGTCCTCTCCCTCAAAATCGAAGGGGCAAACGGCCGGAAAGACTCCCGATGTTTGATCCGGGCGTTTAGGACGTTCTTCATGTCCGCGCGCCGCGGATCGCAAAGGATACTGCGGTTCCCCAAAGCGCGGGCCCCCAGCTCCATCCTCCCCTGAAACCACCCCACCACCTTCCCCCCGGCAATCCTCCCCGCCGTTTTTTGTAAGAGCGCTTTTGAATCGGAAATTTCTTCAATCTCACAGCCGCTTCGTTTTAATTCTTCATTCTTAATTCTTAATTCTTCATTGATTTCTTTTCCGTACTCCGGCCCCCAATAAGCATGGTCCATGACGAAAGAACGCGGCCTGCCGTGCAATTGGTTCCACACCGTGTAAGCCGCCCCGATCGCCCCGCCGGCATCCCCAGCCGCCGCCTGGACATAAATGTTTTTAAACCTCGTCCTGTCCAGGATCTTCCCATTGGCAACGCCGTTCATCGCACAGCCTCCCGCCAAACAAAGACGGGCGTTCCACGTTTGCTCGTAGACAAAATCCAAAACATGAAAAAAGGCCTCCTCATACATCGTCTGAACCGAGGCCGCCAGGTCCTCATGCCGCGATGAAAGCGGCTCTCCGGGAACCCTCGCCGGACCCAAAAGCCCCGCCAAGCGGTCGGAATAAACCTTCTCCACGACGGGGGCGCCATTTTCCCACGCCATCGACACGCCCTCCGCGTGATGGAGGAAATAATCTAAATCCAATTGAAATCTTCCTCCATGTTTTAACCGAACGATTTTCCGCATTTCGCTCAAATAAGAAGGCCGCCCGTAAGAAGCAAGTCCCATCACCTTGTATTCGTCCCCATAATGGGGAAAACCCAGATACTGCGTCAGCGCCGAATAAAAAAGCCCCAACGAATGCGGAAAATAAACCTGACCCTTCACGGCAAGAGTCGAATCCTCCCCAGACCCCCACATCGTGCTGACAAAATCCCCAAACCCATCCACGGAAAGAAGAGCCGCCGAGGAAAACCCGGACACGAAAAAAGCGCTCGCCAAATGAGCGCGGTGGTGCTCCACGTAATGGATGCGGGAACGAATGCCTTCCGATGGAACCCCTAACGTTTGAGCCAAGGCCTCCCGTACGTCGTGAAACCTGGAGGCATTCTTTAAGCGATCTCTTACTCCATTCCAACCCGGCCTCTTTAAAAAAGCGAAGAGCGCCTTCCTCCAGAAATTCGCCCGCGGGTTACGGTTTACGGCAACGCAGTCCACATCACGGATCGAAATGCCTCCGGCCTTCAAGCAGTACCGAATGGACTCGCCCGGAAAACCCGCCCAGTGCTTGATCCGCTTAAAACGCTCCTCCTCCACCGCGGCAACGAGCTTCCCATCCCGCGCCAAACACGCCGAGGAATCCCCGTGATAAGCGTTAATGCCCAGGATGTTCATGACAATATTCTCTCGTAAAAATCGGTGAAACGCCGCGCCGCTTTCTCCCACGTGAAATTCTCCAACACAAACCGCCGTCCATTCTCCGCCGTCCGCCGCCGCAGAGATTCATCATCCAAAAGCTCCCGCATCGCCGCCGCAAGCGGTTCTTCTTCCGGCGCGCACAAAAGACCCGCCTGCGCCTCCGCTATCTCACAGGCAAAATCAATCCGATCACTTGCCACCACCGGACACCCCGCCGCCATCGCCTCCATAACCGAAAACCCAAAATTCTCCTGAAGACTCGGCAAAACAAAGATCCGCGCGGCGCCATAGGCCTCCCAAACCGTTTCCCCCTCAAGCGCCCCCGCGAAAACCACGCGGTCGACAAGCCCCAAACGACGCACAAGATCCCTCAAAATTCTCACATAGCTCTTCTCACCGCCTCCGGCCATTACCAGCAAAAGATCGGAATAGAAGCCGCTGATCCGGCCGAAAGCTTTTATCACCACATCCGGCCGCTTCTTATCATGAAGCCTCGCTAAGTAAAGCACAAAAGGACGTCCTGTGATAACAGGAAATTTCTCACCAAACGACGGAGAGGGCGGCAAGTCCTTCCTCGAAACCGAAACGCCCAGAGGCGCGACAAACCCTCGGCTGTTTTTACCCGGCGCGGATGAATTTCTTCTTTCACTCTCAGAGGTAAAATGAATCCCAGCCGCTCGTCTAAGAAGCGAATTTCCAAACAAACGCAGATACCACGCCTTCTTCCACGTCTTCTGCCCCATCCCCCACCCATCCAACATGCCGTGGGCTGAAAGCACGTAGGGTTTCTTTTTCTTAAGGCAAATCGAAGCGGCCGCCAAGATCGGATAATCCCACACTCCATGAAGATGCACGATATCGGCTTTTTGAACCTCCTTCAGCAAAACACTCCGGAGTCCCCCAGACCACCGCCACCACGGCCATCGACAGCAAGACAAAGCCACTTCCACTCCCCTTGGCTCAGGCTGTTTTCCTAAAGCATAATCGGTCGCCACAATCCCCACTCCGTGGCCAAGCACAGCCTGCGTCTCAGCCAGTCCCAAGACGGCTGTCGCCAGCCCGCCGCTTGTTCGGGACAAATCTCTTATCACATGGATGACATTCAACTTAAACCTCTTTCTTTACGATTAAAGGCTGGTCCAAATGCACGGTAATCTCAAAAGATCCTCCGCCAAAAGCATCTTCAGCACTTTTAAGTAAAGAAGACTTCGAAGGAAAACCGGCTTCCGTTCCAAAACTGCGGAAATCATCTACCACGATCGCGTGGACCTTAGACTTATGTTTGGAAAGAACGTTCAACTCCTCAACCGCTGGCTCCGCCAGCTCCCCGCAAGCCGTTCCTTCACCCGAAAAATGCCCGTCCAAATAAACCAAAACATCACGAACCTCATCTTTCTCCAGAATCCCGGATAAAATCTTCAAAGCGTCCCCGCAAATCACGCTCACATTTCTTTTATCTCTCAAATAACAAGAAGCGCGCCGAGCGAGACCCTCGTCGAGTTCGATTGTGTAAACTTTGTCGAAAATGGCGGAACATCTGTCCGCCATCACCCCATGGTAAGTTCCTGCTTCGATTAGGACATGACAGCCGGCCTTTTCTTTAAACGAACAAATCATCCGGAATTTGGTATAACTATGCGGGTTCCTGAAATTAAATTTCAAAATCCTTACCAAATCCACCCCGTGCCCTACCCACGCTTTGAAATCGCGAATGATCCGGCCCACAGAACTTTCTCCGCTAAATATCTTTCGACACTGCTGAAACAGCATTAAAATCCCGTCCCGGCTTGTTTCGAAGAAGCCCTTTCCGAATCACCGGCAAGCCATAAATCAATACCAGCATCACGACCAAAGATTTCGTAACATGATTCAGCACGTCCGCCAGATTCCATTCCGCTTCAACGGCAAACAATAAAACAAACGGCACCCATGCCCACCAGAGCAAATTCCCGCTCGCCCATTTCGCAAATCTGCGGAAGAGAAACCCCAGAACCAAACCATACACAAACACCGCGAGCACTCCGCCCCCTCGTCCAAAATTCACATACATCTCTCCCACTGCTCCAAGCGCCATCGATGTGGAATCGGCAATAGGGAGATCCGTATATTTCCTAAAGAATTCTTTTGGCGCCGCCACTATTTTGTCAGGCAAAAAAGCCCTCGGTATTAAAGAGGCGGCAATGGCGGATAGGACGGTTTCTCCTCGGGCATACGGCTCGATCCGAGGAACCGTCCCCATGATTCTCGAGACAATCCATCCCTGATTATAGCGAACGAGATGATCGCCAAAAGTCCTGTTTCCCAGGTATTGAGGGTAAGACTTTTCGCCGTGCATCGAGCTTGTTAAAAGATCGGCTATAAGAAAAACTCTTTGAATCCCAGAGAGCTGCTTTTCTCCAAGTTGATAGCGGTACTCCTGTTTGATACCATTGAATAAACTGATGAGAAAAATAGCCATCACGAGATACAACAAAAGCCGCCATCGCCACCGGTAGACGTAAGCCATGACGATGAACAAATATCCTGACCAAAGAATAAATTCATAGAAAACGCCTCCTGAGGACGTCCACAAAAGGAGATCCACGTACACGAGACCGGCCCTCCAATACCAGCCGCGGGCCTTCGCCAATAAGAGCACAAAGACTCCCACAAAACGAAGCTGGGCAAGGATATAATAAAAAAAGCCGTACGCCCCGGGCAAATAGAGAATGGTTCTGTTCATCAAAATTCCGAAGATGACAAAGAAATCCATTAGGAGAGCATACGGCTTGGTCACAGAACAATCCATCCGCTGAGAACAAGAATCCATTTTCCTAAAGCGCAAGGGCAGATGCAGCCCTACGCCAAGGGCTATGGCTGCGGGGACCGCATAAGCAAAGTACTCCTCCATTGGAACATACATCGCAAAAAGGGCAAACGAGGGAGGAAACCGATAGGAAAGCCACGGAGCGATGACCCACTGGAGGCAAGCGACGAACAAAATAAGCCCTGGTAAAATCACGTACCGGCCCGACGTCAAGCACATATGGCCAAAGGTGAAAAAGAAAAAGGCAAAACCTGCAAAAACCCATGGCGTCTGCCCTGAGTACAACAAAGGCCATAGAAGAAGCGCCAAAAAAATGGAAACACACGCAAGAGACAAGGCCTCTCTAAGTGCCAGACCGAAATAAGCGGCGTTAGCGGCTCGTGCGGGCATTGATTCCTCGACGCACTTTGTCAGACACCGTTTTTGAAACCAAAACCCCGATCCCCGCAAACCACAAGTAAACCGGTTTCAAAATCTCACGTTTCATCCGTCTCAACCAACCCCTTGCCTTAAGAAGGCCGTAGAAGAGCAAACGATGGCTTGGAATATAAATACCGCTGGAATCCTCAAGATGCCTGCGAGCTTCATGAGAAAAAGGAGTGTACCCATAAGGAAAGCGGCGATTTGAATAAAAGAGACCTCCATCGTAGCTTGTCATCGCATAATTGAGCGCGGAAAAATCAAACAACGCGTCAAGATCACCGGCATCTTTGAAGGAAGAGGCGTATTCGCTGAGGACAAAGAAAAGATTGGTAGAGGTGCAAGCCGCCACGGTGTAACCTTTTGCGATCCCAAGATTCGTCAAAGCCCTCGCTGACGCGCCCACATAGTTCCTCTTTTCTTTCCCTACAATGCTCAAGTGGGGAGGAATGGTAGGATTGTACTCGATGATAACCGCTCGGGGCTTAAAATATTCTACATGCTTCCAAAGATGATAATCGATCCCATCCACATCGATGCTGAGCAAATCGAACCCTTGAGGCAATGCCAAGGAACGCAGGACATTGTCTAAGCTCGCGCATCCCTGAGCCTCCGCATAAACATTTAAAAGGGTGACATGGGAAGGAATCTCTTGCTTTCTCATTCTTTCATAATAAATCCTATTCCCCTCGATCAACACGGCCCGCCATCCCCCGTCCTGCCACAAAGGCTGAACGTTGGATAAACGCTTCAGATCAAAAGCCCCCACATCCACGAGAACGCGATGGTGAACCCCTATCACCTCGAACATCTTTTCAATGATCCCGTTTTCACCTCCCTGCGAGGTGATGTCCCGTTTGTAATCATTCAAAGCGACCGACAAAGAACTCGCTCGGAAATCCTCTCTCATTTCACCCCACCTGTCTAACTGGTTCTTCCGGACGAATGCCCAGCGCCCTAAAAATTTCAAGGAAGCGATGCCGCCATAAATGCTTGGCGATTATTTTCTCGCGTCCCTTCCTGGCAACCTCCGCCGCCCACCGGCCGTTGGAAAAAACCTGCTTGATTTTATCCTCAAATTCACCAAGGGTATTCCAGACCAGCACCTCTTCATCCGGCTTGTACAGCTCTCTCAGCTCGTCAAAATCCTGCGTGAGGTACGGGCCGTGCCTGCCGAACAAAGGAATCTCAAATTCCCGCAGCCGGCACTGGCGCTTCTCCCCGGGAGAAAAAGGCCGGCCGGACATGTAGGTAAAACCCAAATTAAGCCGCGCCCCGGCAACAAGCGAGGGAATCTCTTCTTCCGCCGCCGTCCCGCGCCAGCACTTTCGCAGTTCCTCCCAATGGATACCCTTCATCGGTGAAAGGGGCTTTCGACCCATCCACTTTTCAGCCTGAATTTTCGCCAAAAGATATTTTAAATCAAACCGCGCCTTCGCGCACCGCGCGCGGAAACTCATGGAAAGGGGCGGCTCCAATGACGCCGGTGAAAACCAGCGTCCGTAAACGCCGATGGGAGCGATTTTAGCCGCTTTTTCCAACGCCATCACACGAAACGGCTGAGGAGAACCAATGTACCTTGCTTCTTCACAAGCGGTGACGTCGGGAAGCGGACGATCCATGGCCGCCATCGGCAAGAATTCGGCATTCACGCCGCGGGCGCGAAGCTTTTCCAGGTTCGCTTTTTGCGCGCACCCGACGAAATCAAAATAAGGCCCCGTCCGAAGAATACGGTACCACTGCCCCGCCATATCGACGTGCAAACACACCGTCCGAATGCCGGCGCGGCGCATGGCCTTCAGCGTTTCCACCTCCAAACAATCGTCATAGGCGACAAAAACCGCCAAATGAGGACGAAGCGCCGGCCGTTCAACCAACGCCCTCAAATCTTCGTTTCGGCGATGCTGGGAGCGGCCGCCGTCTGACCAGCACTCACGCACCATCGAATACGACAATAGAAAACGCTCACACACCGCCCCCAGCGGTTCAAGTCCGGAAGATAAATGTGGAAACGGCCAGCCGCTGGGAACCACCAAAAGGCAACGCATGGATTCCTCAACCTCGCGCTATAAATTCCAGCATAGGTATTCTGACAAACAAATCGCGCCAAGCGCCGGCCCAATGACAAACCCCATATCCCGCTGGTTTTGAAGAAATTCTATACTCCCCGCCAATCCCATACGGTCCAAACAACCGCGTGAATGCTTCGGCGGACCACTGATTACACAAACGGCTCCCCCCTGCCGCCGGAGGCAGGGAAGCTCTGTTTGCCAAAAATCTTTCGGCGTTCGAACCCAACGCCACAAGAAGACCTCCGGGCCTTAATTTTTTCCTCACCGCCTCCGCGCCTTCATGAGGTTCCGCCAAGCGGTCCAACCATTGACGAATCACGATCAAATCAAATGAATCGCTGCCGTTCCAATCATTATGATGAGCCTGCCACCCGAGTTCGCAAGCCCTAAGAGCAAAATGAGAGCATGCGGCCGACAAATCAAGCAAGCGGCGTCCACGTACCCACCTCGCCGCCCGCCTCAATAGGCGCTCCGCAAGCGCCTTGCAAACGACGCATCTCCCAACGAGGTCGATGGATGACAAAGGGGGTGGGAAACTCACCTCCGCGTTGAAAACCAAACCACACATGAGACAGCGGAACCAATTCCTCATCGCCGGTTCCGGTCCCCAATCCTTCCAACGCGCCGAATCAACCCCGCAGCAAGGACAATGCTCTCTCATTAGAAATCCTACAGCGCGCTTATCCACGCCCGCGAGTCCGAACGATAAGCAGTTGGTCCAAAAACACCGTCGTCTCAAAAAACCCGTCCATAAAGCAATCCTCGGCGCTTTTAAGCAAAACCGATTTCGCCGGAAAACCCTCCTCACTCCCAAAGCTGCGGAAATCGTCCACGATCACGGCATTGATTTTCTCTTTGTATGGCGAAAGGAGGCGCAATTCCTCCACGGCAGGCTCTGGAAAAATGCCGCATGCCGTCCCGTCGCCGCAAAAATGCCCATCCAAATAGATGAGGACGTTTCCGATATCTTCGCGCTGAAGCAACTGAGGCAAAATGTGAAGCGCGTCACCCTTCATCACGCGCACGTTTTTGCGGCGTTTCAAATAATCGGAGGCTTTTTCAGCAAGCCTTTCATCCAACTCAATCGTATAGACCTGATCAAAAATACGGGAGCAGCGGTCGGCCGTCGCTCCAAAATAGGTTCCTGCCTCGATCAAAACCCGGCAATGGGCTTTTCTTTGCACCGATCGAATCATCCGAAACTTCGTATAGCTGTGCGGATTCTTAAAATCCAATCGCAGAATCCGCAAGAGATCCAACCCATACCCCAAGAATCCCTTAAGATCACGCACCATTCGATGCACGCCGCTTTCCCCCATTCTCACACCAACGAACGGCATCAAGAATCCCGCAAGCCGCCCGTTCCACGCTGTAATCCGCTATCCGCTGGCTGCAGTTTCGGCCCATCGTACCGGCAAGGGAACCGCGCGTCAGACGATCCATCTTTCCGGCGAGAGCCTCCGTGTCCCCGCAAGGGAAAATAAAGCCCGTCTCTCCTTCTTTCACCAAATCCGGCCCGCACCCCGCTTTATCGGACGCAACCGCTGGCAACCCGCACGCCATCGCCTCATTCACGACAAGACCCCAAGTCTCGCGTCCGTCTGAAGGCAATACTAACACATCCGAAGCCGCATAGGCCATCGGCATCGCCGTCTGATTTAAAAAACCGGTGAAGGCCGCCGGTAAATCATGGGTTTTAGCAAACTGCTCACAGGATGGCTTGAGAATCCCATCGCCCACCATAAGGAGGCGCATCTCCATCCGGGAGACGCCTCCCTCGATCAATCGTTTCAGGGCCCAAAGGAGGTCCATTGGCCGCTTTTTCTCCTCAAACTTTCCGGCGAACAGAAACACCGTCGCCTCTTCCGGAATACCAAAACTCTCACGGAAACCGCTCCTGAGTGATTTCGCTTTCAAAGACTCCCCGGCAAACCAATCATTGTCCACAAAATGAGGACTGCGAACAATCCGCCTGGCCCCATAATAGGCAAAATACTCCTCCGACCATCGGCCAACCGCTAAGCACGCAGAAAATCTGGGGATAAAATAACGGTGGCTTATTTCCTTGGCTAATCGTTTGAACCGGGAGATGGGAACACGCAAGTGTGAATCCCCCCTCACCAAAAGAGGGGTTCCGATTTTCCAGCACGCACGCATCGCCTGCCACATACTCCGGGTATGCCAGCCAAAAACCAAAAAAGCGTCAAAACGTTCCTTCGCAATAATGTCCGTTATCTCCGGCGTATCATAACCGTAAAAATCCAACAAATCAGACGAACGGACTTGATTTTCAAGCCACACGTGCTTGTAACCAGACGTCAAATCCACGTCCCAATCAAAAGACACCCCAAACCCCTCGCCTTGTTCCTTCGAAGTCGGCCTCCGGCAATAATAAACGGTCGTATCCAAAGACGGATCCGAAGCCAAATGCCGGAAAAGAGGCGCATAATACTGAATGGGATGGGTGCAAAGAACCCCCAGCTTACGAACCATTTTTAAAGATCTTGCCCAGCGTTTCAACCACCCTCTCCACATCCCCCTCACTTAAATAAGGACACAACGGCAAAGAAAGAATTTCTTTTGAGAGTTCTTCCGTCACCGGAAAACCACCCGCCCGCCTTATTCCCCTCCCTCGATGGGAGGGGCAGGGGGAGGGTGAAATCTGATAAGCCCTCTGCTGATGAATCGGCACCGGATAATGAACGCTCGCCCCAATCCCTGACTTCTGCAGCGCTTCCAAAACCCCATCCCGGTCATGCCGCTTCAGCCGGATGACAAACAAATGGTAAGCATGCACCGTAGTAAAAGGGGCCTTTTCGACCAAACCGACGAACTCTTCCATGCCCTTCAATTTTTTACGATAAAGCCCGGCCAACTCATTTCGCTTTTTGTTCCACCGATCAAGGCGCCGCAATTTCACGCGCAAAACCGCCGCCTGCATGGAATCCAGCCTCGAGTTAAACCCCAAACGATCGTGAACGTGCTTCCGGGGTGAACCGAAATTCCGCAAAAGACGGATTTCTTCCGCCAAACCTTCGTCATCCGTCGTCACCGCCCCGCCGTCGCCATAAGCCCCCAAATTTTTCCCCGGATAAAAGCTAAAGCCGGCCGCATCTCCCAGAATTCCGCACTTCCTTCCTTTGTAAGAAGCTCCATGGGCCTGAGCCGCATCCTCCACGACCTTTATGCCGCGCGCCTTGGCTATTTTCCCAACGGTCTCCATATCCGCCGGCTGGCCATATAAATGAACGGGCATCACCGCCTTTGTGCGAGGCGTGATCGCTTTCTGGAACTCCGCAGGATCCATCGTCGCGGTTCGCTCATCGCAATCCACCAGAACAGGTGTCGCACCGGCACAAGAGACCGCCAAGGCCGTCGCGATAAACGTATTCGCCGGAATAACCACTTCATCTCCCTCCCCCACTCCTAGGGCCCGAAGGGCAAGGTGAAGCGCCTCGGTGCCGCTGCCGACGCCGACGCAATAACGCGCTCCGACGTATTGGGCGAACTCTTTTTCGAATTCCTCCACTTCCTTCCCCAAAATAAAATCCGCGCGCGAGCACACTTCTCTCAACGCCGCCTCAAGCTCCGGCCGGAGCTCCTCATACTGCGCCTTTAAATTAACGAGCGGTATTTGTTTCACGCATCACCTTTGCAGGATTCCCCGTCACCGTTGCGCCGGGCGGCACATCCCGCGTCACGACGCTCCCCGCCCCCACAATGGCTCCCTCTCCAATAGTTACTCCGCACAAAATCGTCGCTCCCGATCCGATGGAGGCTCTCTTTTTCACAAGCGTCCTCTCAAGCGTCCATGTGTCATTCCGCGCCTTCTCCACCGTCGGATAACGGTCGTTGATAAACGTGACGTTGTGCCCTACAAAAACGTCATCCTCGATGGTCACAGCACTGCAGATAAACGTATGGCTCTGGATCCGCACGCGTCTGCCGATCACCGCGTCCCGCTGAATCTCCACAAACGCCCCAATCCGGCTCTCATCCCCAACCTCACACCCATAGAGATTCACGAACTCGAAGATCGTCACGTCTTTTCCAAGCTTCACGTCGTCCGTGATGTTGACAAACCGCCTCCCTGGAATTTGCCGCATATCTTTCCCTTCACCCCTCACCCTTTACCCTTGACCTTAGATAAACTCTCCTTCCCTCTTTTCGCAGTGACTCCTGCGCCGCCTCCAGGCACTGCATCACCCGCAAACCCGTCTCCGGTTCGCATAAAGTCCTCTTGCGTTCTCGAACCGCGCAGATGAAAGCCTGCGCTTGGAGCTTCAACGGCTCTTCCTGATAAAGCTTCGGCGCCAAAACGTCCGCATCCCTGAGCCGTAATTGAAACTCCCCAAAAGAATCATAATAAGGCTCCTCCGCCACTCCTTTGTCATAAACTTTAATCGGCTCCGACGTGTCGGTATCGCTCCAAAACACCATCCGCTTGTCTCCCACAAGGGTAAGAGTCCTGATCTTCTGTGGATGAAGCCAGCTCACGTGCGCATGGGCCAATACCCCCTCCGGATATTCCATCGTAAGAAAAGCCACGTCCTCCCTCGGCGTTTTTAAAACACGCGCGCCGGCCGCGGAGACCCACCGCGGCAGGCGGCCAAACAAAGCGTCAAAAATCGAGAACTCATGCGCCGCGAGGTCCCCAATCACGTTGACGTCACAGCGAATCGGCCCCAAATTCGTCCGGGTGGCATGGAGGTATTGGATCTTGCCGAAATCCCCCCGCCGCATCCCTTCCTTTACGTATTGAATCCCGCGGTTATAGACAAACACGTGCCCGTGCATGAGGACTTTTTTCTTTTTCCCCGCCAAACGCAAAAGTTCCTGCGCTTCTTTCAAGCGGGAACAGAAGGGTTTTTCGAGAAGAAGGTGCTTTCCGGCGGCGAGCGCCGCCTTCGCAAGCGCGTAATGCGTTTTGGTTGGAGCCGCTATCACCACCGCATCCACTTCTTTGTCGGAGAAAACCTCCTGAGCGCTCCCTGCCGCTCTTACTTGAGGATAAAGCTTGGCAATGTGTTTGCGCCGCGCCTCGGAAGGGTCTGCGGCTATCACCACCTTCGCGCCGTCACACTGGCTGAACACGCGGACATGGTTCGGACCCCAATGCCCCAGCCCTACCACTCCAATTCCCACAATCCCGTCTTTCATGTTTCTCCCGCCGCTTTGTCAAATACCCCGGCAAGAACCCGCGTCACCCCCGCCGCCGAATAAGGTTCAAACCGGTCCATGTCCGGTTTGAATTCCACCTCCCGTCTTTCTAATAACTTCACCATTTTCTCACATAACTCCCCTGCTTTACCAGACAACTCATCGGGACTTGAGAAGATCACCGCCCCGTCCATGCCCAAATTCCGAAGGACGTGGACGATGCTCGCTTCCGCGTGACACACGGCTATAAGAGGCCTCCCCGCCAGAAGACAGGAATAAAGCTTGGAGGCATGGTAATACCGTTCCCACGAACCCATGACCAAATTGAGCGCAGCGTTTGCCTGCACCGCCAGAGACTGCAAATACGGAATCCTTTGGGGCATTTCCGTGACGCTCTTTTCCAGCCCCCATTCCTTCGCAAGCGGCAAAACGCGGCACTGGTCTCGCCCCCACGTAAGATTGCTTGTGCCATAAAATCGAAGCCGCATTTTCCTAAAGAGATCAGGTCTTCTCTCCCGAACAAGCCTTGCCGCAGAAAAAACCGCCTTTAAAATCTCAAAACCCCGTGGTTGCAGCGCTCCGGTAAAACAAACATGGAAATTCCCGTCGGAGGGATCAAAATCCGGAGGCTTCACCCCCAGTCTCCTCACCGCTTCAAAATCGTCCGGGTTCCCTCCATACGGCATGGCGGTGCACGTTCCAATGGATAAAAACGGATAACGCTTTCTCAAATCTTCCAGGATCCCCTCCGAAACGGCCGTCACGTGCGCCGCATGGCGCAGTACCCTGCCTTCATAAAGCTTCGCCGCACGGTGATACGCCCACCGCTTGGTCAGAAAAGGCGCTTCGCCCGTCCAATCCGAAATCCACGGGTCGATGTAGTCCAACACGTAAGGAATCCCACAACGTTTCAAGAAAAAAGGACCGAGCAAAAACATGAACCACGGCGGGCCGGGAATAAAAAGAAGATCGGGTTTCTTTCCTTCGCGGCACAAACGCTCGAGAGCGCGCCGGTGATGCCACAAACACCTCAAGCCCATATCCCCCACCACCCTAAAAGGGCGGACAGGAACGGCGGAGGTTCTCACCATCTCCACCTCCGCCGGAAGAAGCTTCCGCAAATCCTGATCCAAAGGCCCCTCGATTTGATCTTCCCGGACAGTCAGCACCGTCGGCCTCCATCCATAACGCGGAAGAAAAGTCGCAAAAAGCCTCGACCGGTGAGCCGCCGCCGTATTCGCCGGCGGAAACTCCGGCGCCGCTATCACTGCATGCTTCATTTTCTTAATTTCTCAACCAGTTCAACGATTTTCTTCCGTTCCGTTTCCCAATTGAATCGCGTCCGCGCAAGCTCAAATGCCCGCTTACGGCAATCCCAAAGCTTACCGGGACTTTTCGCCAAGAAATTAATCCGATCCGCCAAATCCTCAAAATCTCCAGGCCGATACATGAATCCCGCCCCATCCGCCTCCGCCATAGCGCTCTGATGTCCCTTTGTCGACGTCGCGATAACCGCCAGCCCCGCCATCATGTAAAAATAGATTTTATTTGGAACCGCCAATTCATGATTCAAACAACAAGGCTGCATGAGGGCAAGGCCGATGTCATGCTGAGCCGCCGCTTTGAGCAATTCATGCGGAGGAATTCTGGGATGAATAAAAACCTTTTCTCTCACGCCGAGTTCTTGTATTAAACGATCCAGCGTTTCTTGAAACTCAGGAAGAACCTCCCCCCTTAAGTGAAGTTCCACCGGAACCTCCACTCTTGGAAGCGCACGCAAAACATCCTCAATGCCTCTCAAAGGCCCGATGCTTTGGGAAAACCAGTAAAGCAACAGGCGCTTACGGCTTTCAGGGTAGCCGGGAGCAGCCCCACGAGGCGCATCCTTCGCCGATGGAACGTTGCGAACAAGGACGGAATAGGGTGATAAACCGCAATTTTCAACAAGCCACCGTTGGAAAGGTCCGGACGCCGCCGTCACAAAGGAAGCCCGGGGGATAAACGTCTTTTCCACGTAACGCACAAGCGTCTGGTGCGAAGGATCCTGAATCCCTTCCCCATATTCCTCGCTCAAAATATCCTCACAATCAAAACTCCAGGCACAGCCGGCGCGCCTCGCCGCGAAATAAGCTGGCGCGAGCATCGGCTGGGTGTGGGCGATGATCCAATCCGCCGGCTCCGATAAAACAGCCCGAATCGTCTCTGAAAAGGTGCGGGTATAAGCAAACCCCGCAAGTCGTTTTCCCCTTGCCCCCATTTTCCAAAAATGCTTCGCGGCCTTTTTTCGAATCCCCGTCCGGAACCAATTCCACCGCCCTTCCGGAGAGCGCTCGATGTTGATTGACTGAAGACGCCAGCCGCCCCTTCTCGCCAGTTCCTGATCCAACCGATCCATCCCCGGCGTGTGCTGAACGGAAACCACCCGCACCTCATGCCCCGCCTGCACAAGCGCCTCCGCCTCCCGGTAAAGCCGTGGGTTATCGACAACCTGATGATGAGTAATACTGCAAACTCTCACGTAACGTCCTTTCGACTCCATCCACCATTTTCTCAACGGGAAAATTCCGCATCACATGCTCCCGGCATCGCCCGCTCAAGCATGGATCTCTTTTTCTCCAACCGACAAGCCCTTGCAAAACGGCGGCGAGCGCCTCCACAGATCCACGCTCAAAACAAAACGAAGCAAACTCACCCGACAAAATCTCCGGGATTCCGCCGATGCGGCTTCCCACCGCAGGCGTCCCGCACGCCATCGCTTCGATCAAAACCCGCCCAAACGGCTCCGACCATAAGCTTGGCAGTACCACTACGTCGCTGTCGCCGAATAAACTTTGCACATCCTCCCAATGTTCGATCCAAATAATTTCCCCTCCCATCCCAAGATCATTCGCAAGCGCTTCCAATTCCCTCCGATAATCCCTATCCGTGCCGTCCTTGTCTTTTAACTCAGCCGCCTTACCCGCCAGAACCAGCCTCTTTCCTCCCTCTCCTGGCAGCCGGCTAAAAGCCCGAAGCAAAACCTCAACCCCCTTTACCGGATGAAGCCGGCCGGCGTAAGTCACAAGGAAAGCGCCACTGGAAATTCCAAAGCGCTTCCGAAAATTCCCTCCGCTTTGCGGCAAGGGAAAACGATCCAAATCAATCCCGTTATGCACCACCTCAATTTCATCGGGCGAAAAACCCCTCTCCGCCCAATCGCGGCGGGTTTGCTCGGATATGGCAATCAATTTCGATGCCCGCCTCATCCCCATCCGGTATTGCCCGCACAAGCTATCGGGAGGCGGAAGCCGCAAATGGCACACAAAAGGCACCCCTAAGGACCGCGCCAAAAAACCCGCGAACAAACTGTCCAAGTATTGGTTTGCGTAAACAAGATCGGGCTTTATGCGTCTCGTCCGCCCCAAGGAAACAAGGAAAGAAAAAACGGACGAAAAAAATTTTTCCCGGTCAATGGAATAATACTCCACCCTCCGCAACAGGCGGCAAAAACTCCGATAGGCCTCTTCCAAATCACCCGTTCGCCGATAGAGCAAAATAATCTCATGCCCACGCCTCGCAAGCCCCTGGCACACATCCAAAAGGCTCAGTTCCTGACCCCCTCTCTTGGAGGACATCTCATTTTCCAACACAAGGATTCTCATAGAACCAGCAAACACCATGGCGTGCCCTCCACCTGCTTCCAACCCTGCTTTTCCAAACCAAAGCAGATTTGTGCAGAAGCAAGAACCGCCGCCACTTTGCGTTCCCGAAGCGCCTGGACAACTTTTTGAAAGCGCTCCGAATCCTTGAAAACATCCAAGTTTGGCAAATCCGCATAAACCTGGCTTCCCGAAAGCCGAACCCCATAAAGTCCAAGCCATTGACCTTGACCCGCCACGGCGATACGCCGAAGATGAGGCTCTTCCTTAGGAATTCCTTCCAAAGCGCGTGAGAGCTCCGCAGTCCCAACAAATTGAGACCAGACAGCCAAGAGATGCTGGGAACGAAAAAGCGAAAGCGTGTATAAAACGGCCGTCAGCGCAAACCCCGCTCCCACGATCCGCAAGGAACGATGAGCGTGTCTCGCCGTCTCTTTCCTCCGCTTTTCCAGCACAAGGACCCCCAGTCCGGCAAACAGCATAAAAAGGTATGGAGGCAAATAATACCCGATGGCGTAGGTCAGAAAATGCATCGCCAATCCGGCAAGGCCGGCCAAAACAAGGAAGACCGCCATCCTTCTTCTCAAAACAGGCGAACCCGGAGCCAAGTGATTCCTCACGCTAAAGAAAGCCAAAGAAGCCGGCGGGATCCCAAAAAGAAAAAGCGGCAGGAACGCCCACCACATCGGCCATATCAAGGCTTCCCGCGGGGAATAATATCCGAAAAGCGCCGATTGGAAAGCCCCCAAAATTCCCCGCACGGCCGCTCGAAAACGAAAGGGAATCACCGCGTCTTTGAATTCCCTTCCCACGTCATAAAAACCCGGGAAATTCACCTCCCGCTCCTCCGTGAAAACCCGCACGTCCCCTCCCAAAAGAGAAACAGGCCACGCCTTCCCGCCCTTCTTCCACTCGGCCCCATACACTGCCGCGAACACCGTTTTCCCCGATTCTCCAAAGGTCAAACGTCCCTTCTGGGCGCTCATCGCATAAAGCTGGAAAGCGAAAAACAAAACCAGACCCAAAAGGAAAACGCCGTAAGCCATAAGCCTCCTCCGAAGCGAAACCCTCACGGCAAGCCACGAAGCCAAGGCTCCCGTAACAAGCGACCAATGAAAAACGTTGGCCCGCGCCAAAAACCCGAGTCCCGCCAAAATCCCGGCGGCAAAAGCCCAGCCCAAGCCCAACCCCCTCCGAATGCTTTCACACCAGCACCCAAGAGATAAAAGCGCGAAACCAAACACCAGAACGTCCGGCAGTCTCAAATTCACGCGGAACACCACAAAAAGAAAAAAGAGCGCAAGCCCCAAACCATAAGTCATCCAGGGCCTCCGTGCTTCGGCCGCTTGAGACTCATCCCGCCAAAGAAGCTTGGAAAGAAAAAAAAGAAAAAACCATGCCGCAGCGGCAGTCAAAAAAATGAGGACGGCAAAACTCACAGTGGCGGCTAAAAGTTCTTTCTCCAAAGGAACCAAGAAAAGATTTTTCACCGCGAAAAGACACAAGGAATAAAGCGGGGACCAATGTTCGGACAAAGCGCGGACATACCCCACGGACCGGATTTGGTCGGCGACCTCGAAATAAGCGATGGAATCAGGGCTGGGAAGCGCATATTGGAACACCCAGACTTGGGTGGCGGCCAGTAAAAATGCGAGGACAAAAAAAACACTTACAGTTTGTTTCATCGCTTTCTTGCCGTTACAAAAACCGAAGAACCCACCGGCAAAGGAACCCGCCGGGCTAAGTCCGTTTCTCTCAAAATCCACCACGTCAAAAAACCGTTGATAACGGAAGGTAAAGG
>JACQQY010000078.1 GCA_016206825.1 Candidatus Omnitrophota bacterium
CCAACCGCCATATCTTTTTCCGGTTTTCCTCATGGGGCCGCCGTTTCTCCTCGCGCCTCAATCCGCGGATGCCTTCCCCGTAACGCCGAACCGCCAAATCCCAGTCCCCCCGCGCCTCCGCCTCCATGCCCTTCTCAAGAGCATTTTGAAACACGTCCCTTTCCTTAAAGAAAGCGCAGGCACTGGATGGAGAAAACAACAAAGCGGAACATTCGATAAGAAAAATAAAAATAAAGGCTTGAGGGACCGCTCTCCCCCTGACAAGGGGGAGCCGGAGGGGGTTTGGACCCTTCATCAATGGAGAGACTGCTCGAAACTCGGGCGGGCTTTGATCCGCTCAAACCACGCGGCTGCGTTTTTAAGATTCTCGGGAATGCGCAAGCCCAAAAGCGGAAACGCGGCAACGTGAGGAGTCACCGCCGCGTCGGCGAGGGAATATTCCCCGCACAAGTACGGCTTGCTTTGAACCAGGCGATCGATCTCCTCGAAAGCCTTCAACACCTCGGCTCTCTTTTTCTCCTTAAAATCCTCCCTCTGCTCGGCCTTGGGCTTCAACAAGCACTCAATCACGAGAAGACCGATATTCCTCACCATGACCCGGTCGAGGGTCTCCACGAGCCGGACGACCTCTTCTTTTCCCTCTTTGGTCGGCGGCATGAGCGGCGGGTTGGGGTACTTTCCGTCCAAGTATTGATTGATCAAAAAGGCCTCCGACAAATAAACGCCGCCGTCGATAATGGCGGGCACGGTGCCCTTGGGGCTCGCCTTCTTGAATTCGGGAGACTGAGTGATTTCTTTATCGGCATGGATGTCGATGGGTTCATAAGAAACGTTTTTCTCGGCAAGCACGATCTTCACTTCCCGCGAATTCCCCGACCGCGGAAAACAAAAGAGTTTAATCATCGGTGAAGCCCTCCATTATCTTCTCCGCCTGCAGTCCCGCATCCCGCACGCAGTCCGGTATGCCCACTCCGCGGTAAGCGGAACCGAGGAGAAAGAGCCCTTTCCACTTTCCTAAAATCGCTTCCACTCTGGATAACCAATCGGCGTGACCCACGCGGTATTGTACCATAGAATCTGACCAGCGGCGCAAAACGGAAAAAACAGGTTCCGCCTCGATTCCCAAAAGCTCCGTCAAATCCCGCTTCACGGCTTGCGCCAAATCTTTGTCCTCTTTCTGAAAAACTTCCTTCCCAAAAGCGCCTCCCACAAACGCGCGGAGAAGAACGGAACCCGAAGGAGCCCTGCCCTCAAATTTTTGACTGCTGAAACTACAGGCGATCACGGAGCGTCCCTCGATCTTCGGCACCACAAAACCGAATCCGTCCAAGGAATGAAAGACGTCCTCCCGTTTATAGGCCAAATTCAAAGTCGCCGTGGACTCATAAGGAACCGAAGCAAGCTCATCGGATAATTCCCCCGACAGCTTCTTCAAAAGAACGCTCCCGCTTTTCGCCGAAACGGCCAGACAAACGGCATCCACCGCCCGCGCCTCGCCATTGGCCGCGACAAGACGCCACTTCCCTTGATAAGCATCGTAGTCGAGCCCCGCAATCTCCGCCCGAACCCGCACGGACCGCGAAGGAAGCTCCCGAGCCAGCCGTTGAACCAAACTCTCCATCCCCTCCTTGAGCGACACAAACAACCCATACCTCGCCCCGCTAACTCTCATGTTTGCCATGCGCTCCGCGCTCTGCGCTATGCCACCTCCTCCTTTGTTTATCCCCATCGAACCTATCACGCCTCTTATAACACTCCCGTATGCTTGTTCCCACTCCCTAAAGCGCGGCAGGGTCGCCGAGACGCTCAAGACGTCCGGATCGCCGGTATAAATTCCGCCGAGCATCGGCTGACCGATCCGCTCGAGCATCTCCCTGCCGAAACGCCTCCGCACAAAATCCCCCACGCTCTCGTCCCCCGCGCCCTTTCGCCGGGGAACGAAAACTTCGAGAAGCGCCCTCAGCTTCCCCGGCAAAGAAAGCAAAGGCGTCCCCAAAAACTCCCGCACTTTCCCCGGCGCAGCGAGATAAAAACCCTCCGGAAGCGGCACAAGCCTTTTTCCCTTGACGACAAAACTCCTGCGATTTTCATCCCTCGTGCCAATAAGCTCCCCTTCCAATCCAAGCTCCCTGCAAAGCTCAATCGCCCAAGGTTTTTCCGACAGAAACGCGTCCGGTCCTTTCTCCAAGATAAACCCATCCCGCCTCTCGGTCTCGATCGTCCCTCCAAGCCTTGCGCTCCTCTCGAAGAGCAAAACCTCCATCTCGACTTTGCGCTCTCTCTTCAACCGCTCAAGCTCCCAAGCCAGCGCCAGCCCCGAAATCCCCCCGCCAATGATCGCCACCCGCCGCACATTCACTTCTCAGGAATCCCTCAGATACCGCCCGACATCATCGTGACTACCCACCAACACCAAGTAGAAGAAATCTCCCTCTACCTTGACCACCACGCGCAGCCTGATATCAATTCTAAACTCATACTTATTGCGGTCTATCTTTTTCCACCTAAACCCAAAAGGCGCATGCCCCGAAGCAAGATAGGAATTAAACGCCGTTAAGCTCTTAGCCAGTTGTGCTTTCTCTTGGAAGGCTAACTTGGCGGCTGCTCTCTCAAAGGAAGGAAGGACGATGACTTTCTTCACTGGGCGATCTTCCGAATATACTCTTGAAATTCCCTCCCAGGCTTGAAAACCTTCGCCTTGCTTTTTTCCTTTTCCACAAGCCGATCGATCGCCTCCAATTCCGCGGGGGTATAACGAGGTTCTATCTCCACCGGCATGAGTTTGATGTAGTTTTCCTCTACATCGACCATGAACAGCTCATTCACTTTTAAATGCAGCTTCCTTACCACCTCACTCGGAACCGTCAATTGATTCTTGGTTTTCAATTTGACAACCGTCATATTCTTCACCTCCATTGAAAAGTGTACCATAAGTCAGAAAGTAATACAAGCTATTAATTCTAACTATCATACTTTCTAACTTTTGACCGAAAGGATTGATATAGTTTAGCCCATGTCGGCGCCATGAAGAGTTTAAATCCCCCCTGCCCCCTTTAAAAAGAAAAGGGGGTTGCTCTTTCTCTTTAACTAAAAGAACGCCCTTACCCCCTTTTTATTTAAAAGGGGGTAGGGGGGATTTGATCTAACCTATTACAAAAGATATCATCCCCCATCATCTCCACAAACCTCGGATGGTCGACAACGGTTTTTGTCCGAACATAGTTGAATCCCGATTCTTCAACCAAACCCTTCAACTCAATGTCCAAATCGTAACGAATCTCCACGTTGTCGCATAAAAAACCGATGGGGATCACACAAACGCTGTCCCACTCATCCTTATTTAATTTCCGAACCACCTCCTGAACCAAAGGCCCCAGCCATGGATCTTGTGGTCTCCCGCTGCGGCTCTGATACGCCATTCCCCAATGCTTAAGACCGAGCCGCCGCGCCGCCAGGGACGCCGCTTCCCGAAACTGCTCCTCATAACCGCTCTTCCCGGCCATCGAAAGCGGGACCGAATGCGCCGAGAACAAAAAATACGTGCGTAGGGGCGAATGGCCATTCGCCCCTGCCTCGTGCGCTTCGATAAAAAGGGGATGCCGGTGAAAAGAAGGCGCGTAAGAAATCTCCACGTCTCCGGCGCCCGTCTTCCGCCTTGCCTCTTCGACACGGGCTAAATACCGGTCGAAACTCGCCTCGCACCGAAAGGGCGACAGAACGATCCCCACGGCCCGCTTCACCCCTTTTTGCCTGAGCGTGAGAAAGACGTCCTCAAAAGACGGCCGTGAATGGCGAAACCCCGCCAATACAGGAACAAAAACTTGACGTCTGCGAAGCTCTTCCTCAAGAAGCCGCCGGAACCTCTCCACCTGCGCGCAGTAAGGAGAAACCCCTCCCACCGCTTCATAATGCTTCAAAACCTCTCTCCGCCTTTCCTCAGAAATAGGCGCGCCCCCCAAAACGCTCTGAAGAAAAGGCGGAACCTCCTCCAGCCGACCCGGCCCCCCAAAACCCATCAACCACACCGCATTATCTGAATCCATCCTGCCTTCCACCCCATTCATGCACCATCTCCACGAGCGCGATCACGTTTTGAACGGGCGTCTCCGGGAGCACCCCATGCCCCAGATTAAAAATATGCCCCGGGCGCCCTCCCGCTTCTTTTAAAATACGCTTCACATGGCTTCGAACGCCGGAGAGCGGGCCGCAAAGGACCCGCGGATCCAAATTTCCCTGGATCGCTTTGGAATAACCGATCTTCTTCCACGCTTCCCCCAAGGCCGCGCGGTGATCCACGCTCACCACCTCTCCCCCCGCCGAGCCGAACGCCTCCAAAAACCGCGCCGTCCCCGTGCCGAAATGAATCACCGGCGCCCGCCCTGCCGCGCCCTTTATCGCTTCGCGGGAGTAAGGCAAAACATAAGTCTCATATTCCTCCGCCGTGAGACACCCGACCCAGCTATCGAACAACTGCACAGCCTGCGCCCCTGCTTCGATTTGGGCCCGTAAATACGAAATCGTGACGCGAACGAGCTTCCGCATCAACTTCGCCCAAGACCCGCCCTGCCGGATCATGAAATTTTTCGTTCGTTTAAAATCTTTGGAAGCGCCCCCTTCGATCATGTAAGAAGAAAGGGTGAAGGGCGCCCCCGCAAAACCGATGAGAGGAACGCGCGGAGAAAGCGAAGCCCTTGTCTGCCGAACGGCATCGAGCACGTAAGATAAACTTTCTTTCGGATCGACCTCCCTTAAGCGCTCCACGTCCTTCGGCGCGCGGATGACCTTTCGAATCAGCGGTCCTTCCCCCCTCCCATATTCCACTCCCAATCCGAGCGCCTCGACCACCAGCAAAATATCCGAAAAAATAATCGCCGCGTCGGCCTTGATCTTCTCCTGGGCCTTGACGGTGATCTCCGTCACGAGATCTTTGTTCCTGCAAAGTTCGATAAAAGGCGTTTTGTCGCGCAGGGCGCGGTACTCCTTCATGTAACGCCCCGCCTGCCGCATGAGCCACACCGGCGTCACCTCCGTCGGCTCCCGCCTGCAGGCCTTGAGAAAAACGCTGTTCCGGAAAATATCTTGCATGATCGCTCGCCTCTTAAATCCCCCCTGCCCCCTTTCAAATAAAAAGGGGGTTGCTCTAAAGAACGCCTTTACCCCCTTTTCTTTTCAAAGGGGGCAGGGGGGATTTGCCTTTGGATTTCAGAATTTCCCCCGCTCTCTCCGCTGTCGCAAGTACCAGCGGCCCCATCTTCGGGCTCTGCGGCTCGACATCCACCTGCAGTCCATGCGAACGAATCGCCTCCGAGCAATCCGGTCCCACAGACGCCGTCACAAGTTTCTTCAATGCCTCCCGGAGCCCCTCCACAAGCCCCAACTGCCCCGCAACTCTAAAAACATGCTCCACCTGCACGGCCGTGGTGAACATCACAACGTCCATCTTCCCATCCACGATCCTCCGGATCGCTTCCTTCAGCGGCCCAAGATCGTCCGGCAGGGCCCAATGATAAACGGGCACTCTCACGACCTTCGCTCCCCTCTCCCCCAATCCACGCAATAAATCCGCGTTGGAAACGCCGTATTCCTGCACGGCGACCGCGCGGCCCTCGACAGGCACGGATTCTTTATGTTGATCGATCGCGTTCAAAACGTCCTTCCACGTATTGGGTTCCGGAACCGTCACGGCAAAAGGCACGTTCCATTCTTTCAAAACCCGTATGGGTTTTGGGCCCCTGGGAACGATGATGACTTTCCGGAAAGCCTCAAGAACCTCTTCCCGCTTGTAACGGGTTTCAAGAACTTTCATCAAGGCCCTTGCCCCCACCCCCGTCAAAAAAATCACGACGTCGATCCCGCCTCCAAAGAGCTTCTCGGCGAAAGAAAAAGCGTCCGGATTGTTCTCGATCGGGACCTCTTTCATCGCCGGCGCCGAAAAAGGAATCCCCCCCTGGAGCCGCACCAGCTCCCCCAGCGTCTCCGCCAGCCGGCTCTCAAACATCACGACATGAAGGCCTTTAAGTTTATCAGACATATCCGCTCTTGGCGGTCAGGCACATAGGTTCCTCTAATTAAGCGTTATTCCTCCGGGTGTGTTATTCCTCTAATAAGCCTTATTCCTCTCCCCTCGTGGGAGAGGTTAGGAGAGGGGGAAGCGGTTTGCCTCGCCATCCTTCCTCTCGCTTCCCCCTCTCCCCGCCTCCCCCACGAGGGGGGAGGAGTATCCTCCTTCAGACACATAGGTCTGCCCCTACAACTTCGCCATACACCGTTTCTAACTCATCTGCCATCCGCTCCACCGAATAAAGCCGGCACGCCATCTGATATGCATTCTGGGCGACGGCGCCGGCGTTCTCGGGATGCTCCATCACAAAACGAATCGCCTCCGCCAGCTCCGCCGGCTTCTTAGGCTCCACAAGGAAACCATTCACCCCATGGCGAATAATGGAATTAATCGCCCAAATATTCGACGCTATCACAGGGATTTTGGCCGCCATCGCCTCGAGCATCGCCAGCCCAAACCCCTCCCGAAAAACGGCCGGATGAACAAAAACGTCCATGATGGAGAGAAATCCGGTGATGTCCGTCTGCGACGGCAGGAGCCGCGCCCTTCCCTCAAGCTTCAACTTCCGGATCTTCTTCTCCAAACGCTCCTTCTCCCGCCCATCGCCGATCATCAAAAGAAAAACGTCGCTTTTTTTGCGGAGGAGCCTCGCCGCCGCTTCCACGAGGTCCTCATGTCCCTTGTCCCGGACAAGCCTCGAAACCGAACCGATCACAAACGTCCTTTCGCCGATCCCCAGATCCCTCCGGACGGCGGAAGGATTCTTCTCCAAAATCCTCCGGCGGTGACCCTCGATGTCGATTCCGTTATAGACAACCCGTATCCTGGACTTGGGCACCTTGTGGGACTTCTCAAGCTCTTCCGCCACAAGGGGGCTCACCGCGATGACTCTTGCGCCCCACGCGCCGAAAAGCCTCCGGCCAAATCGCGGCTTATAATAGCCGTGGGCCGTGCTCACGAACGGAATTTTAGTCAACCAGGAAACCCAAGACGCCAAAACCTGCGTCACGCGGGTATGGGCGTGCATCAAATCGAACTTCTCTCTCCGCACGAGCCGGACGGTCCCCGCAAGCGCCCACAAAAGCTTAGGATGGAATTCGTTCTTGGTGCGGATGGGAAAGCGAAAAAGACGCAGTCCCTTTTCCTCCAGAAGATTCTGCCAATCCCCCCCGGAAGAAAGAACGGCCGCCTCGCCGCCTCTTTTGATCATTTCAGAACCGACTTCGGAAATATAACGCGTGACGCCGCCGGCGTTGAGATGAGTCGTAAGATGGAGTACTTTATAATTCCCATAAGTCATATAAGACCCCTATTTTATCAGCTTCCTTTTAAAAAGCCCAATCTAAAGAGAGGCTTCATTTCTCAAAAAATATTGTCCTATAGGGATCATGCCAAAAGCGGTATAATGGCTGCAGGGGCAGACCTATGTGTCTGCCCTGATAGGATAAGTCATGAAAATCGGGCAAACAACAACCATTACGGCGGCGCTTTTTCTGTGCTTCGGTCTATGCTTCACGGCGCCTTCTCATTCAGCTCAAATAGCGGAGAGGGTCGATCTCGACGGAGACGGACACCGGGAAGCCACCATCTTCTTCGAAAACGGCCGGATCGTCAAAGTCCAGGTCGACAGAAACCTGGATAAAAAGATAGACTGCGTCATTTATTACAAAGACGGTTTTCGCATCCGCGCGGAGAGGGACGCGAACTACGATAAAAAAATCGACGTTTGGATCAAGTACTACTTCACCGGCATGCCGTGGTTCATCGCCGGCGACAAAAACTTCGACGGGAAGCCGGACCACTGGAGGTATCTCAAGAACGGCTTCGTTTACAAAAGAGAATGGGACAGAAATTTCGACGGGAAGCCGGACTTGCGCATGCTCTTCGAAGCCCCGCCGGACATGCGGTTCGTCCCGGGCATCCACAACCGCCTTGTCGAAATAAAAGAGGACAACGACTTTGACGGGGTGTTCGAAAAAATCACCCGGCCCAAGAAAAAGCAAAAACCGGTGACGCCCGATTCCGAAGGAAAGATCGACATCACCCCCGGAGCGATCGAGGAGACAGGAGTCTGATGACCCAACAGGAACTGCCCATGAAAGCCATGCTCGCCGTCATTCTCTGCGCCCTCTTCCTGGCAGCCGGCTGCGCGCCCCTTCTCATCGCCGGCGGCGCCGTGGGCGGCTACGCCATCGCCAAAGACATGGAAGACGGCCGGTTGATCGACTCGAAACAGACGAAGAAATAGGGTCCAAACCCCCTCTGACTCCCCCTTGTCAGGGGGAGGATCGTTCTTCCCCTCCCCTGACAAGGGGAGGCCGGGAGGGGTTTGGAGGTTTACTCCTTAACCACCTCTTCCGAATACGGTGTTGCAACTCCGTAGCGAGCGCTCAAATTCTCAATCTCTCTCAAAATAGCGGGATTCGGTCCTTCCACCGTCAACCGCCCGATCCAATAATAAATTTTACTGAACGCATATCCCCGTTTAATCTCCTCCGTGCCCTTCTCGGCGTTCCTAAGCGACCGGGTAAAAATAAGCTCCTTGGTCTTTCCGTCGGCCTCCCCCAAAAACTGCATGGAGAAAACGTCCTCGTTCGTGTAAGAACCGTATAGAGTGAACTCGCTTCCCTTGTAAAAATCCGGCAGAGACTTCGGAAAAACCTCCCTTTCGTTCAACCCATTCAAACGGTACCGGAGCTTGAGGAGCAGAGGGTCCCGGATCTTTTCGTAAAACCGCGCCAGCCCGTTATCGATGTCGGGTGTCAGCGGAACGTGCTCCGACCACCCGCGATTCTGGTAAGCCAGAAAATCCATGAGGTAACGGTTCACCTTGGCGCCGCCGCTCAAGGCAAACACGGGCCTCGTGCCGCGGTTCAACCGGGTGACCGAGGCGATGACGTCACGGGAACCGACTATCCCATGCGTGGGGCGGCCGTCCGAAATGAGAATCACGTTCGAAGGGACGCGCGTTAAAGGACGCTGGATGATCCTCTTAAAGGCCTCATAAACGTCCGTGCGCTGGGTGGAAGTCAAGCCCATCACGAACTTTTCCGCTTGTTGGATCGTCGCAGGCACCGCCGGAAGCGGCCGCGGAGAGAGAAAAAACGCTTTATCCTTAAACGCGATCACGTTGAAAACGTCCCCCTCGTTCATACGGGAAAGGCAGTACCGGATCCCGCGCTTAAATTCTTCCAGCCGCTCCGGCGAGATGCTGAGCGACGCGTCCACCGCGAATAAAATTTCCTTAGGGATCGGCTTTAAAAATTTAGCCTTCTTCCCGGAAAAAATCTTGATCATGAAATACTTCCTGTCATCCCCCGGCTCTTCGTAGGCGTAAACGGCGATGTCCAGCACGTCATCCAATGACTCATGCCGGGCGATCCTGGCGCGCGACTCAAGCGTCCCTTCCAAAAAATTGAAGTCGGCAAGCCCTCCGCTTCTTTGCCCCGCCTGAGGCGTAAAACCCGGCAGAACCTGAACGCGCCGCGGTTCCACTTTTTCCTTTTGATGTTTCTCTTCCAATGCCGCCAAAACAGCAGGCGCCTGCGCCGCCGGATTCGCAAAGGACAGCGCCCGGACGGCCTTCGCGGAAACAACGCCCTCCTTTCGAGGCGCCGCGGGCTCCATCTCCAGGGTCTGAACGTGGAAGGCGCGGGAAACGTGCCTCGCCGCCTCCGCCAGCCCCGGAAGCTGGATGAATAAAGAAAGAATCACGAGAACCAGATGGAGCCCAAGCGCCGCCGCCACCGGCCAAAACCACGGACGTTTACGATAGGTATAAAACTCCATTCCCCCTCTCCTCCATCCTCCCCCACGAGGGGGGAGGAAGGGTTTTTTCAATGATTTTCCCAAACGCATTCTCCTCCCTTACTCCCCTCCCTGGTTGATGGGAGGGGCGGGGGGAGGGTGGGATCTAACTCGCCTTTCCATCCGTGCTCTGCGCTCTGCGTCTTTAGGATAGCGCGTTTTCAACTCCTGAAACGCCTTTTCCGCCTCTTCTGTCCTGTTCAACTTCAAAAAACACTCCCCGGCCTTATGGAGCGCCAACGGGGTATAGACAGGATCGTCAAAAAGAACGGCGACCATCATAAACGCCCTTGCCGCTTCCTCGAAGTCCCCCGCTCTTAAATAGAGATTGCCCATCTCCAAACGGGCGCGCGCCGCCGCCTTTGGAATCTCATCATGGCGCAGCGCCTCCGTGAGGTTCTTCTTGCCCGCCTCAAAATCTCCCAAAGCCCCATAAGCGATCCCCATGCCAAGGTAGGCATGCGGCGCGTAGTCTCCGGTTTCCTTCAAACGAAGAGCTTCCGCGTAATAAGCAATCGCCTTCTCGTAATCCTTGACACCGAGCCGGCTCTCCCCCAGAAAAAAGTTCACCTCGTGCCGGTAATCCTCGTCCGGAAAACGCATGGGCAAAACCGCGAGCGCCATTTCCGCCTTTTCGTACTCCGCGCGGCCAAGCAGGTATTCGACAAACCAAAAAATAACCGCCGGCTCCACCTTGACGGAGGGATGATGAAACAACAGCTCCTCATAAAGACCTCCCGCTTTATCGAAATGCTTCCCTGTCAGATAAAGAGGCCCAAGCCGCTCCTTCGCGTAAGCCGCATACTCGCTTTGAGGGCGCTCCCGAAGAAGCCGCTCATAAAGACCTTGCGCGTTGCTCCCTTTTCCTTTCGCCTCCAAACAAAGGGCCATATAAAACAAAGAACCCGCCCCAAAACCCGCCCGATACAGAACCCGAATCGCCGACCGGTAATCTTTTAAATAGAACTTCGCCCCACCGGCGCGAAAAAACGCCATCGGTGCCCGCTCATCCCGCGGGAAAGATTTCACAAACGCTTCAAAATGGGAAATCGCTTTCGGATAATCCTTGAGGAAATAATAGGAATCAGCGAGCCGGTAGGACGCGGAGGCAAGCTCCGAAGACCCGGGGTTCTCCTCGATGAACCGCCGGTACTCCGCCGCCGCCGGCTCATACATCCCCCGCGCATAAAGCCCATCCGCAAAATCCAGAGAGGAATCCGCGCTTTCAGCTTGAGAAAAAGGAACAAAGAAAAGAAAGACCACTGCTAACGGGAAAAACCAGCGGCGGGTGACCATTTATCTTTCCTTGGTGGTCGCAAACGAAATATTCCAAACCTTCGCCTTGGCGCACACATCCAGCACCCGCACGACCTGTTCGTGAAGCGTCCTCTTGTCCGCCCGCAAAATCACCGCCTGCCCCGGATACCACTCGGCCGTTTTCTTCAAAAGCGCCTCGAGCTCCTGGAAACCCAGCCGCTTCTGGTTCACGACCACGGAGCCGTCCTGCATGACGTTGATCACGATCTCCCCCGCCGTGCGGCGGGCCTGCGTCGACGCCTCCGCCTTGGGAACGGAGATGTTGAGCTCCGTCTCAAACTGAAAATACACGAAAAGCGCCATGAAGAAAATGAGATTGAGAAACACGATGTCGATCATCGGCGTCATCTGAAACGCCGGCCGCTGTGTCTCGAATTCGGAAGGTTTAAAGTGAAGCATAGGAAAACCCAAATCCCCCCTGCCCCCTTTCAAATAAAAAGGGGGTTGGTCTGGGGTTGGTCAAGAACGGTTTTACCCCCTTTTCTTTTCAAAGGGGGCAGGGGGGATTTTACTTTTTAAACCTCCACCTCCACGCCAGCCTTCGCAATCAACTGCGTCACCTCCGCGGCGGCGCGCTCGGCGTCCGAAGAAATCGCCCCCACCCTTCCTCTAAAATAGGCGTAGAACGCCATCACGGGGATCGCGATGATGAGCCCGAAGGCCGTCGTGATCATCGCCTTCGCCAGCCCTTGGGCCAAAAGCACCGGCTTCACCACGCCCGTCTGAAACGCCACGAAGTTGAAGGCCTGAATCATCCCCAAGACCGTCCCCAGAAGCCCGATCATCGGCGCGATCACCGCCATGTCCCCCAAATAACTCAAATTCCTCCAGAGTCTCCCGATCCGCGCCTTTCCTTCATGCCCAACGGCCTCGGCGACCACCGCATTGCCCTTCGACATCTTGCGAATGCCCTGGGCGGCGATGCCGCCGATCAAATTAGACTGCTGTTTGCAAAGCGAATAAGCCTTGTCGAATTCCTTCCTCTCCAGAAGAGCCAGGAGAGTCTCCGTAAACTCGCGCGGAGTCAGCCGCTCCGCCGTGACGTAACGGAAGTGATAAAGAATCGACGCGGTCGCCGCGATGGAGAGCGCCCCCAGAAAAATCATGCACGACCCGCCTGCCGCGATCAACTGCCAAAGCGTCATCCCAAAACCCTCCTCCCGACGATACTATCCTCTATTACGTGCTCTTTCAAGAAGAAACCCCGCCCCCATCATGCCCATCAAATCCCCCCTGCCCCCTTTCAAATAAAAAGGGGGTTGGTCTGGGGTTGGTCTAAAGAACGCCCTTACCCCCTTTTCTCTTCAAAGGGGGCAGGGGGGATTTAAGCTCTTCCACTAGGAGCAGGCGCATCCATTCTCCTTATCTTTCATTGCTTTTACGTAATCGATTCTATCCCACCACCATAAAGCTTCCATAAAGCGATTGTGAAGTTTTTGTGAAGAAAAAAGCAACGTCTCTCCCCCTGACAAGGGGGAGTCGGAGGGGGTTTGGAGATCAACCGGTTTCGTTCAATTTCCTTTTTTATTCTGATTATTCAGGAGGGTGATGATCGTTTGTTTCGTGACCTGATAGCCCAAGAAAGAAAAGAACAGGCTGAACAGAGCCACGGCGTTTATCGTCATCAAGCTCGCGGGATTCACATAAAACGGATATTTCAAAAGGACGGATGCGACATACGCCCCCATGAGAATGGGCAGAAGCGACATGAGGCAGAAAGCGGTGAGGAGTTTGTATTGAACGTCACCGGGCAAACTCTGCGGCTTTTTGCTGATTTTATCCATATTTAAACCTCCTTTGCTTATTTTTACTAATTTAACTCAAATCCGTTATCCAGGCAACAAAATTGTAAAGGTCGTGCCTTTGCCGGGTTCGCTCGAAACCTCGATCTTCCCGGAATGCCTCTCGACGATGTGTTTCACGATCGAAAGCCCAAGACCCGTCCCGCCGAGCTCACGGGAGCGGCTTTTGTCCACGCGGTAAAACCTCTCAAAGATCCTCGGCAAATCCGCCGGGGGAATCCCGATACCGGCGTCACTCACGCATATCTCAACGCCTTCCCCGGCGCGGGACGCCTCCACACGCACCTCGCCTCCCTCCCGATTGTACTTAATCGCGTTATCGACCAAATTGCGCAGGGCCCGTTCCAGGGAGGCAGGGTCCGCCTCGACCCTAAGAGACTCCGGAGAAACGCTCAAAGCCGCCCGTAATCCCCTCGCCCTCAAATCCTTTTGGAAAAGCTCCAGAACCCCCTCCAGCATCTTGCCCAAATCCAACGGCTCTTTCTTTAACGCTTCCCGCGCCGATTCGTATTTCGAAAGCAAAAGCAAATCTTCAATGAGGAGACAGAGCTTCTTGGACTGCTCCTCAATCACCCCGAGAAAGTTCATCCGGTTTTGAGCATCCTCGATCCCGCCCTCTTTCAACGTTTCCACAAAACCCATGATGGAAGTAAGCGGCGTCTTCAGCTCATGCGAAACGTTCGCCACAAACTCCGAACGAACCCTTTCCAATTCTTTCAGCTTCGTCACGTCGTAAAAAACGGCGATCGCGCCCAGGAAATCGTTCTCGGTAAAAACGGGCGAGATTTGAACGTGAAAAACCAGGCCCGACAAAAGGAGCGAAAGCTCCTTCTTAAAAACCATCCGCTCTTTCAGGGCCCTCTTCAAGAGGGGGTTGATCTCCGGATCGCGAAAGACCTCCCAAAAATAGCGTCCTTCCATCTTCTCTTCCGGAAAGCCCAGCACGCGCGCAAGCGCCGCGTTCGCGAAGAGCACCTTCTCATCGGTATCCACCGCCAAGACGCCTTCCGTCATGCTCTCCAAAATGGCTAAAACCCGGTTGCGCCCCTCACGGGCGGCCTGGACCTCGTCGGCAAGCCTTTGCTCAACCGCCCGGACAGTGTCGGCCATCTTCCTCAACCGGCGGCGGAAAAAACAAAGGAAGAGAACGAGCCCGGCCAGGGCCAGGAAGAGACACCCAAGAAGAAAAAGAAGAAAGTTATTCCACAAACCGGTAACCGAAGCCTCTCAGGGTTTGAACGGAAGAGCGGTGTTTTCCCAGCTTTTTCCGGATACTGCGGATGTGAACGTCGACGGTGCGGTCGACCACGCAAACCTCTCCTCCCCATGCGGCATTTAAAAGCTCATCCCGCGAGAAGACCCTGCCGGGATGTTCCATGAGAAAACCGAGCAGCCGAAATTCAAGCTTCGTCAACACGAGGGGTTTGCCTTTCACGACACACTCAAGCCTTTCCTTATCCAAAACGACGCCGCCCGCTCTCAAAACGGCCTCACTGGGCTTCGGTTCCCGCGCCCTGAAAATATTGCGGACCCTGGCCAGGAGTACCTTGACGCTGAAAGGCTTCGTGATGTAATCGCAGGCGCCGAGCTCCAAACCCACCACCTGATCCACCTCCGAGTTTTTGGCGGTCAACATGAGAATCGGAATGCTCCGTGTA
>JACQQY010000079.1 GCA_016206825.1 Candidatus Omnitrophota bacterium
AGGAACCAGAAATAACGCTCTTCGTAACGGGTGAACTTCTCGACCGTCACCTCCGTCTTTTCCAGGCGGTCGATCTCCCTAAAAATTTCCCTCAAAGCGCGCTCATCCTGCGCGCGGAAGTAAGCGCCTCCCGTCCGCCGGGCGATCTCCATGAGCGTTTTCTCGTCGATCTGCGTCTGCACCCTCAAAACCCGCGTCGTCCCAAACCGCGGATCCATAATGGGCAGGAACGCCTCCCCCTCCTTCCCGACCCCGATCGTGTAAACCCGAACCCGGTACTGCTTGGCCAGATCCGCCGCCGTCAACGGATCGATCTCACCCGCGTTGTTCACGCCGTCCGTCAGAAGAACGACGACCTTGCTCTTCGCTTGGGAACCCTTGAGCCGGTTCACGGCATTCCCCAATCCAAGTCCGATGGCCGTCCCGTCCGCCACCATGCCGATTTGAATTTTATCAAGGAGGGTCAAAATCGCCCGGTGGTCAACCGTCAACGGACACTGCGTAAAGCTCTCGCCCGCGAACACCACAAGCCCGATCCGGTCGTGCCGGCGGCCTTCGATGAACCGTTTGGCCTCGACCTTGGCCGCCGCCAGCCGGTTGTCGGGATGAAAATCAAGGGTGCCCATGCTTCCCGAGATGTCGAGAGCGACCATGATGTCGACGACGTGCTCCGTCGTTTTTTCCTCGCCCGTGCCCGTCTGGGGCCTGGCCAGCGCGAAGACGAAAAGCGCCGCCGCCGCAAACCGCGCAAAACCCCTAAAAAACCGGCCAAAGGAAACCTTTTTGGCGCCCGCCTCCCGCACCAGCCTCAAACTCGAAAACCGAAGCCCCGCCTCCCTCCCGATCTTTCCTTTAACGTACAAAAGAAAAAAGACAAAGGCCGGGACAAGAAGCAAAAAATAATAAGGACTAGCGAACCGCATTTCCTTCTTTCAACGTTGTCATCTCCACCACCGCCCTCAACTCCCCCGCCATCCGCTCCGCCAGCGCATTCGGCGGCACGAGCTTCGCAAATTTCACCAAATCGGCATTCCCCAAAACCCCCCTCACTTTCCCTGCCGCCTCGGAGTCAAGCTTCTCTTCCTTCAACCGCCGCAGGATCTCATCCGTGGTGAGATCGAGCGCCGGCGCTCCAAACCGCCTCTGGAGATAACGCCGCAAAATATCCGACAATTCGCTGTAAAACTCCTTCGTCTTCGCCGCTTCCAAAAGCCTCTTCTTCATCAAGCGCTCCAACTCCAAGTAAGCCCTCTCATGCGGAGGCTTCAAACTCTCCGGATCGATCTTCCCCTTTTTGAGCCGCCTCCAAACGATTTTAGAAACCAGAAAAAGCAAAAGCAACAAAACCAAAAATCCCGGCAAAAGAGAGCGCAAGCCGCCAAGATCCAAAGAAACCGGCCCTTTGATGGGGCGAATCCTGTCTTCTTCCTTTGGATGAGCCTGTGAAAGGACGACCCGGATAGGAAAAGGCTCCGTCAAAATCTGCCCGTTCCGCCCGGAAGCATCCGTAAAAGGAACGGGGAAAGAAGGGATGACGTGTTCCCCCAACTGAAAAATCGTCAGCGCCAAAACACACGTCTCCCGCACCCGCCCGCCCCCACGGACCGGCGGCAGGACTTCGATCCTCTTGACTTCAAACGGAGACAGCGAAACGTTGAGCGCCGCCGGATTGAAGGAAAAATCCTCCGGCCGGTCTATTTGGATAAAATACTTGACCTCATCCCCCACCGCCGCCTGCCCCGGTATGGCGCGGGTCTTGACCTCGACGGCCGCCGCCCCTGCCGCGGCAGGCAAAACCAAAAAGAAAACCAGTAAGAAAACGACCGATGTCCACTTCATCCGAACTGCCATGTACTCAAACCCACTTTCTTTGAGGGTGCGCGGCCACGGCGTTCGTCTCGCAGGGAGCGTCCAAACATTGTGGTCCGCACTGATTCCTTGCCGTCCCAGCGACCGAGAGACGAATGCCGTGGCAGGCGCATACGGACTCTGCGGAACCACCAAACAAAGAAAGCCCCTGTCTTACTGAACGCTTAAGGCGTGTAAACTACCTGAATCTCCTCTCCCGAATCTTGAAAAACTTAATCAGCGCCTCGATGTACGGCGTCCCGGTTTCGATTTCAATATGGTCGAGCCCGACCGACGAGAAAACCGCCTCCCGCCCCTCTTTTCGTTTCTCCCATCCCGCCTGAAACCGATTCTTGAATCCCCTGCCGGGCCTTAAGGTAAACGCTTCTCCCGTCTCCGCATCCTCCAGTTCCAGCGTCCCTCCAAGAAGGGGAAAATCCCTCTCCGTCCGATCCTCCACCACCACAGCCACCACGTCGTGCTTTTTGTGAGCGATCTTCAGGAGTTTCTCATAGCCTTCCGCCAAAAAATCCGAAAACAAAAAAACGGTCGAACGCTTGGTGACGACGCCGATCAACGTTTTCAAAGCCGCGTTCAAATCCGTGAGGCGCCGCTTCGGCTTAAACGACAAGATCTCGCGGATGACCCGGAGGACGTGGAACCTTCCCTTCTTCGGGGGAATGTATTTCTCCACTTGGTCGCTAAAAACAAGGAGACCCACCCGGTCGTGATTTTTGACGGCCGCGAAGGCCAAAAGAGCCGCAATCTCGGCGATCAACTCCGACTTCGTCTTTCCCTTGGTCCCGTACTGCCCCGAAGCGCTCGCGTCGACCAGAAAAATAACCGTCAGCTCCCGCTCCTCCACGAACTTTTTGGTGTACGGGTGCCCCATCCGGGCCGTCACGTTCCAATCGATGTCCCGGATGTCGTCCCGCGGGTCATACTCCCTCACCTCATCGAACTCCATCCCCCGTCCCTTAAACACGCTGTGATACTCCCCCGCAAACACCGTGTTCACAAGCCTCGACGTGGTGATCTCGATAAAGCGGATTTTTCTCAAAAGTTCCTTAGGGATCATGGTTCGACTTCGCTCACCACAAGTGGTTTGACAGGTTAGGGGACCTCTATTTCATCGAACACCCTTTTTACAATATCTTCCGAGGTCATTTCCTCCGCCTCGGCCTCATACGTGACGATCACCCGATGCCGGAAGACGTCCATGCCGATCGCCTTGACGTCGTCGGGAATGACGTAAGCCCGCCCCTTCAGAAAGGCGTGGGCCTTGGACGCGATGTTCAAATAAATGCTCGCGCGGGGAGAAGCGCCGTATAGGATAAGCCCCTTCAAATTTTTCAACTTGTACCCTTCCGGATCCCGCGTGGCGCACACGAGATTCACGATGTAGCTCTTAACCTTTTCATCCATATAGATGTTCTTGACCGCCTCCCGCGCGCTTAAAATCTCGGCGGGCCCGATGACCGGGCGAATCTGAACGGGTTTTGGTCCCGTCACGCGGTCCATGATCTCCGCCTCTTCGCTCTTTTTGGGATAAGTGATCTTGAGCTTCAGCATGAACCGGTCCACCTGCGCCTCGGGAAGGGGATAAGTTCCTTCCTGCTCGATGGGATTTTGGGTAGCCAAAACCATAAAGGGTTCTTCCAGCTTGTACGTCTCGCCTCCCAGCGTGATCTGCCGCTCCTGCATCGCCTCCAAAAGCGCGCTTTGGACCTTCGCCGGGGCGCGGTTGATTTCATCCGCCAAAATCAGATGGGCGAAAAGCGGACCCTTTTTCGTCGTAAACTCCCCCGTCTTGGGATTGTAGACCTGCGTTCCCAAAAGATCGGCGGGCAAAAGGTCGGGGGTAAACTGAATGCGCCGGAACCGGGCGTTAACCGCCTGCGCCAGCGTCTTCACGGAAAGCGTCTTGGCCAGTCCCGGCACTCCCTCGACCAGCACGTGCCCGTCCGCCAAAAGCGCCACCAGGAGCCGCTCGATCAAATAGTACTGCCCCACGATCATCTTCGCGATTTCCCCCTGAAGCGCCCTCACCGAAGCGCTCTCCTTCTCCACCGCCTGAGCCAGTTGTTTCATGTCGACATTCATCGAGAATCCCTCCTCACACGACTCTGAACGCCTTCTGCCCGAAGACCGCCTCGTTCACGTAAATCCGAAACTCATACTCCCCCGCATGCTCAAACTTCACCGACAAAAGATTGAACACAAGCTCGCAATCCCGCGAGCGGTCCTGCACCTGAAACTGCCGGATCGCCGCCTGATTCAGCGTCCGCTCTTCGGTCAAATCATAAAGCTCCAGCATAAAATCAAAAACCCCCTCGATCTCCCGGAACTGCACGTACACGCTCATCGCCGGATGCACCGTCGGAAACTGCCCCGCCTTGATCCGGTCAAAAATGCCGATCAGCGTCCGCTTATGGCTCCCCTCCTCCACAATCGTCGCATCGCACAACAACATCGCCTTCAAAATCGGCTTAACCTGCATCTCCCTCCCCCCTTAACACCCCTTAAGCGTTTTGGCACAAAACTCATCCACTTTTTCTGAAGGTGCGCGGGCGTGGCGTTCCCCTCGCAGGAAGCGTCCAAACACCGTGGTCCGCACAGCTTTCTTGCTTTCAAAGCGACCGAGAGGGGAATGCCACGCCAGGCGCATACCCACCCTGAGTAACCACCAAACAAAGAAAGCTCCTATCTGAGCTATTCACTTGTAACCCCATCCGGCAGCTCATTCACATCCTCCGCCTTCCGCGGAAAATACCGCCCCAGTTCCTCCCCCGCGCTTCGGACCCCCGCCACGATCCCCTCCGGAACCTTCCCTTGAGAAAAATAAGACCCCATGAGGCCGCACGTCCGATTCCAGAACGCCTCCCCCGCCTTCTCGTGAATCCCCCGGTCCCCAACAATCGCAAACCGCCGGCTTCTCAAGGCCACAAATAGGAGCACCCCGTTTCTTTCCTTCGTGCGGTCCATCTTAAGCCGGCGAAAAACCTTCCATGCCTCAGCCGGCGCTCCTCCCCGGCACCACCTTTTCACGTGGACCCGAATCTCCCCGCTGGTGAACCTCTCAGCCTCGGTAATCGCCTTCACTATTTCACGCTTGGCATTCTGACCCAACATCGAACCTACCACCTCCCGCTCGCCCCTCCACCGCCGAAACTCCCCCCTCCGCCGCTAAACCCTCCCCCGCCCCACGAACCTCCCCACGAGGAGGAACCCCCACCAGGCAATCCAAAACTCCACCCTGAACGCCTCCTCCCCGAATAAGTCTCCGACACGAGCGACTGGAGGAACGACCGGCGAAGCGCTTCGAGAAAAAGCGCCGCCACAAGACCGACGAGGATCCCCCAAGGAAAACCCATGAGAACCCAGCCGATAACGAGGACAAGGAGATAAGCGATAAAAGGCATGAGAAAATAAAAAACAAGCGCCAGGAAAAAGAGGGCTTTGTGTTTTTCAAAAACGCCCAACGCCCGTCCATAAGCCCGTTGTCCCCCGGCGGCATACTCCCCTTTCGCCGCCTGGATAATGGCATTTACGCCGTTTAGAACACCCTTGTCAAAATCCCCCTCCCTAAAAGCCGGGACTATTTCTTCGCGGATAATCTGCCCGGCCAATGCATCCGGAAGAGCCCCTTCAAGTCCATATCCCGCTTCTACTCGGATTTCCCGCTCTTTTTTAAAAATTAAAAGGATAACGCCGTTGTCTTTTTCCTTCGTCCCTATCTTCCATTTTTCAGCCAGGCGAATCGAAAAATCCTCAAGGCTCTCCCCCTCCAAACTTTCAAACGTCACCACGACAATCTGATTCGTCGTTTCCCTCTCAAAAACGGCAAGCGCCTTCTCCACCCTCGCCTCCGCCGAACCGCCCAAAATCCCCGCATAGTCATTGACATGCCCCTCCGGTTTCTCCGGGACAGACAACGGAAAAACCTTCCCTGTCAGAAAAACACTCAACGCCAGACAAAACAGACCAACCTTTAACCCTTTACCCTTCACCCTTTACCCTTTACCTTTTTAAAACGCCACCCTCGGAGCCGTCTTCGCCCCTTCTTCCGCGTTAAAATATTCCTTCATCTTGAATCCGAACGATCTTCCTATCACGTTCGTCGGAAACCGCCGGAACCGGGTATTAAAAGTTCGTGCCGCCTCATTGAACCGCCCCCGCTCCACGGCGATCCGGTTCTCCGTTCCCTCAAGCTGAGTCTGAAGCGACAAAAAGTTCCCGCTTGCCTTAAGATCCGGGTACTTCTCGACAACCACGAGGAGCCGGCTCAAAGCCGAACTCAGCGCCAACTGCGACTCCTGAAAAGCCTGAAACTTTTGAGGATCGTTGATCACGTCCGGCGAAAGGACCCTTGCCGCTTTGGCGCGGGCCTCCGTCACCGCCAGGAAGGTCGACTTCTCATGCGCCGCATAGCCCTTTACGGTCTCCACCAAATTGGGAATAAGATCGAGTCTCCTCTGGTAAACGTTCTCCACCTGCGCCCATGCCTGCTTCACCCCCTCATCCAACGCCACAAGCCCATTGTAAGCCCCCACCAGTCCCAACCCCCCCAGCGCCGCCGCCCCCGCCAAAACCAAACCCGCCGCCATTCCTTTATTCATTTTCCCCCCCTCTTGCTTGCCTTCCTCCCCCTGTCAAGGGGGAGTTAGAGGGGGTTTGATCTCTTGTCTACGCG
>JACQQY010000094.1 GCA_016206825.1 Candidatus Omnitrophota bacterium
AAAATTGGAAAAATGAAAAGTATGAATATCGGCCAAAACCTGAGAAATCATCTTTTTCCGTTCAGACTTGTCTTCGTAAAGTTCCTCCGCTACCTCCGCCGTGATTTTTTCAATCTTTGCTCTCATGTCTTTATCAAATTCCTTCTGCCCCACGCCCTCAAGTTCCCGGCGAATAACATCCGCCCGAAAAACCCCAGGCTTCACCTGAACCGGCCCAAGCGAAGGAGAAATCGCCCCCGCATCCAAAATATCCTTAGCGATCTGAAGTAACTCCTCATCCTTCGCCTTAGTCGCCAAAGCGCTCAACGGCTCCACAATACTCAGCATTTCCCGGTAAAGCTTTTTAAACTCTCCCTCATCATCCAAATCCAAAGCTTTCAGCATTTCCTGTTTCAGTTCATAGTAGCGATTGGCGGCATTTCTCAGTTCCGTTGAAGGCCGAACGGAAAGCCTCGCGCCATCGACACCTTCAAAAGCTATCTTTCCATCGTCTGAAATAGGGTTTAACCACACCCTATGACTCATAACAATCCCTACACCGCCACTTCTGTCGATCCCATCGATTATTTCAAACTGAAACCAAAAAGATTCTTTGACTTTCTTTTTATCAAGAATCCGCAGTTGATCACCCATTGGCACCACTTCGTATATTGCTTCTTGGTATGTTACTCCTTCAATAGTCTCTGGAACTGAGCGGTAAGCTTTCCATGGGCGTTTCATAACAACCATCTTGCCTACTTGAATATCTTCTATCTTCTTTGGAAGAACAGCGTTTGCTTCTTTTTGTTTCACCTTTTTCTGGCCGCCTCTTGTCTTCTTTAGCTTTTTCTCTAGCTCTTCAATCTCTTTCTCAAGTCTATCCAGATCTCCACGAAAATCAGCCTTAAGCGACTCATCGGAAATATTCGCGATGATGTCCAGCAGGCTGTCTCGTTGGGCTTCAAGAGAAGACAAAGACTTAACAACGGCCGAAGAGTCGTGGGCAACGGAAGATGTTTTTTTAGACTTTCGTTCGTATTCAAATTGTTTAAGATAAGTCATGATGAGGCCTGCAGAAAGCTCTTGTTTTCTCCATTGCCCGGCATCTGTCGCATCAAAAGAGACCACCTCCCGAAAGTTTCCCACCTTCCCCTGAAAATATTTAGTCACTTCCTCTTTCGTTAATTTGCGCGGCACCCCGTTTTCAATCACGTAAAAATGATCAACGGGAGTGCTATGCCCATCGGTTCCTTCAACAAGATAAAGAAAAGTACCCTTCGTCTTATAATAACCAACCCTATCAATCCTTGAAGGGTGGTTGTCATAACTTTCATAAATGAGCCTCTCCAAGTGATATGCAGGACTTTTAGAAAGCCTCGCCCCCTGCGGCAGCGCATCCTGCGCGAAGGCGAAGGCTTTGCCACCATCACCCATACTCACATAAATAGTTGTTCCGTTTAGTTCGTAGGAGGTGAGGTGGTAAATCCATGACCAGCTATGGGCTTCTTCTCCTCTCATTAGTCTTGAGAGTTTTTCTTCGTTTCCTTTGAGCTGTATTGGGTTTCCTTGGTTGTTGAAGGTGTATTCGAAGGCTCCGCCACCACCCACACTCACATAAATAGTTGTTCCGTTTAGTTCGTAGGAGGTGAGGTGGGTAATCAATGACCCGCCATGGGCTTCCCTCATTAGTTTTGAGAGTTTTTGGAAGGGGTGGTCATCGGGTAAAAGGTAGGGGTCGCCGTGGAGGGTTTTGGGGGTTTCTTTTGGTTTGAGCTTTTTTTGTCCTTTCTGTTTCCGGGTTTCTGCTTTAATTTTTTTCTGGAGTTTGGTTATTTCCTTTTCAACATTGGCCAGATCCTCTTGAAACATCTGCTTCAATGACTCATCGGAAGTATTTTGAATGGTGTCTTGAAGACTTTCCCTTTGGACTTCGAGGGGAACTAATTCTTTTTGAAATTCGTTTATGAGCCTGAGGGATTGATTCTCTCCCATTCCAGCCCCAGGCTCATCGGGAAGCCTCGCCCCTTCATAAGGCGGATTATCCACCCTTCCCTCAAATTCTTTTATCACCGCTAAAATTTCAGGATCATTTTCAGCAGTCCCCGCTGTACCGCCAAACGAAGGCACATTTTCTACAGGGTCCATGACAAAACCCATGGCTCTTAACGTGCTTTGTTGGGAGTGAGAAAAGGAAGGTGCCGCCTTCTTTGTGGCGCCGGCTCCGAGTAAAAGTTTTTCATATTTTGTGTGATTGGTCTCTTGAGTCACATGAGGCGTTAAAACAATGTAAGAATAACCCTTGTCTTTCATTAGTTTTGTCAGATGCTCGGTATGGTAACCGCCCGTGACAAGCACGGCCATATTTTGGTTTTCTTCTTTTAAGATTCTTTCGGCATTCCATAAGAAAGCCAGGTCTCTTTTGTCTACCGTCCGGTAGAAGTCTTCGATCGCTTTTTGGTTTCTTTCGAGAATGTCCTTGTAGGAAATAAGGTCTTCAAAATATCCAAGCTCGGCTAATTTACGGTTGATGAAAGCAAGGCAGGAAACGGTTTTAAAATGCTTCCGGGATGCCTGCAGTAAATTAAAATCTTTTGACGTCATCCGGATGCTGTAAGCATTCATTAAAAGCGAAACAAACCGGTCGATGGACCTTACGAGCTTCGAGTCTTTTGTCAAAAGTAAAGACTTGTAAAGCTCTCTCTCGGCAGTCTCCAACTCATCAAGCGTTTCCCCAAAGTCTATTTCCAAAAGCTTCTTCAAATATCCCGTATAAGCCAAAAAGTGAGAAAACGGCTTTAGGTCAATATTTTTATCCTTGGCAGTATTTAAAGTATTTTGGAAGTAAGCAAACTTAACGTTTTCTTTCGCCCCATCACCCCACTGGCGGGCGCCAAATTCTGGATCCCCGACAAAAGATTTCGGGGATGACAGGGGTGGGGCGGTGTTCGGAGATGACGAGGATGTGGCCAATTTATCTAACAAAGCTTGATGCTCCAGATGAATCAAATTAAAATCCATGGAGGTTTCTTTTTCTTTCAAGCTTTTTAATCGTTGAATGTTGGGATAAGGCTCAAAGGAAATCTTTTGACTTGAAGAAATGCGAAGAAACTTCTCGATCTTTTTTTCATCCTGCTCTCCCCCCTTCTCATATTCTAAGAGTTCTTGGGGGTAGTGCTTTTTCTTCAGCTTTTCAAGGGACGCTTGGACTTTCTTCAGATATTCCAGAATATTTTGGCGTTCTTTGACGAGAGAGGCGCAGCTTTTAAGGTTTTTGAAGTAAAGGGCCCTGTCCTCTATTCCGCGAATCTTCAGAGGAATATCCGACGTGAGATTCAAATACTCTTCCCCGGCAAGCTTGCCTTGAATAAAAAAGCTTTTGGCGGCTCTTTGAATGTTTTTCTTGGAGGCCAGTTTCTTGAGGGGGGTCAGCGTTCCTTCTTTGGAGGAGCCTTCCACCAAAACCAAGGAGATGCCATACAAAGAAGAAAGGCGCTTAAGGACAAAGGAAAGGTTTTCCTGCCCTGAGAGGTTGGAGTGAGGGTCTTCGATATGAAAGATGAATATCCCGTTTGCGCCTTTGTGGATTTCTTTTAAGGCGGCGAAATCCGTTGGGATTTCCAATCGGGCGGGGTCTTGGGATAGTTCCAATACCTTCGAAGGAGCGACGCCATTGCCCCGTAAGGGGGCGGAATAGACAAACTCCATCCACAGAAAGGCAAATACAAGCCCCAGGGAAACGGTTTTGATGAGCAGGGTTTTTTTATAAATCACAGAAATGCCTCTTGAGTATTTTAAAAGAAGTGTACACGATCATTTTGAGAATTACAAGGGGCGTTTTCCCCATTTCCCGAATATGCTGAAATATTTATATAGGTTGTTGGAATATGCTGGGGTGTGCTTAGTTGGACTCAATTTTGATGAAAGTCGAGGTTTTTAGGTAGAATGCCTTTTGTGCTTTTCCGAATGCTCAAACTCTTTAAGCTCCTTCTCGATGTGGTCGATCTCATGCTGGAGCTTTTCAAGGGCTTGAGCCAAAGGATCGGGGAGGCTTGTGTGATCGAGGTTGATGCCATGAACCTTTCTCCCGTCGCGGCTCGCAATCCTCCCCGGCACGCCGACAACGGTGGAATTCGAAGGGACATCCCTGACAACCACGGCATTGGCGCCGATATTCACATTGTCTCCAATGCGGATATTCCCTAAAACGCACGCCCCCGTGCCGACCACCACGTTATCTCCGAGAGTCGGATGACGCTTTCCCTTCTCCTTGCCGGTGCCGCCAAGGGTGACGCCTTGAAAAAGAGTCACGTTATTGCCCATGATGGACGTTTCTCCGATGACAACACCCATCCCATGGTCGATGAAAAGACCCTTCCCGATAACCGCGCCGGGATGAATTTCGATGCCCGTCAGCGCCCGGGCCATCTGGGAAATAAGCCTTGGCAAAAGGGGAATCTTCCACCCATAAAGCCGGTGAGCCACGCGGTGATAGAAAATCGCATGAAGCCCCGGATACATCAAAATCACGGCCAAACGGCTCGTCGCCGCCGGATCCCGCTCAAGCGTCGCCTGGATCTCTTCCGAAAAGAAGAAACTGTAAATAAAAACCTTGAGCGCCAAAAGCGCCGAAAGGACAAAAAAGACCGTCCACAACCACTTCATTTTTTCTTTCCCCCGTGAACTTCTTCCAAACTGGCCACGGCAAAGCACGCGATCGCTTGCTTCGCCCCCACCGCCCCAAAACCCTCGTTCGTTTTCGCCTTAATCCCCACCTGAGAAAGAGAGAGTCCCAAACCCCGCGCCGCATTCTCCCGCATTTTTCCCTTATAGGCCGATAAACGGGGCGCTTCCGCGATAACCGTGGCGTCGACGTGGCTTACTTTTAAACGCCTTTTCTTTAAGCGATCGCGAACGCTCCTTAGAAAAAAGAGACCGCTTGCTCCCCGGTAACGCTCGTCATGATCGGGGAACAGTTCTCCCATGTCTCCTTCTCCCATGGCACCTAAAACGGCGTCCGTCACCGCATGGAATAGCACATCCCCATCGGAGTGTCCCCAAAGCCCCTTCGCAAAAGGCACCTCGACGCCGCCGAGGATGAGCTTTCTGCCTTTTCTCAAAGCGTGAATATCGTAGCCTATTCCCACCCGCATCTTTTTATCCTCGATTTTTTCTTTTCAGGCAAAACCTGAAAAACTCCAAATCCGCAGGGGTCGTGATCTTAATGTTGGCCGGATCACCGAGAACGATCTTCACCTTTACCCCCGTTCCGTCAAACAGCGCCGCTTCATCCGTCGCTTGAAAAGCGCTCCGGCCAAGCTCCCGGTACCGCCGAACAAGGAGCTCCCGCTTAAAAACCTGCGGTGTCTGGGCCCTGTAGAAAAGACCCCTGTCTTCCGTCTTCGACACCACAAGGCTTCCCGGACAGGCTTTCTTCAGAGTGTCTTCACACGGAAGGGCAGAAATGACCGCCCCGGTTTCCCGAACCGCCCGGAGCAGCCGGCGAACGCTTCCTTTCGGAACAAACGGTCTCGCCGCATCATGAATCAACACCCACTCGCAAGACCTGTTGACATGGACCAGCCCTTTCCAAACGGACTCGGCCCTTGTCTTTCCTCCCTCAGCGATCCGAACGGAATCAAAGCCATGGCGCCGGACCAATCGCCGCGCCCGCTTCACGCGTGAAGGAGCGACCACGAGGACCCATTCCAAAAACCGAAAGTTCTTCCGTAAACTCTCAAGGGTGTAAACCAAAAGAGGTTTACCCAAAATAGAAATAAAGGGTTTTGGAACCTTTCGGTTGAGTCTTTTCCCCGCCCCACCTGCCGCCACAATCACAGCCACCCGCATCTGCCAGCCTAACTTGTTTGCAATTTCCCAAAAACCATTCGTCCCGCGGAAGTCTGCAAAACCGAAGTCACGACGATGGAAACGCTGTTACCCAGCAGACGCCTCGCCTGATCCACGACGACCATCGTCCCGTCGTCCAAATACCCAACGGCTTGATTGGGTTCCTTCCCCTCCTTCACGAGCTTCACCTCCATCGTCTCCCCCGGGAGTAAAACCGTTTTAAGGGCGTTGGCCAGCTCATTGACGTTGAGGATCGTCACTCCTTGCAGTTCCGCGACCTTGTTCAGATTATAATCATTCGTCAGGACCCTAGCTCCCAGGAGTTTCGCGAGCTTCACCAGTTTTTCATCGACGGCCGGCAGTTCCGGAAAATCCTCCTCATGGATCCTCACGTTAAGGAGAGAGGCTTTTCGAAGCTTGCCCAGAACGTCGAGACCCCGCCGCCCGCGATTCCGCTTCAAAGGATCCTTGGAATCCGCCACTTGTTGGAGCTCTTTCAAGACAAAACGCGGAACGACCAGCCGTCCCTCGATAAACCTTGTCTCACAAACGTCCAAAATCCGCCCGTCGATGATGACGCTCGTATCCAAGAGATACAGGGTGTCCCGCTGGTCCTGCCGCTCGAATTTAATATAGGGAATGACCAAGTTAAACTCGTCCCGGCCGCGCATGGTGAAGACAATGCCCAGGTAAGAAAGAACGAGAACCAGGATCACTTTGATGGAGGCGGCCGTTCCGGGCTCAAGGTGCGGCACCAGATCGATCGCGCCGTTTAAGAGGCTCGATACGATCAAAGCCATGAGGAGTCCAAAAACGGCCGCTGAAAGACCCCGCAAAGAAACCCTGCCTAAAATGTGCTCCAAAAAGACGATGACAAAGGCGGTTCCCACGCCGATCCATGCGCCGATAAGCCCCCAGACGCTTGCGTAACCTTGATAGGCGCTCCCCAACTGAAAACCCACCACCGCGCTGATTAAAATGAACAAAACCCGTATAAATCCGAATGCCATTCTAGTTCTCCTTTATCCACCACCCACACCCCACCACCCACGAGCCTTTTTTATTGTTAATCTCTCTTGAGGAGTCTCCAAGGATGCACCTTGATCTCCTTCGCAAAGGCCTCCAAATCCTTCGCCAGGGTCTCGTCCTTCAAAAGGCGCCCGATGCTCCCCTCGCCGTCCCGGAGCCTGGCCAAAATCACCTTGGCGGATTTGGCGGCTTCCTTCAGATCCTCCGTCGCTCCGACCAAATTTCTGGAAAAGATCTCCGCCTCACTGAAGGTGCCGCTGGCTTTGGTGAAGGTATCCTTCACCGCCGTTCTAAACTCAGGGTCGGAAACCACCTCGTTGATGTGGTCGACCGTCTCCTCGAGTTTGCGGACCAGCCGGGCGCCCGATTCCGTGAGTTTCTCCAGCACCACCGGCGCTTTTCCCGCCAGCACCCCCCCGTCGGAAAGGGTCTTCGCGCCGCTTGTCCCAGGCAGTATCTCCACGTATTTTTCGCCGATCAGCCCGAGGCTGTTGATCCGAACTTCGGCATCTTCCTCGATGTGAATGTCCTGCGCGATCCAGGCGATGATCTCCGCCTGCGTTTCTCCGGCTTCACTCCGGATCACACGGATGCTTTTGACTTCGCCCACGTTCACCCCGGCGAGCCTCACGGGCGAACCCGCATCCACGCCGCTCACAAAATTAAAGATAAAACGGAGCGTATAACCGGGCTTCAGATAAAAGTCTCCCGCCTTGAAAACCAGCGCCGCCAAGAGCCCCAGCGCCACGAAAACAAAAAGTCCCACTCTCAATTCCAAGTTCCGCCTCTTCATCACCATGAATCACATCCCTCCATTTCCCATGCTCTTCGCTCCGCCTTCCGTAATAGGCCCCGCGGCCGAGCCGGTTATGAATTGCCTGACGACGGGATCCTGGGTATTTCGAATTTCCTCAGGGACCCCCATTTGAACGATCTTTCCCTGATACATCATGGCGATCCGCGTGGCAATCTTGTAAGCGCTCACCATGTCGTGCGTCACCGCCACCGACGTGACCCTCAGCTTATCATGGAGCTCGATGATCAAATCATTGATCGCATCCGCCATAATGGGGTCCAAACCCGTCGTAGGCTCGTCGTACAGCAGGATTTCCGGCTTCATGCAAATCGCCCGCGCCAAAGCCACGCGCTTTTTCATTCCGCCGGAAAGCTCGGAAGGTTTCAGATCCTGGATCCCCTTAAGGCCCACCAGTTCCAGCGCTTCCTCCACGCGTTCCCGGACGGCTTTGTCGCTTAACCGGGTATGCTCCCCAAGCATAAAGCCGACGTTTTCTCCCACCGTGAGCGAATCAAAAAGGGCCGATCCCTGAAAAAGCATCCCGAAGCGCATGCGGAGCTGGTTGAGCTGTTTCGTCGAAAGCTGGGAAACGTTGGTTCCCTCCACCAGGACTTCCCCTTCATCGGGCTTCAAGAGCCCTATAAAATGCTTGATAAGCACGCTCTTCCCGCAGCCCGAACGACCGATGATGACCAGGGTCTCCCCCCGCATGACCCGCAGTTCCAAGTGATTCAAAACCATGCGGCCGTTGAAGGACTTAACGACGCCTTTGGCTTCGATCATGGTGTTTTGCGTTTTCCCGCCGGGCTCCATCGCCATGTTAAGTGACAAAGTAAAAAAGAACGGTGAAGAAAGCGTCCGCCACGATAATCAAAATAAAAGACGTGACCACCGCGCGGGTCGTAGCCGCCCCCACTCCTTCCGCCCCGCCCTCCACCCGCATTCCCTCAAAACAGGAAATCACGGAAATGATCGACGCAAAAACGAGGGTTTTGGACAAACCCGTGAAAATATCCTTCAATACGAGCGGCTCAAAAGACATCCGCATGTACAGGGCATGAGGGATCCCCAATTTATAAACCGAAACGACGTAACCGCCTAAAATGCCGATCGCATCGGCGTAAACGGTCAGGAGCGGCAGCATGACCAAAAGCGCCAAAAAGCGCGGCGCCACGAGATACTTGACGGGGTTCGTGGCAAGCGTCTCCAGGGCGTCGATCTGCTCGGTCACCTTCATGCTGCCAAGCTCCGCGGCGATCGAGGCGCCCACGCGGCCGGCGACCACCAAGGCGGTGAGAACGGGTCCGATCTCGCGGGTGATCGAAATCGAAATGAGGCTCGGGATATAAAGCTTCGCCCCCACCTTTTGCATCTGGTAAGCGCTTTGGAAAGCGATCACGACGCCGATAAAAAAACTCGTCACCGTGGCTATCGGCAGGGAGTTGACGCCGATCTTTACCATCTGCTCGAACGCCTGTCTTGGCCGGAGCGGCGAGATGGCCATCCAAAAAAGGGTCCGCGCGAAGAGAATAAACACCCCGCCCGCATACTGCACGGAGCCGATCACCGTCCTCCCCGCCCTCTCCAAGATATCTTTCACTAAAACCTCAGCTTCTTTTCCACTCCGATAAACTCTTCATCTTGACGGAGCCCAAACCGAAGGGTATGCTTGGGCCTCAAGCGATACCCGAATCCTACCTGCGCCTCGCCCGTATTCTGAAGCTCCCAATCCCCCCAAACCACCGTCTCCTGAGGCGCCTCCCCCACTAAGGCGTGGTAAGTCTTCTCTTTGAAAAAATCCTTTACTTCCAACGCCTTGTTCGCAAGATGCATCACCGTATCATCCTCCAGGCGAATGGTCGAATTCGACAAGTGAAGCGTGGGATACACGCCTTGAAAAGCCAGGTCCATCACTTTAAAAGAGCGCTCCCCGATGAAACCGTTCTCCACCCTTGCGGAGCCTTCCACATTGCAAAGCCACGGATTTCCGTAAGCGTGAATTTGGAAATCCACCCGTTGAGGCATCCCCCGGCTTTGAGAAACGCCGGAAAAAAGGCTCGCCAGCTCTCTTAGAGGATAATCCTCCGTCTTCAGGTTGAAATCCGACGCATAATCGTTCGTAAAATCAACCGCTCCTTCCAGCTCCATCCCGCCCCACACGCGTGAAGAATGAACCGAAAATTTCTCTTTCGTGAGGATAAAATCAAGCGCCGCTTCCTCAGGCACCGGCCGCCAGTTGATCACGGTCCCTTCCGTCCCCATTTCCCCGATGAGAGTGTCCCCGGCCAACTCGCCGCCGAGATCAAAATGCCCCTTCACCTTGATGATGGAGGAGAGATCCGCTCCTCCCCAATCGATGTGCCGGAGCGGGATCTCCGCCCAAAAAGAGTTCCGTCCAAAAAAGGCGTCTATCCCTGTCACCCGAAACCGGCGATCATTAAAAAAAACAACCATCCCTTCCACTTGTATTTGAAGACGGCTTGCCCGTGATAGGGCCCATTGCCGCATCCATCCCAAGAAGGGAAGAGAGGGCTTCCGCAGGCCGATGCGGGGATTCCAATAAAGCTCAGGGCTCTTGACGACGATGTGAACCGGCCCCAGCTCCTTCAGCAAAAAATCCCAAAAGCGGTACCGAAACTCAATGGCCTTGGCCCCAAAAAAGACTTCCCCTTCTCCGCCCCCGCCGTTTCGTAAAACTTGAACGTTTTGGAATCCGATAAAACCCAGGCAATTTCCCGTGACCTTCCCGATTTTGACTTCATAATCGGACCCTTGAGTCAAATACGAAACCAAGGAGCGGCTTAAACCCGCCGCAACCGTTTCTTTGCGGCTATTCAGAACAAAAAACACCGCCGCGGCCGCCAAGAGGGGCAGAATGATTTTAACCGGATGAGGGTGTTTAGCGATATTCACTGCTTCCCACTCCGGGCCCTTGTTCAAAGGCCAGGTGGTCTTCGTCCTTTACCGTGACGCGGATAATTTCATGCGGCTTGATTTTCTTGGCGATGATCTCTTCCGAGAGAGGATCTTCCAGATATTTCTGAAGGGTTCGTTTCAAGGGCCTCGCGCCGTACATCGTGTCAAAACCCTTATCGATCAGAAAGCCCTTGGCCTTTGCGTCAAGCCCGATCTCGATGTCCCTTTCCAAAAGGCGCTTTTGAAGGAAACTGACTTCTATCTCGATGATCTTTTCCAAATCTTCGCGCGTCAACCTCTGGAAGACGACGATGTCATCGATGCGGTTGATAAACTCCGGTTTAAAGGTGCGCTTCACTTCCTCGAGAAGCCTCGTTTTCATCTCCTTGTAATCCGAGACGAACTCCTGGCTCTTAAAACCGATGCTCCCCTGTTTCTTCAAAAGATCCGCGCCGATGTTCGAGGTCATGATGAGAAGCGTGTTCCGGAAGTCCACCTTGCGTCCCAGGGAGTCGGTAAGCCTGCCTTCCTCGAGAACCTGAAGAAGCATGTTGAACACGTCCGGATGCGCCTTTTCGATCTCGTCGAAAAGCACGATGCAGTAAGGACGCCTGCGGACGCGTTCCGTCAATTGCCCACCTTCTTCGTAACCCACGTATCCCGGCGGCGCGCCCACCAGCCGCGAGACGTTGAACTTTTCCATGTACTCGGACATGTCAAAGCTAAGAAGCGCGTTTTCGTCGTTGAACAAAAATTCGGCGAGCGCCCGCGCCAGAAGCGTTTTTCCCACGCCCGTTGGTCCCAGAAAAACAAACGACCCGATTGGACGCCGGGGATCCTTGAGCCCCGATCGCGAACGGCGGATCGCGCGGGAAATGATGGAGATCGCCTCTTCCTGGCCCACGACGCGGTTCCGAATCTCCTCCTCCATCCGGAGAAGCCTCGCCGTTTCCTTTTCCTCAAGCCTCGAAATGGGAATGCCGGTTTGCTTGGAAACGATCCGGGCGATCTCTTCCTCGGCGATCTCAAGCTCCACTTTCGAACGGGATTCCATCCACTCTTTCTTCGCCCGCTCCAACTGCCGCCGGAGCTCCCGCTCCTGGTCGCGCAAAGCGGCCGCTTTTTCGAAGTCCTGCTCCTTGATGGTCGTTTCCTTTTCCCCCTTCAGGAGATCGAGTTTTTTCTCGAGCTCTTTCACCTCGGGAGGAACGGTATGCGTCGAAAGACGGGCCTGCGCGCCGGCTTCATCGATCACGTCGATCGCTTTGTCGGGCAGAAACCGCCCGGTGATGTAACGATCCGAAAGCTTCGCGGCCGCCTCGAGAGCCGCATCCGAAATTTTCACTTTGTGGTGCGCCTCATATTTATCGCGCAAGCCTTTCAAAATCAAAATAGTCTCTTCCACCGAAGGAGGATCGACGATGATCACCTGGAAACGCCTCTCCAGCGCGGCGTCCTTCTCGACGTATTTCCGGTACTCGTCCAGGGTCGTCGCGCCGATGCACTGGATCTCTCCGCGGGCCAAGGCCGGCTTTAAAATGTTGGAGGCGTCGATGGCTCCCTCGGCGCCGCCCGCCCCCACAAGGGTATGAAGCTCATCGACGAACATAATGACGTTTTCCGAGCGCCGGATCTCATCCATTACCGCCTTGATGCGCTCTTCGAACTGCCCGCGGTATTTCGTGCCGGCCACCATCAAAGCCAGATCCAGCGTCACAATGCGCTTGCTCTTCAAAAGCTCCGGTATATCGCCGCTTACGATCCTCTGCGCAAGCCCTTCCACGATCGCCGACTTTCCGACCCCCGCTTCCCCCAGAAGCACGGGGTTGTTTTTCCGCCGCCGGCAGAGGGTCTGCATCACCCGCTCGATCTCATCCTCGCGTCCGATCACGGGGTCCAGCTTCCCTTCCCTGCCCAGCCTCGTCAAATCCCGCCCAAAAGCGTCCAAAGCGGGAGTTTTGATTTTCGAACCGGGGGCGGTCGTGCCCACCGGCCCTGAGGGGGGTTGGCCAAAAGAAGCTCCGGGAACGGAGGAACCCAAAAGTTTGATGACTTCCTCCCGGACCCTTTCCAAATCAAGACCCATGTTCATAAAAACTTGGCTGGCGACTCCTTCCCCTTCGCGGATAAGACCCAGAAGAAGGTGTTCCGTGCCGATGTAGTTATGGCCGAGAGTTCTCGCCTCCTCCATCGCAAGCTCCATCACTTTTTTCGCCTTGGGAGTAAACGGCAAATCCCCGGAGACCACCGTCGGCGGTCCCACTTGGACGAGCTTTTCCACCTCTAAACGAATGTTATTCAAATTCATCCCCAGGCTTTGCAAAACGGCGGCCGCCACTCCCTCCCCTTCCCGTAAAAGGCCCAAGAGAATGTGCTCCGTCCCGATATAGTCATGGTTAAAACGCTTGGCCTCCTGCTTGGCCAGAAGAATTACTTTTCTCGCTCGTTCGGTGAATTTATTAAACATGGCTGAAATTCTCCAATCTCACCTAATTTATAGCACAACGCCCGCTTCTTTCCAAGGAACCCTCTCTTTTCATCGCCCTTCCAGCCGCCGCCGGATGAGATGAGCCCGCCGGGCATCCCGCTGGGCGGAGCTTAGGACGCGCCCTTCGATCTTTTGGAGGTGCGCCGGCTGGGTCAGGATCAACAGTTCATTCACCGCCCGCCGGTCGACGTCCGAAATCAGATTCATGTCGACCCCCAAGCGCACCATCGACAAGAGCGCCATGGTCTCCTTCGTGTTGATGATGTAGGCGCTTCTCAAAGCGCCGTTGGCCCGCCAGATTCTGTCCATCAGAAGTTCTTTGTTTTGCTTCATGAGAACTTTTCTAGCATTTTCCTCATGGCCGATCACCTGGCGAATGATCCGCTCAAGATTGTCGATGATGTCCGCTTCGGAGGAACCCAGGGTAATCTGGTTGGAAATCTGAAAAAAATTGCCCTCCGCCTCCGTGCCTTCCCCATAAAGCCCCCGGGCCGTCATCCCAAGCTTCGTGATCGCCTGGATCACGCGGTTAATTTGTTTGGTCATCACGAGGGACGGGAGATGAAGCATCACCGAAGCGCGAAGCCCCGTGCCGACGTTCGTGGGGCACGCCGTGAGGTACCCCCAATCGGGGCTGAAGGCAAATTGAGTCCTTTTATGCAGGGAATCGTCCACGCGGCCCGCGATCCTCCAGCACTCCTGGAGATTGAATCCCGACTGCATGACCTGAATGCGGAGGTGGTCTTCTTCGTTAATCATGATGCTCACGACTTCTTTGTCTCCGACGGCGACGCCCTTAAACTCCGGATGGACCACCTGCTCGCGGCTGATCAAATGCCGTTCCAGCAAAAACTGCTTATCGACGTCGTCCACCTCCGCCATCCGGGCATAAAGAGATCCCTTCATCAATTCCGAGCCCAGCACCGCCGTCTCCAAAACTTCGAGAATTTCCTTCTCCTGTTTTTTGGAAGCCCAGTGAGAAAAAGGAAACTTCTCCAGGTTTCGGGCGAGCCTTATCCGCGAACTCATCACGATGTCCGAATTGGGCCCCGTTCCCCTCAGCCACTCACAGGTTTGTTTGAGAAGGTGGTCGATTTTCGTCATCCCTTCCCCTCCTTCATCTTCTTTTCCAAAAATTTAATCTTATCCCGGAGCGCGGCGGCCTCTTCAAACTCCTCGTTTTTAACCGCCTTTTGTAAATCTTGCTTGGCAGCCTCCAATTCTTCCTGGAGCTTCGTGAGTGTTTTGTATTCCTTTAAAAGGGTAGGATCCGGCGACTTTCCCACGTGTTGAATCGCCCCATGAATCCTCTTAAGAAGCGGCAATAAATTGGGTTTGAACGATCCGTAGCACTCACTGCACCCCAAGCGCCCGATCTTCCGGAAATCCTCGTAACCCAGCCCGCAGTGATGGCACTTGAGCTTCGAGGGAGCTCCCGCGGCCGCCTGAGGGACTGCCTCCACGTCCGAAAGAGCCGCGAGGAGATCCGCCACGCCGAAATGCTGTTCGACGTCCTGCCCCCTCTCCTTCGCGCACGTCTCGCAGAGATTGAGCTTCGTCACCTGATCGTTCACAATCTCCGTCAGATGCACCGTCGCCTTGTTTTTGCCGCATTCATCGCACAACATACAAGCTACCCCTTCGCTTTGTACCTTACGCCCTCTCTGGGTATCGTCTTTTTAAACTCGGCCATCAGCCTCGCCGTCAATTTGCCCGGACAATTCTCATCGATGAGACGATTGTCGATCATCGAAACCGGAACGATCTCCGCGGCCGTCCCCGTCAAAAAAACCTCATCCGCCGTATAAAGCTCATGCCGCGTAAAAGGCTCCTCCAAAACGGTAAAGCCGAGGCGGCGGGCGATCCGCATGACCACCTCTCTCGTGATTCCCCTTAAAATCCCCACGTAAGGCGGCGGAGTCCACAGCGCGCCGTTCTTGATGAAAAAGATGTTCTCGCCCGTGCACTCCGTCACGTAACCCTGGGCATTGAGCAAAATCGCCTCGTCGAAACCGGAATTGTTGGCCTCGATCTTGGCGAGAATATTATTCAAATAATTGAGCGTCTTAAGCTGGGGATTCAAAGCCTCCGGGTGGTTTCGGACGGTTGGAACGGTGATGAGCTTAAGCCCTTTCTCATAGTAGTCCTTGGGATAAAGCATGATTTTATCCGTGATGATAAAAAGGCATGCCTTCCGGCACTTCCGGGGATCCAGCCCCAAATCGCCCTCGCCTCTTGTCACCACGAGCCGGATATAGGAATTTTCCAATCGATTGGCCTTCAACGTCTCCACCACCGCCCGCTCAAGCTCTTTTTTGGACAAAGGGATCTCGAGCATCAACGTGTGGGCGGACTGAAAGAGACGCTCGATATGCTCCTTTAATTTAAAAATAATCCCGTCATACGAACGGATCCCCTCAAAAACGCCGTCTCCATACAAAAGCCCGTGATCAAAAACGCTCACCACCGCCTTATCGCGGTCAACGAGCTTGCCGTTCAAATAAATTTTAAGACCCATCGTGTTCAAATCCCCCTCTCCCCCTTTAATAAAGGGGGTCAAAGCCATCGTTTCTCCACAAGATTCCACACTCGATCCGCCATTTTAGCAATTCTTTCGTCGTGCGTCACGATTAATACCGTCTTCTTTTCCTTCACGAAAAGTTCCCCGAGGAGCTCCGCGATCTCAAAACCCATCTGAATGTCCAGATTTCCCGTCGGTTCATCGCAAAAGAGAAAGGCCGGATCGTTCACCAGCGAACGGGCAATGGCCGTGCGCTGCTGCTCTCCTCCCGAAAGCTCGCTCGGAAAATGCTTCATCCGGTCTTTCAGACCCACCCGCTCCAGCAAATAAGAAGCGCGTTCTCTCGCGGAGCCCTTGTCCTTCCTTCCCATAAGAGCCGGCAGCATGACGTTCTCAAGCGCCGAGAATTCCGATAAAAGATGGTACGACTGAAAAACAAATCCGATGCGCTTATTGCGGAGCTCGGCGACGCCCCGCTCATTTAACTCGCTTAAGCAAACGCCGTCCAAACGCACCCTGCCCGACGTCGGCCGGTCCAAACCGGAAAGGAGATTGAGGAGCGTCGTCTTCCCCGACCCCGACGGCCCCAAAATGGCGGCTCCCTCTCCTCTTTCAACCGAGAAAGAAACGTCCCTCAGCACCTCCAAATCCCTATCCCCATCCCAATAAACCTTCCCCAACCCCTCCGCCTCAATCATCAATCATGCCCGCCTTAAAAAACGTTTGGCCGCAAAACTTATCTATTTTCTTTGAGTGGTGCGCGGACATGGCGTTCGTCTCGCAGGGAGCGTCCAAACGTTGTGGTCCGCACTGATTCCTTGCTGTCCAAGCGACTGAGAGACGAACGCCATGTCAGGCGCATACGCACTCTGAGCAACCACCAGACAAAGAAAGCCCACCCCCGTCCCTACTCATACCTCAACGCCTTCACCACATCGAGCTTGCTCGCAAGTCTCGCAGGGTAGAAAGCAGAGGCCAGGCTCAAGGCCATCGCCACCCCCGCCACCAAAAACGCATCCGCCCAATCCATTTGAACCGGCAATCGATTCGTGTAATAAATCTCCTTCGGCAGTTCCACGACCGGATAAGTTTTCAAAACCCAGCTGATTCCCATCCCCGCAAGAAGCCCAGCCAAAGCCCCCGCCCCTCCAAGGAACAAACCATCCATGGTAAAAATTCTCACGAGATCCCACTTCGCCGCCCCGAGCGCCTTCAAAACGCCGATGTCCTTGGTTTTATCCATGACCAAAATGGTGAGGCTCCCGGCGATATTCAAAGATGCCACTAAAATAATCAAAGCCAGAATGAGAAACATCACGATCTTCTCGAGTTTCAGCGCCCCGAACAACGTTTTATTCATGTCCATCCACGTCCGCACAAAGTAAGGGAACCCGAGCTTTCTTTGGAGGAGCGTTTTCACGCGGCCGGCATCCTCCGCTTCGCGAAGAGAAAAGGCCGTCCCGCTCACCGCCTTCTCCAGCCCAAAGAGAGCCTGCGCCGCCCGCCAGTCGAGAAAAACGAGGTTCGCGTCGTATTCGTACATCCC
>JACQQY010000095.1 GCA_016206825.1 Candidatus Omnitrophota bacterium
GCGGTCAACGTCATCGTGATGGAAACTTTATGGCCGCCCTCCGGAAGAGGAGTGACATGACAACCATAAATCAGTCCAAGATCCACGATATTATGGGGAATCTCAGGGTCGTAACAAGTGCGAAGCTGGTTCCATACCAGCTTTTCGACCGATCGTTCTTCGGGAGGAATCTCTGCTCCCGGCGGCGGGGGCGGTTCTTTTCCCAGCGCATCCGCGTCTTTCCCGACAATACTCGCCATCACCCCTTCCTTGGTATAAACGGTGTAGGTCCCGCCCAAAGACTGGGTGATCACAACCTCCGTTCCCGCCGGAAGCGTCATCTTCCGCCCGCTCGGAATCTCAACCGCCTCACAGTCCCGTTTCAACGTCACAAACTCTTGTAGAGACATGCTCCCCCTAAGATAAAACGTGCCCGACAGGATTCGAACCTGTGACCTTTTGATTCGTAGTCAAACGCTCTATCCAACTGAGCTACGGGCACAAAACTCTTTATTTCTTCTTCCCTTTCCCATGCCCCTTTTCACGGCCTGCGCCTTCGCCGCCCTGCCAGCCGGGCGGAACGTCCCCTTCGCCCCAGCCGACTTTCTCCCCCTGATCCCATCCCGGCGGCCTCCAGCCTTCAGGCCATTTCTTTACCCCACCTGGGGCGCCTCCGTCCTCCGCTTTGACCCCTTCCGAACCGGAAGAAACACCGGTGGTGCTTTCCTTATTCCCTCCGTCTCCGCCCGCCAGATGAGCCGCCACCGCGCCGGTGACGGCGCCGGTGATCGCGCGTTTTAGGACGGTCTTATTCGGATCCTCCTGCGGCGCGGATGCAGGAGAAACCACTTGAGTATACCATTGTCCGTCAGGCCCTTGAACCTGCACGACCTGGGGCTGCGCGGGCTGAGGAGAGCTCGTCAGGTAATCCAAAGCCGCCCCGCCAACGACGTTCGTGCTCGCTCCGACCAACGCGCCCTGCGCCATCTTGTTCTTGGACTCGTCCTCCCCGGCCAGGGCCGCCCCGTATCCGGTCAGACAAACGACGACTAACGCCGAAAAAATTACTTTCTCAGCCTGTGTCATGTGAATCCCCTCCCCTGTGCCATTGTATCACTTGGTGATTCTTTTTTTAAACTCCTTCAGCTCCAGACAATTCAAAATATCTTTCTTCTCGCACCACGCGCGGCGGGCGACGGCGATGCCGTATTCCAAATTAGCGAACTGATCCCGCGTGTGGGAGTCGGTGTTCACCGCCAGCATCACCCCCATTTCCCGCGCTCGCCTGGCATGGATCGCGTTCAAATCCAGCCTCTGCGGGTAGCAATTAATCTCCAAAGCCGTGTTCGTCTCACTGGCGGCGCGGAACACCTCGTCCCAGTCGGCCTCGTAAGGGTTTCTCTCGCCCAGGAGGCGGCCGGACGGATGCCCGATCAAACGGACGTAAGGATTTCGCATCGCCCGAACAAGCCGCTTCGTAATTTGTTCCTTGCTCTGCTTGAAACCCGAATGAATGGAGGCCACCGCGAAATCGAGTTTCTTTAAAATTTCATCCGGATAGTCCAAAGAACCGTCGCTTAAGATATCGACCTCCGAACCTGCTAGGAGCGTGATGCCCTTTAATTTTTTATTCAAGCTTCGAATCATTTCAATCTGCTCCAAAAGTTCCTTCGGGCTCAAACCATGGGCAACTCTGAGAGACTGCGAATGATCCGTTAACACCACGTATTCCAATCCTCTTTTTCGCGCGCTCTCCGCCATTTCCTCGATCTCATGAGCGCCGTCGCTCCACTTCGAATGAAGATGAAAGTCTCCCTTCACGTCCCTCTCTTCGACAAGCCGGGGAAGCGCGCCTTTCGCCGCCGCATCGATCTCGCCCTGGTCTTCCCTCAACTCAGGAGGGACCGCCGCAAGCCCGAGGGCTTTATAAATATCCTCTTCGCGGCGGCTCGCCAGGCGGCGCCCCGTCTTATTGTCGAACAACCCATACTCGCTGATCTTGCGGCCCATTTTCTTCGCCAGACTCCGCAACTGAATGTTGTGAGCCTGCGATCCGGTGAAATAAAGCAAAGCCGCCCCAAAACAATCTCTTTCCACCACCCGCAGATCCACTTGAATGCCTTCCCGCATCACGACGCTCGACTTCGTCGCCCCATGTGCCAACACCTTCGAAACGTCCTTCATTCGGACAAAAGCGTTCATGATGGATTCCGACGCTTCGGAGGCAATCAAAATATCGATATCCCCTATCGTCTCGCACATCCGGCGGACGCTTCCCGCGTAAGCGATTTCCAATACTCCCTTCAGTCCGGCAAGTTCCGCGACAATGTGCCGGGCAAGCGGCAGGGCCTTTCCCAAAAGCGTCCGCTCATGATGCTTCTCGAAGAGATCGATCCCTTCCAAAATATTTCGTTCGGTTTTCTCTTGAATGCCCGGCAATCCCTTGAGCTTCCCCGCAAGCGCAAGGTTCTTCAAATGGCTCATGTCCCGCGGCTTCAATCTCCGGTAAATCAATTTCGCGGTCTTGGGCCCCACGCCGGGGATCTCAAGCATTTCCAATAAAAACGAAGGGGTCTTGCGGTGAAGCTCCTCATAAAAATGAACCTTGCCCGTTTCCAAAAACTCGACGATCTTCTTGGCCAGGTCCGCGCCAATGCCCGGTATTTGCTCCAACTCCTTCCTCCCCGCGATCTGGGCGACGTCCTCCGTAAGAGCCTGGACATTGAGCGCCGCGCGCCGGTAGGCCCGGATCCTAAAAGGATTATCGTCTTGAAGCTCCAAAAGCAGAGCGATCTTGTCGAAGATTTCGGCGATAAACGTGTTATTCATACCCACCTGTCAGGCGGCGTCCAATTTACCCATTATGGGAAATCCCATTTACTAATTATGGGTTCTATGATATACTTCTCTCATAGGAGGTTATAGCATGAAGTCCCATTTAATGCACGTTTCTGATGATTTTTCTGAGGTCACCACAAGGAGCATCGACGAAAGAAAAAGGCTCTGCGTCGGTGACCTTTTAAAAGACTTCAAAAGAGTCCGGGTATACCAAAACGCTGCGGGTGAAATCCTCATCCAACCCATGGTTGAAATCCCCGCTTCTGAAGTTTGGCTTTTCAAAAACAAGAAAGCTTTAGCGTCCGTTCAAAAAGGTTTGCGGGATGCCGCAAGCGGCAAAGTCTCTAAATTAAATCTCAACTCCTTATAACTTAAGAACCCTCACGTGTTCGAGATCCTTCAAACTAACCAGGCCAAGCAGGAACTGGAAGCGCTCAGAAACGACGAAGGCCTGCATAAAAGGTACAAAGCCGTATGCAAAGCCATCCTGCTTCTAGCCGCGAATCCACGACACCCTAGCCTTCAAACCCACGAGTTTACAAGCCTAAAAGGACCCAACAATGAAAAAGTCTTCGAGGCCTATGCGGAGCAATCAACCCCGGCCGCCTATCGAGTCTTCTGGTATTATGGCCCCGAAAGAAACCAAATCACCCTTATCACCATTACCTCCCATCCCTAAAAAGACTCGGACTTCCAGGCAGCCAAATCGTAAACACCGCTCCCTGCCCGGGAGAGCTTGTCACTTCCATCCGCCCCTTATGCGCCTCCACAATCCAACGGCACAACCCCAATCCCAATCCCGTTGACGTTCCATGACCGCCCGACCTTTTGGTAAAAAATTTATCGAAAATGACCGGCATCTCCTCCGGAGGAATCCCCGGCCCCGTGTCCCGGACGACCACGCACGCCTGACGGTTCTCCTCTTTCGTCTCCAATGTCACTTCCCCGCCGGGAGGAGTGTGTTTGACGGCATTATCCAGGAGATTCGCCAAAAGTCTCTTTAAAAGCTGCGTCTCCCCGCGCACCCAAAGTTTCTCAGCCGACAAAACGGCCAATCGAACTTGCTTTTGTTCGGCCAGGACCTTCCAATCGCCGCCGATCTCCTCCGCCAACCCGCCAAGCTCAACCGGTTTCCACTCGATCCCCTCCTCTCCCTCCTCGCTCCGGGCCAAAAGCAGAAGCTGTTCCACAATCGCCGCCATCTCGTTCAACGCTTCGAGCTGTGTCCCCATCACCCGCTTGTACTCTTCCGGATCGCGCGGCCTCTTGAGCGCCAGCTCCAACTCCCCTTTCATGATGGTAAGGGGCGTTCGAAGCTCATGCGACGCCGCCGCGCTGAACTGCCGGAGCCGCTTGAAGGCGCGGTCCAGTCTCGAAAGCATCTCGTTAAAAGTCTCAGCGAGCCGCTCGAGCTCATCTTTCGTCGCGGGAACGTCCAAACGCTCATTGAGTCTGGCCGCCCCTATCTTCTGAGCCTGGGTGATCATCTTCCCAACGGGCCTGAGCGCCAACGTCGCCAGAAACCATCCCCCGACGCTTGTCAAAACGAGCATGGACGGCACCAGCAAAAAAATCCATGTCCGAAGCTCTCCGAGAGATTTCGTTTCCTGTCCCAACAGGGCGGCCGTTTGGACAAAATAAAGGAGGCGCCCATCTTCCATCACCGGCCTCGTCGCCAAGCGGACATGCGCAAGGGATTCACGGAAATCCTGATACAACGTCACGCCTTGCTTCCACTCCTCAGGAAGAGCGCCTAGCGAAGGCAGACGAATCTCTTCGAAGCTTTTGCTGGCCGCCGTCTCCTTCCCGTCCTTCTGAAGAATCCGGAAAGGATCGGCTGTTTCCAAAATCTTCGTTTCAACCGCCCAGCGGCTGACCAAACCTGGAAAGCGGCCGTATTGGACCTCGCGCTGGAAACTTTTGGGATACAAGGTGACTTTCTTTTGGCGGGTCTGCGGAGTGCTCCGGTGTTTGGCCTGCCATTCTGCCTGCCAAAAGGCAAAAAGGGTGTCGGCGACCCCATCGGCCTGAGAAATCAGACGCTCATTCACGTTCTGATTCAAATGGTAATCCACGCGGGTGTAGAAAATCCAACTGAATAAACAAAGGATGACGGCAAGGATGCCGATGTACCAAAACGTCAAAGTCACGCGAATGGAAGGCGTCACGATTTTTTGGGAGATCCTAAAATATAGCCGCTGCCGCGCACGGTCCGGAGAAGTTTCACCGGAAAAGGATCGTCGATCTTCCGCCGAAGGCGCGCGACGTGAACGTCGATGACGTTCGAAAAGGTGTCAAAGTCATGCTCCCACACGTGCTCGGCGATCATGGAGCGGGTCACGAGCCCGTGGGAATGACGGAGTAAAAATTCAAGGAGGGCATATTCACGATGAGTGAGAACGATCTCTTTGCCGGAGCGCTTCACTTCATGCCGGAGGACGTCCATCTCCAGATCGCCCGCTCGCAAAACCGTCTCGGTCATGTCGCCGCGCCGGCGAAGCAGGGCGCGCGCCCGCGCCAATAATTCATCGAAGGAAAAAGGCTTAACCAGATAATCATCGGCCCCGGCGTTTAACCCCGCTACTTTGTCGGCGGGCTTATCCTTAGCCGTCAGAACGAGAACGGGGAGGGTGACTTTGTCCCCGCGAAGGGTCCGCAGGACTTCCATGCCGCTTCGCTTGGGAAGCAAAAGATCCAAAATAATCAGGTCGTACTCGCCGGTTTGCGCCAAATAGACCGCCTTTTCTCCATCCTCGGCGACATCCACCGTATAACGCTCTTCGCGCAAACCCCGCTGGAGAAAGCTCGCGACCCGCTTGTCATCCTCGACCACCAAGATGCGCATGTCCTTAATTATTCATACTTTATCTCATCCAAATAAAACGCGCACCCTTCGGGATTGGCGTCCACGTTGGTCGTCCACGCAAACCCGCCGCTGATGGAAGACAAGTCCTTGCCTTCCAAATCGATCGTCAATTCCTGCCAATCGGCCGTTAAAACAATAGGGCCGATCCCCGCCGCATCCGAATCCGGATATTCACCGGTAATCCCGCCGACCTTAAACTCCTCGATTCGCTCCCCTCCCTTTTGCCCGCGGACCCAAAAGGTGAGCTTCTTGGCGCCCGTCAAATCGTAGCCGCCCTGCTTCGCCCCCCAGTTATTCGGAGGATTCTGCCAGTAAATCCCCGCCCACAGGGCCCCCTGCGCCGCCTTTCCGTTGTAAACAACCTGAATGCAAGACGCGCCGCTCTGGGGATTATCCGCATGCCTCTCGTTCATCTTCAAATCCCCATAATCCCCCATCCACCCGGACGGCGTGTAATGGTTCGTCTTCACGTTCGCATCGGAATACACGTAAAAGGTCTTGAAGACCTCTTCAGAGTATCCTGCCGCACTCAATAAAAGAGGCAGTCCAACAACCCCAACCGCCGCTATTCTTACAAGTTGATGTTTCATTTTTCCTCTCCCCTCCTCCCCCTGTTAAGGGGGAGTTAGAGGGGGTTTGGCCTTATCCGCGAACATGCTCCAAACCCCCTCCGGCTCCCCCTTGACAGGGGGAGAGATGTCTAGAACCATCCTCCTCCCCCTCAATAGGGTAGGAATTCAATTTTTAGAGGATCTCTACCACCTTTACGGTCTTCTTTCCCTCTTTATCCATGAGCTCCGCTTTCACGTTCTGCCCGGCCGCAAGCTCTTCCCATTCGACGCTTTCTCCCGCTTTCATCACCTCGCTCGACTCAAAATCCAGATAAGCGGTCAGCTCCGCGCCGTCGGCTTTTTTCAACGTAAGGCTTGGATTTTCGGATTCCAAATCAACCGCCGTAATCGCCCCTTGCGCCTCTTCCGCCTCAGCAGGAGCCGGAGCAGTCACCTCGGCCGATACCGCCGCCTCTTCGGCCTCTTGGGCAAAAGACAGGCCCGGAACCGCCAAGCCCACTAATAATACCAAAACCCACACCAGAGATAAATACCGTTTCATCTTTGATTCTCCTTTGCGTTTACCGGTAGGATCATCATTTGTAGGGGCGAACCCACGTGTTCGCCCAAACCCAACCTATCCGGATGCTTCATCCTACCCTTGATGTTACCCTACAAAACATGACAAGAAGATGAACCCTGGATTACAACTTCTTCATCTTGTTCATCTCCTCCTACCAATTCGTGCCGAGTAGTGTATAATGGGGCTTTGAATTACGGTAACAAAAATTTAATTCCGACTTATGGGGAGAGATGGCAGAGTGGACGAATGCGGCGGTCTCGAAAACCGTTATCCCTTCGGGGATCGGAGGTTCGAATCCTCCTCTCTCCGTCACACCCGTAAAACCATCGCCTTCCGCAGTCTGGGCTGTAAGCTGAACCAATATGAGATCCAAGCCCTGCGGGAGGGATTTTTAAAGCACGGCTTCCGGGAAGTGCCTTTCGCTTCCCCCGCCGACTATTACGTTTTGAACACGTGCACCGTGACGGAATGGGCCGACAAAGAGGCAAAACAGCTCATCCGCGCCTGTCATCAAACGAATCCCCAGGGACAGATCCTCGTCACCGGCTGCTACGCCACGGCCAGTCCCAAGGAAATCCAAGCCCTTCCAGGGGTGCGGCTCGTCGCCGACAACCGCTCCAAAAACCAAATTTTATTCCAAGTCACGGGCCTGCAGGAGGTGTCGGAAGAAGAAAGTCCTTTCTTCAAGGATGGAATCAGCTGGTTCGAAGAGCGGAGCAAGGCCTTCGTCAAAATTCAGGACGGTTGCAGCTACTTCTGCGCCTTCTGCAAAATCCCCTACGTGCGCGGGAGGCTCATTTCAAGGAACGAATCCTCCATCCTGGAGGAAACCGAAAGGCTCGTCCGCTGCGGCTACCAAGAAATCGTCCTAAGCGGGGTGTGTCTGGGTTCTTACGGAAAGGACCTTGAGGGAAGCCGGCGCCTCGCCGGCCTTATCCGAAAGATCATCCGAATCCCCAGCCGTTTCCGGATCCGTTTAAGCTCCATTGACCCGAGAGATACCCCTGTGGAACTTGCGGAAATCATGAAAGAATCGAAAAAGCTCTGCCCCCACCTTCACCTCTCTCTCCAAAGCGGCGACGATACCATCTTGGAACGGATGAAAAGAGGCTATACGGCCGGCGCTTTCGAAAAGCTTGTCCAGGAAATACGCGGGCGCGTGCCTTCCATCGGATTGTCAACGGACGTCATCGTCGGTTTCCCTGGAGAAAACGATGAGAACTTCAAAAACACCCAAAGCTTCCTGGAAAGAATCGCCTTCCACCGCGCGCACGTTTTCCCGTACAGCGAACGGGAGAAAACAAAAGCGGCCGTCCTCGACGGCAAAATCCCCATCGAAACCATCCGAAAAAGAGAAAAAGCTCTCAAAGAAACCCTGGCCCCCCTTACGCGCCGTTACTTGGAATCCTTCATCGGCAAAACCCTCGAGGTCCTCGTCGAATCCAAGCGCACGAAAGACGGCCTCCTCCAGGGCTTCTCCGAAAACTACATCCGCTGTATTTTCCAAGGAACCGAAACCCTAAAGGGCACCCTGCAGCGAGTAGAAGCAAAAGAAATCATGGGAGAAAAATTGGTGTGCAACCTACTGACAACATAGGAGGAAAAATGAGAACCATCCTGAAACTATCCTTACTGCCGCTGGTCACCCTTCTTTCAGCTTATCCCCTGCCCGCCTCCGCCGGAAACCCCGATACCGGCTCATCCGGAAAAATCATCATCACCCACGCCCAAGGCCGGCCTGTCATCGTCCGCGGCGGCCAAACCATCCCCGCGGCTCCCGGAGCCGCCTGTCAAAAAGACGACGTCCTGAAAACCATGACTCCGGAGTGCGTCCTCGACGTAAGCCTAAACGACAAAGCAGGCGTGCGCCTCCTTCCCTCAAGCGAATGCGCCCTGGCAAGCGCCGATCCCAAAGCCATGCGCATCGAGCTCAAAAATGGAAACGCCGTCATGAATCTCCAAACGCTTCTCCAAGATTCCACGTTTCAGGTGGAAACCCCGACAGCCGTCGCCTCCGTCAGAGGCACCCAATTCTGGGGCCGCGTGAACCCCTCGGCCGGTCAACAAGCGGTCACTACCTTCGCGGTGAGAGAAGGTTTTATCGAAATTCTGGCCAAAGCGTCCGCCGCCAAATTCATCCTCGAAGAGGGTGAGGCGTTGGACATCCCCATGGACGCGGCTCCCCCGGCGGTTCGCGCCGCCTTGGACGAAGAAATGAAAGCCATGGAGCAAGCCTCGTCCATTCAAACAACTTCCTAGTGAACGTATTCCTTTAGCATCCGAAGAAGCTCTTTGGAGCGAAACGGCTTGGGAAGGCAGGCGCAAGCGCCCAAATTATATGCGGTCTCAATCACATCATCCGTTAAAACGGCCGACAAGACAATGATGGGAGTGCGGCGAACCTTGGGTTTCTTTCTCACCGCCTCGCAAAACCAATACCCCGAATAAAAAGGCATATGAATATCCAATAAAACCAGATCGACTCCTCCTTCGTTAAATTTCTCGACAGCTTCCTGCCCATCGTGAGCGACGACCACTTCGTAACGCTCTTTTTTCAAAGTGTCCGCGATCACCTGCGTGAACTCCACATCATCATCCACCACCAAAATCTTAGCCATCTGGATGCTAAGCCCTCCTATAAAAAACATGCCTCCCCACCTTCGCCACACGCAGATAACACCTGGCCCAATAGGGCAGGACAGTGTCCGCGTGGTAATCGGACGCTCCTTTTGTGAGGTCGGTGCGGCCGGACTCAACCCATGCCCTTAAGGCCGTCTCATAATAAGCCTTGTGCTTTTCCAAGAACTCCGCCGCCTTCTTCTTATCATTCCACGCCGAGAATTGATAAGGCTGGAGGCACACCTCGGCATAACTCCGGCCCCAAAGCAACGCCCTCCGGCGAACCACCTCGCCGACCGCCACCATCCCCTCATACCCTTCGCCGACCGCCTCTAAAATCAACGTTTCAATCGCCAGCGCCATGGAAGGGTCGAGGAGGGAAATAAAATCGGAAATGCCAAGCCTCGGACCCGCCAAAGACAATTTTGGAAGGTAAAACAATTCCGAACGCCGGAGTTCCTTCGCCGATCCCGAATGCATCCTTTGAGGGAAAACCGGAAACAAAGAATTCGTCGGCGAAGCTTGGAGAGGCTCCGCAAGCCAGACAAGGGAAACCAAGAGCACGCATCCTAGCGCCCTCACCCTTGCCCCTACTCTGATCGGGTCCCCGGCGTCCACATGCGCAACCCTCCCTCTTAATGAAAATATGCCCTAAAAAATTATCAATTTCAAGTATAAGTAATCAAATTTAATTAAAATTAACTATTTAATTCATTTATTCAAAAAATTTAACTAAAAGTCAAAAAAACCATGTATAATTAATACTGACCAAAGAAGTTTCGATGCGCTTTAAAAATGAACACAGCAGGGAGAAAAGGTTATACTCTGGTTGAAACGTTGATATCCGTGGCTCTCGGCCTCTTGGTGATCGTTGCCATCGGCCTGGGCGTCGACAGCGGGGTGTTCCTTGCTTCGGATAACCGGTACCGCCTCTACAGCTTAAACGCCATGCGGGAAGAATTGGAAATCCTCCGGCGCATGAACTATGACACCTTGGTTTCGCTGGGGACCACGAGCGCCTTTACCAACGCCCAAACGGCGAAACTCCCTTCAGGATCCGGCACGCGCACGATTGCGAGCACTTCCTTCGGCGCGGATATCAAGAAAGTAACCTTGCAGGTGACATGGAACTCCCGAAGAGGAGGAACCTTGAACCAAAGCTTGACGACTTACGTCACTCGAAGGGGGGTAAACGGCTCATGAAGCGCTTAACCGAAAAGGGCTTTACGATGACAGAGTTGGCGATTGCCACGACCATCACGCTTCTCTTTGCCCTGTCTCTCTACGCGGTTTTCTATGGACTCCACAACCAACTCAAAAAACAAAACGTTTATTATGAAACGGGCCGTTCCGCGCGGCATTCGCTTGACCGGATTTCGAAAGACGTCAAAGAGGCCGTTCAAATCGTGTCTTCCTGGGGAGGGAACTCGACTTCCGACACGTCTTTGGTCCTCAAACTCCCCAGCATCAACTCGAACGGCGAAGCCACCGACGTCTCCAGTCAATTCGACTACGTCACCTATAAACTGGACAGCGCGGATACCACGCATCTGGTTCGTTCGCTGGACATTTTGGGCGGCACAAGCGCCCGGGAAGGAGGAGCCGACCAAACGAATCAAATCGTTGGAAGAAACGTCCAAACCATCTTGTTTTCCTCCAATGGAACGGGACTGTCCTCGTTCTCGTCATCGGCCCTTCAAGGACTAAAGTCCATCAACGTGGCCGTTACGACACAACGGCAAACGGTCGGCACGACCCAGACGACACAGCTTGATTCCGACCTGATGTTAAGGAATCAACTGATATGAGAAACCGCTTCCACTCTCTCAACGGCTTGCTGTTCAACGACAAAGGCTTCGCCTTCATCGCCGTTATCACTCTCTCATGGCTTCTCATCGCGCTGTCTCTTTCTTATTTCGACGTGACCATTTCTGAAATGCGGTTTTCCCGTTCTTCGGAAAACTCCCTCAAAGCGGAAGCAGTCGCCGAAGCCGGCGTGGAAGAAACGCTGTGGGAATACAACTATGGCGGCGGGGACTTTCTTTCTTCGGAAGGATGGTCGGGATCGGGAACCAAAACGAAGACCGTCGATCCCTATACCGATGCAAGCGGAAACACCGTTGGGAGCTATACCATCTCCGTCGCGAATTGGAACACTTCCTCGCCCCTGGTGACGGTCACCGGCGGCTTAGCCGGCGGAACGGTCGGCACCGGAACCCAGGCCGTCGTCAAAACCATGTTGAAACCGCGGCCGGTCTTCAGTTCCGCCGTCAAAACAAAAAGCGAGATCGAGTTCTCGGGCAATGCCTATACCGACAGCTA
>JACQQY010000096.1 GCA_016206825.1 Candidatus Omnitrophota bacterium
ATTTATAAGGTCGGGCGGAACGTTTTGGATGGGAAGTATGAGTGGCTGGAAGTTGGAATAGTCAAATAGGAAGGAAGCGCTTGTTCCTCCCCCCTTGTGGGGGAGGTTAGGAGAGGGGGAAATAGGGGGATATGAAAAAAACAGTTCTTGTTGTGTTGGCGGAAGGGTTTGAAGAGATAGAGGCGATCACGCCGATCGACGTCCTTCGCCGGGCGGGGCTGGAGGTGGTGGTTGCCGGCGTGGGAAGGCAGGAGATTGCGGGGGCTCATGGGATTAAGGTGACCGCAGATGTCGTTTTGGAAAAATACCAGGGCTCGCCGGACGCCGTCGTTTTGCCGGGCGGTATGCCGGGGGCGGACAATCTCAAAAAGTCAAAGGCCGTGAATGAGCTGGTTCAAAAAATGAAGAACCAAAATAAGGTGATCGGCGCGATTTGCGCTTCTCCGGCGCTGGTGCTGGCCTCAAGCGGCGTGCTGGATGGAAAAAAAGCGACGTGTTATCCGGGTTTTGAAAGCCAATTCGGCCCGAAGGTCGTTTTTTCTAAAGAGAGGGTAGTAAAGGACGGGCAAGTGATCACAAGCCGTGGGCCGGGGAGTGCGATGGAGTTTGCTTTGGGATTGGTGGAGCAGTTGGCGGGAAAAGAGGAAGCCTCCAGGCTTTCGGAGGGGCTTTTGGCGAAGGCGTAGGGCGTTAGGTAAGTCAAAATCTTGTTTTTTGGTGAACGAAAATAGCCCCCTGCGTCGTCTAGTAAAGTAGGGGGGTGATTTGGGATGAGCGGTGTTCCTGTTGGAAGACCTGTGTCTCCAGATGAAATCTCTGGAAAGATCGTTGTGCTTAGAGGAAAGAAGGTAATGCTTGATAGTGATTTGGCCTTTCTTTATGGTGTTCCTACCAAACGTTTAAATGAAGCTGTCCGACGCAATGTTTCTCGTTTCCCGGCGGATTTTATGTTTCAGCTTGATCTTAGAGAAGTGGAATCTTTGAGGTCGCAAATTGCGACCTCAAAAGAGGAATCTTTTGATTTGAGATTCCAATTTGGAATTTCAAACCGGATGGAGCTTTTGGCATCGCAAGTTGTGACATTAAAAACGGACGGCAGGGGCGGCCGACGGACGTTTCCCTATGTTTTTACCGAACAAGGCGTGGCCATGTTGTCCAGCGTTCTTAACAGCAAACGAGCAATCCACGTCAATATTGAGATTATGCGGGCTTTCGCTAAAATTCGGGAAATGATGCTTTCCCACAAGGAATTGCGGAGAAAAATTGACGAAATGGAGCAAAAGTATGATAAAAACTTCTCCATAGTCTTTGAGGCGTTACGGGGACTTTTGAATCCTCCGGTGAAACCAAAAAGGGAAATAGGGTTTCATGCGGTCTAAATGATCAGAAGGGGGATTAATTTCCTGTTGGATACGGAGGCGGTGTTTTGTTTGTAAAACGAGGAGGGGAGGTGCGTCAATGAAGAAGGCTATAGGGGTGTTTGTGTTCATGGCGTTTATGTTTCAAGGCCTTGCGGTTGTTGAGGCGGCCGAGAGGGGGACGGAGGAATATAACAGGTTGGTGGAGTATAAGAAGATACAGAGGGAGAAGAGGATGAATCCCTCTCCTTCTCCGGAGGGAAAGGCGAAGGGTTTTTGGCAAAAAGAAGCGGAGAGATCAGGTTTTGCGGGGACGGCGGCGATGTTCGGAAACGCCATCACGGGAGCCATTCCTTTGGATAAGCCGAATTCGAGGAAACAGGCGAAGTGAGGGGGGAGAAGCGAGGCGAGGGACTCTTGGCATTGTGCCGTATTCGTAAAGAGGGCGGGTAAGGGCTAACCTATTACGTTGTAAATAAACCGGCGGCCTTTGGCTTTCTTGCTTTTGTCAATGGTATGATATATAGTAATACCGGAGGTGATTCCCGTGAACGCAGCGAAGGTAGCCATTAGTCTGGATAGAAGTCTTTTAACGAGACTGGACCAGTTGGTGAGAGCCCATGTGTTTCCCAATCGCAGCAGGGCCATTCAAACGGCGGTGCAGGAAAAAATCACCCGCCTCGACCGCAGTCGTCTTGCCAGAGAGTGCGCAAAACTGGACCCCCGCTTTGAACAAAAAATGGCGGAAGAGGGATTTAGCAGAGAGCTGGACGAATGGCCGCGATATTGAGGGGCGACATCCTGTGGGCCAACCTCGATCCCGCCATGGGTCACGAGCAAGCGGGACAGCGTCCTGTGGTGATTTTGAGCCACGAGGAGTTCAATGAGCGGTCCGGAACGGTTATCGCCATGGCGTTAACCAGCCAGGAACAAAAGGCGGGGTTTCCTTTGACTTTTGAGATTACAAGCGCCCATCTCCCCAAGCGATCATGGGTCAAAATCGGTCAGATCCGAACGCTTTCGACGAAACGGCTTGGAAAGAAGATAAGCAGAGTTTTACCAGAGGAATTGGACCAAATGGCAGAAGGACTCAATGAGATTGTTGGATGAGCTTGACGGATCTTATAAAAGAAAAATACCGCTGCGGGGAGGGTGGGTTTAGCGATGGGGATTGAGAACGTTTTTTCGTGGTCGAAGTCGAGGGATGGGCAGTTTCGGGAGTGCCGGAGGAAGTATTTTTATGACAAGTACGCTTCCTGGGGCGGGTGGGATGCGGGGGCGCCGAAGGAAACGCGGATGGCTTATGTTTTGAAAAATTTGAAGAACCGGTGGGCTTGGAAGGGGGAGACGGTTCATCACGTGATTGAGGACGTTTTGAAGGCGGTCCGGGCGGGGAGGCCCCTTTCTCTGGAGGAGGCGATCGCCCGTTTGACGGAGACGATGCGCCGGGATTTCCGTTCTTCGAAGGCCAAGAGTTATTACGAGGACCCCAAAAACCGCATGGGCCTTTTTGAGCACGAGTACGAGAAACCCGTCTCCGATTCGACGTGGAAAAAGCTCCATGAGAGCGCGGCGGAGTGTTTGAGAAATTTTTATGGTTCGGCCGTTTACCGGGAACTGCTCGAAGACGACAAGCGTTCGTGGCTCGTGATCGAGGATTTGGAGGAATTTGATTTTGACGGGGCGAAAATATTCGTGAAACTCGATTTTGCGAGAAGACGGGACGGCTTTGTCGAGATTTTTGATTGGAAGACGGGCAAGGCCGACGTGGACGCCGCTTCTCTCCAGATGGGGATTTACGCGCTCTACGCGATGAAGAAGTGGGGGGTGGATCTTTCCCGCCTGCGAGGCTTCCTTTTGAGCCTGGGGAACGGTTCTCCGGCTCTTTTGGAGTGTCCGCTCACGGACGAAACCATTGAGGGGGCGAAGCGTTCGATGGCGGCAAGCATCGAGTCGATGCGGGGCCTTCTCCTGGATCCCTCGAAAAACGTTCCCAAGCCGCGGGAGGAGTTTCGCTTCACGGATAATACCCGGCTGTGCGATTTTTGCAATTTTTACAGGATATGCGAGAAGTACCAAACGCCGCTTAAATAGGTGACCCACGATGCTTTTGGTTTTGTCGTCTTTATTTTTTCTTCTCCTTGGTTCGATCGTCGGTTCCTGGGTTGTTTATGGGAGAGGCAAGAGGACCCGTGACTCTCTTTTTCAAGCGAAGGTCGCCGCCGAAACGAGACTCGAAGAAACCCACAGAAGCATGGAGGCTCAGAGGAAACTCCTGGATGAGGCGGAGACGAGGCTGACGACCGCTTTCCAGGCGCTTTCGGGAGAGTCTTTGAAGAGCAACAACCAGGCCTTCCTCGAGTTGGCCAAGGAAACGCTGGGTGTCGTGTTGACCGACGCCAAAGGGGAGATCAAGAGAAAGGAAGAGGCCGTCAAAAATCTCATAGAGCCTTTACAGGAGACGCTGAGGAGATACGAGAAGCAAGTCAACGAACTGGAGAACAAAAGGGCTTCGGCTTACGGGAGTTTGGAGAACCAGATCAAAATGCTCCTTGCCTCCCAGCAGGAACTTCAGAAGGAAACGGGGAATTTGGTCACGGCCTTGAGGCGGCCTGAGGTGAGGGGGCGCTGGGGGGAGGTGACGCTTAAGAGGGTCGTGGAGCTTGCGGGGATGTCCGAACACTGTGATTATACGGAACAGGCATCGGTGTCGACGGAGGACGGCCGGTTCAGGCCCGACATGATGGTCCATTTGCCCGCCGGCCGCCAGATCGTCGTGGATAGCAAGATTTCTCTCGACGCCTATTTGGACGCCCTTGCTTCGCAGGCCGAGGAGGAGAGAAAGGGATTCTTGGCAAAACACGCCCAGCAAGTCCGGAAACACATGAGAGCGCTTGCGGGTAAAAACTATTGGGAACAGTTTCCCAAGGCGCCTGAGTTTGTGGTCATGTTTATGCCTGGGGAGTCGTTCCTGAGCGCGGCGATTCAGATGGACCATTCGTTGATCGAAGACGGCATGGAATCGCGGGTCATCATCGCCACCCCCACGACGCTTATCGCCCTCCTTCGAGCCATCGCCTTTGGCTGGAGGCAGGAGCAGATCGCGAAGAACGCCCAGGAGATCGCCAGCCTCGGAAAGGAAATCTACGATCGGTTTCACCCCTTCCTTGAGCACGTGGATGACGTCGGTCATTCTTTTTCTCAGGCCGTTGTGGCTTTCAATAAGATGGTGATGTCGCTTGAGCGGCGGGTGATGGTCAGCGTGCGCAAATTTAAGGAGCTGGGGGCCGCGGGGGATAAGGAGCTCTCAGACGTTAAACCTATCGAGCAGATACCCATGAAGTCCGACAAAGAAGGCGCCATGCCTTTAAATTGACATGGGAAAGGAGGTGTGTTATAATTTCGGCAGACTAAATAAGCTTAACAGAGCTTATTTTTTATAAACTGTTTTATGATAGGCCTTTTGAAATGGTTTTTGTGAACCCTGTAAGCCGGTTGGCGGCGCAAGAGCTTACGGGGTTTTATTCACTGCTAAGTTTTTAAATAACAAAGGGTAAAAGGAAGTGAGAGAGGTTTCGATAGCTAAATTAAAACTAGGGCTTCCCAAAGGAAGTCTTCAAGAATCGACGTTTAAGATGTTTCAGAAGGCGGGTTTTAACGTGAACGTCGGTTCGCGTTCTTATTTTCCTTATGTGGATGATCCCGAAATAGAGGCGGTGCTGATCCGGGCTCAGGAAATGTCGCGTTACGTGGAAGACGGGGCTTTGGACTGCGGGATTACGGGGGAAGACTGGATCAAGGAAAACGGTTCGGACGTGGTCCGGATACAGGAGCTCGCTTATGCCAAGACCGGGACAAACCCCGTGAGGTGGGTTTTGGCCGTTCCCAATGATTCGCCCATTCACTCGGTAAGGGATCTCGGAGGCAAGCGGATCGCCACCGAGCTCAAAGGCGTTACGGAAAAATACTTGAAGGAAAAGGGAGTGCGGGCGGACGTCGAGTTTAGCTGGGGCGCCACGGAGGTGAAGGTGGGTTCGGGTCTTGTGGACGCCATCGTGGAATTGACTGAAACCGGTTCGTCTTTGAGAGCCAACAAGCTGAGAATCGTGGAGACCCTTTGTCATTCCACCACCCAGTTTATCGCCAATAGGAAGGCGTGGCAGGATAAGGGAAAAAAGCAAAAGATGCGGCAGATCGCGCTGTTGCTGAAGGGGGCGATCCAGGCGGAGACGAAAGTGGGGCTCAAGATGAACGTGGGTCGAAAGAACTTAAAACGTATTTTATCGCTTCTTCCGGCGATGAAGAAACCGACCATTTCGAATTTGGCCGGTGACAGTTGGTCCGCCGTGGAAACGATCATCGATGAAAGGGTGGTAAGGGATTTGATTCCTAAGTTGAAGGAAGCGGGGGCGGAGGGGATCATCGAATATCCGCTCAATAAGGTTATCTATTAATTAGGGAAGGAGAAATCGATATGCCTTGCGGGAGAAAAAGAAAACGCCACAAGATGGCCGTTCATAAAAGGAAAAAGAGACGCAGAAGAGACAGGCATAAGAAGAAAATGAGGTAAAGGAGGTCCAAGTGTTTTGGAAAAAGTTGAGATTATTTTGGTGGAACCATTGGATTAAGATCGTCATCGCAGGGTGGGTTATCTTCATCTTTTGGATTCCGATCGCGGCTTTGAGCTCCATCGATTCCTACCAGCGTTCTTACATGGTCGCGTGGCTTTCGACGATGGGTCTCCAGGCGACCATCAGCGCGGTGATCTTCGTCGTTCTCTACGCCTGGGTTCTCCAGGGAGGCCTGCAGAAGCTGAAGAAAAAGCAGGTCAGAAGCGAAGGCGTCGACATTCATTGGAACGACGTGATCGGCATGGAGGGCGCCAAGCTCGAGGCGAGGGAGCTGGTGGAGCTGATTAGAGACCGCGCCCGGATCAAGAAGATCGGAGGGAGCATTATTCGCGGAATGCTCATGATGGGGCCTCCAGGCTGTGGGAAGACCTATTTGGCCAAAGCCGTCGCCACCGAGGCGGGAATTCCTTTTATTTCCATGTCGGGTTCCGAGTTCGTGGAGGTGTTTGTCGGCGTGGGGGCTTCACGCGTCAGGCAGCTTTTCCAAAAGGCGAGGCGCTTGGCTTATGGGCAGGGGGGGTGCATTGTTTTTATCGACGAGATCGATGCCATCGGACGCAAGCGCGTGTTTTCGGTTTTTGGAGGCACGGAGGAAACGAACTCCACGCAAAATCAATTGTTGGCGGAGATGGACGGTTTGAAAGATAAGGACGAAAACGTGATCGTGATCGGGGCGACAAACGCCCCTGAGGACGCCTTGGACGAGGCGCTTCGCCGGCCTGGACGTTTTGACCGGAAGATCTATGTCGAAAGACCGGATCTCCAGGAAAGAGAGGATCTTTTCCGCTATTACCTTTCCAAGGTGAAGTACGATCCTAATTTGGACATCGCCCGTTTCGCGAGGAAAGCGGTGAGGAAAAGCCCCGCGGATATCGCGAACATGACCAAAGAAGCGGCCTTGATCGCCACGCGGGTCAAGAAGGACGTGGTGGACGCCGATCATCTATCGGAAGCGATGGAACGCATCGATTTGGGTCTTAAGAAACACCAAAAGGTGAGCGAAAGGGAGCGGAGGATCACCGCCTACCATGAGACGGGGCATTTGATCGTCACCTATTTGCTGCACCCGACGGACGACGTGTTCAAGGCTTCGATTATTCCCCGCGGCCCGGCCGGAGGCGTGACGTATTCTTTGCCGATAGAAGACGAGATGTTCAGCAACCGCGATTGGTTTTTGGCGGAGATCCGGGTGCTGGTGGCCGGCTATGTGGCCGAGAAATTGAAATTCGCGGTCACTTCGAGCGGCGTCTCGAGCGACTTTCAACACGCCATGCGTTTGGCCCACAACATGGTTTGGCGGCTGGGAATGGGGCGCTCCGAATCCCTCGGAGACTATACGAGCATTCCGCCGGATCAGTTGTCGGAAAACCTCAAAGAGAAGCTGAACGTGGAGACCCATGAGATCATTCAGTCTTGCATGAAAGACGTGGAGGATCTTCTCAAGAGGGAAAACGTGATTTTTGAGCGGTTTGCCCAGGAACTTTTGGAGAAACAAGAGCTGGATTACGACGACATCGAGGTGATTTTTAAAGAGTACGGCAAGTCGAATCCGAGGGTGACGGCGAAATATGTTCCTAAAACAGAGCAGGCACAAGAAGCCAGAAGCTAGAGGCGGAAGCAGGAAGCGGGGGAGCAGGTTCGTTTTTGCTTCGGGCTTCCTGTTTTTGGCCGCCTCTTTCGTTTTTTTGGGTTTTGTCACGGGATGCGGGCCTCGTTACACCTATCCGGCCGGCACGGTCACGCAGGCGATAGAGGATATCTGCAGTAAAGAATATCAATTGGAGGTCAAAACGCGGGTTGTCGGGAAAACCGTCGGGGCGGTTTTTTACGTTGACAGCATCGCGGATGCGGCCGGCCAGGTTTCGAAGGAGGTGCATGAGAAAATCGGAAAAGTTTTACAGGTCGTCACCCGAGTGGCTCTTTCCACGGATTTGCCTCTTGATTTTTGCGTGGTGATCCTGCGGGATAAAACTCAAGGCCATGAGCTGACGATCACGCGCTTTTTGGACGATACGAAGCGGGCCAATGCCGAGGCTATCGGAGTGGAAGAGTCGATTAATCGCACGCTTTTCAAGCAGGGGCGGTATGCCGCGGGGGGCGGGAACGGGTTTGTCCTGCCTGATTTGAAGCTCGAGGATTTTCTGGCTGAGCAGATCGCCCAGAGGGTGCGGTTTGCTTTCGCCAAACAGGCAAAGGATGAAGTCTTGGGCAACTTTGTTTTGGTGGACGGCGTATTTGACGAGAGCTTTCAAAAGAAGCTTTTCCGTTTCTCGATCGTTGCGTTCCGGTCGGCCCATCCTTATGAGGTCGTGCTCAACGTCTTTCGGATCATGAGCGACGTTTTGAAGGGCTACAAGTTTACGGAGTTTGACCGGGTGGAGATCGAGGACTATTTCAACCGCAAGAAATTGACCGTCGACCGGAAAACCCTTGCGGATTATCAAAATAAGAAGATCAAAGAACAGGAGATCGTTCAGCGCTATCTGACGGAGATTCAGTCCGTTCAGGAGGCGTTCAAGCTTTTTGGGCTCAATTTGAGCGGTGATTCCAATGAGAGTGAAACTTCCACTTCTTCCGTTCCGCGGCCTACCCCTTGATTTTGCTTTCTCCCGCTAAAGTCAACCTTTTCCTCAAGGTTCTCCGTAAACGCCGAGACGGATACCACGAAATCCAAACTCTCTTTGAGCGCATTCGTTTGTTCGATGAGCTGGAGTTTTCCCCTGCTCCTTCAGGCATCCGCGTGGAATCCGACGTGAAAAGTCTGCCGGAAGGTCCAAAAAATCTTGCCTACCAGGCCGCTTGGCTTTTAAAAGAGGAATTGGGAATTCAAAAGGGGATTCGGATCAGGATCAGGAAAAGAATTCCCGTTTCCGCGGGATTGGGAGGGGGGTCGAGCAACGCGGCCACGGTTCTCTTAGGTTTAAATCGCCTTTGGAATTTGGGGCTTTCGAAGCGCAGACTGCTTTTTTTGGCCGCCAGGTTGGGAAGCGACGTCCCCTTTTTCGTTTTGGAAACCCCTTTCGCTTTGGGAGAAGGGCGGGGTGAGATTCTGCGGGTTTTGGATCACCCGGGCTTTGCCTTTTGGCATTGCATCGTTAAACCCCGCTTCGGACTTTCGACGAAGGCCATGTACGATTCTCTAACCCCCTCTTCCTTGACACCCCTTAAGGTCAATGTTAAAATGCTCTTTCGTTCCCTCCAAGAAGGGGATTCCAAACGTCTCTCGAAGTTTTTGATCAATAGTCTGGAAGGCGTTCATCATAAAAGAGTTGCGGCGATTTCTAAAATCAAAAGGGAGCTTTTAGCGCAGGGCGCTTTGGCGGGCCTTATGTCCGGAAGCGGCTCCGCGGTCTTTGGTTTGTTTCGTTCCCAGGAAGCCGCCGAGCGGGCCGCGCGGTTTTTCAAAACGAAGCGCCCTCAATGGCAGGTGTTTGCCGTATCCACGTTTTAAGGTGGTTTTTGCCCTGTGGTGTAATGGTAGCACACCAGCCTTTGGAGCTGTGGGTTCAGGTTCGAATCCTGACGGGGCAGTGATTCATTGAGTGAGGTGTTGAGATGAGACAGTGTTCGTTTTGTCAGAGGATGTGCAGGGAGGAAGAGAAGGTCTTCGCAGGACCGGGGGTGTTTATTTGCGAGACCTGCGTTCGCTTTTGCCAGGGGGAGCTTGCCAAAAGGGAAGAAGCGGCCAATGACGGGAAAAAGAGCGAACCCGTTCTTTTGCGGAATTTGCCCAAACCTTCCGAGATTAAAAAGGTGTTGGATGAGTACGTGATCGGTCAGGAGCGGGCAAAAAAGCTCTTGTCGGTCGGCGTTTACAACCACTACAAACGCGTGTTCTTGGAAACCGATTCGGAAGACGTGGAGATCGAGAAATCCAATATCCTTCTGATCGGCCCGACCGGCTCCGGCAAGACGCTCTTGGCGCGGACCTTGGCGAAGATCTTGAAAGTCCCTTTCGCGATCGCCGATGCGACGACCCTCACTCAGGCGGGTTACGTCGGGGATGACGTGGAGAACGTGATTTTTAGGCTTCTTCAAGACGCCAACTTTGACGTGAAGACAGCCGAGAGGGGCATTATTTATATCGATGAGATCGATAAAATAGGAAAGACGTCGGAGAACGTGTCGGTCAGCCGCGACGTTTCCGGAGAAGGCGTCCAGCAGGCGCTTCTTAAAATTTTGGAAGGGACAAAGGCGAACGTGCCGGCGCAGGGCGGCAGGAAGCATCCTCAAAGCGAAACGATCCAGGTGAACACCGCGAACATTCTTTTTATTTGCGGAGGGACTTTCGGTTTGCTGGACAAAATTATCGAGCGGCGCCTGGGGAAGGCAGAGGTGGGTTTTCATGGGGATATGGCCGCCAAGTCTTTGCGCGGGCCGCAAGCCATTTTGCCTTTGGTTGAAACGGAGGATCTCGTCAAGTTTGGAATGATCCCCGAGTTCGTGGGCCGGCTTCCGGTTATCGCCGCTCTTTCCCCGCTTGACGAGAGGGAGCTTTTGGACGTTTTGCTGAAGCCCAGAAACGCTCTGGTCAAACAGTACCGCAAGTTTTTTGAGATGGAGGGGATTCAGCTTACCTTTACCGAGGGGGCTTTGCGGGAGATCGTGAAGCAAGCGCTCAGGAAGCAAACCGGCGCCCGCGGCCTTCGCGCGATTCTGGAGGATTTGATGCTCGATCTCATGTATGAGATTCCTTCGATGGACGGCATCGAGGAATGCGTGATTGACGAGAAAACGGTTTTGCGCCATGAGGAGCCGGTGTTGGTCAGGCAAAAAGACCGGTTGAGGCAAAGTGCGTAGCCATTCATTAGCGGTGGTGGTGTTGGCGGCGGGGCGGGGGACGCGGATGAAGTCCGATACGCCCAAGGCCCTCCAGAAGCTTTGCGGGAAACCCATGCTTTGGTTTCTCCTGCAAAGAGCCGGGGAACTTTCTCCTAAAAAGACGGCGGTCGTTGCCGGCCACCGGATCGACTCCGTTCGGCGGTTTGTCGGCCGGACTGTCGAAGTGGTGGAGCAAAAGGAACTTTTGGGCAGTGGTCATGCGGTGATGCAGGCCGCCCCCTTCCTTCGAAAATTCAAGGGTTCCCTCCTTGTTCTTTACTGCGACACGCCGCTTATTTCATCACGGACTTTAAGGAATTTGCTGGAGACCCACAGGCGCAAGTCCGCCGACTGCACGCTTCTTTCGACATGCGCCCGGAACCCTTGGGGATACGGGCGCATCCAAAGGCATGCGGATGGGACCGTGCGGGGAGTCGTTGAAGAAAATGCCGCTTCCCCGGAAGAGAAAAAGATCCGGGAAATCAACGTGGGGTGCGTCGTTTTCCGGTCCGATCGATTGTGGGAGGCGCTCAAGAAAATTCGCAGGAACGCGAAGAAAAACGAATACTATTTGACCGACGTCATCGGAGTTTTGGCAAAGACCGGCAGAGTGGAGGCGGTTGTCACGGAGGATCAAGAAGAAGTCTTGGGAGTGAATACGAGGCGTGATCTTGTTTCCCTTCAGAGGATTTTAAAACGCCGGGTTGCGGAGCGATGGCTCGACAGAGGGGTGGACGTTCAGGATCCGGATACCACGACCATCGAAGAGGGGGTGGAGATAGGAGCCGATACTTCGATTTTGCCTTATACGGTCATTCAGGAAGGCTCGAAGATCGGCAGACGCTGTGTGATCGGGCCTTTTGCGAGGATTCGCGGGGGTTCCCGCATCGGGGAGGAAGTGACGATCGGTAACTTTGTCGAAGTGGTTCGGTCCACCATAGGCGACGGCACTCAGGTGAAGCATTTGAGTTATATCGGCGACGCCGAGATAGGGTCTTGGGTGAACGTCGGCGCAGGGAGCATCACCGCCAACTACGACGGGAAGGCCAAGCGGCGGACGGTCATCAAGGACAGAGCCCAAATAGGCAGTGGAACCGTCCTCATCGCCCCTGTGACGGTGGGGCGAAGAGCCGTGACGGGCGCGGGCGCGGTCGTCACCAAGGGGACTTATGTGGCCGATGGGGCGGTGGTGGCGGGCCTGCCGGCAAGGCCATTAAATAGCAGAAAATAATCCGGAGAGGGTGTATACTGAATAACCATTCCATGAGCGATGAGCGGAAGAGAGAAGGCGATGAACGGCAAATTGAAATTGTTTTCAGGAAATGCCAACCCCGAATTGGCCAAGAAGATCGCCCGGTATTTGAACGTTCCTTTGGGAGACGCTCTTGTCACGGCTTTCAGCGAAGGGGAGATCCGCGTCAAGATCAATGAGGACGTGAGAGGCAGGGACATCTTCATCGTCCAGCCGACCTGCCCGCCGGCCAATCATAATTTAATGGAGCTTCTCATCATGATGGACGCCATGAAGCGGGCGTCGGCGAGAAGGATTACGGCGGTGATGCCCTATTTTGGTTACGCGCGGCAGGACCGGAAAGACCAGCCGCGGGTTCCCATCACGGCCAAGCTCGTGGCCAATCTCCTGACGGTTGCGGGGGCCAATCGCGTTTTGACGATGGATCTGCATGCGGACCAGATTCAGGGGTTTTTTGACATTCCTCTGGACCATCTTTTTGCCGTCAAGGCGGTGGTGGATTATTATCGAAAAAAGAAGATCAAAGATCTGGTGGTCGCCTCTCCGGACGTGGGAGGCATCAAGATGGCGCGCGCCTATTCGAAAAGGCTGGGCGCGGGCTTGGCCATCGTCGATAAAAGACGGATCGATGACCGCCGCGCGGAGGTGATGCATATTTTGGGGGACGTGAAAAATAAGAACATCGTGATCGTGGATGATTTGGTGGCGACGGCCGGCTCCATTTGCGAAGCGGCCGCGGCTCTTAAGAAAGCGGGAGCCCTTCGGATTTGCGCCGCGGTCTCTCATCCCATTCTCTCGGGGCCGGCGGTTGAGCGTATCAAGAATTCACCGATACAGGAGTTTGTCGTTACGGACAGCATCCCGCTGGATCCCGCCAAGAAGCACCCTCTATTTAAGGTGCTGTCGGTCGCGCCTCTTCTGGGAGAGGCCATAAGAAGGATTCATTGCGAAGAGTCGGTGAGTAAGTTGTTTAGTTGAGAGGAGATAAGTATGGAACAGATAGAGCTGAAGGCGAATCTCCGGACGGAGAAAGGAAAACAGCAGGTTAAAAAGCTGAGGGGGAAGGGTTTTGTCCCGGCGGTCGTTTATCACAAGGGAGAGGAAACGGTTTGTGTTTCGGTGGTCGGTAAGGAGATATCGCGGATCATCCATGGGGCGGCCGGTGAAAATACTCTCATTAATCTTAAGATCGAAGATGGCAAGAAGCCGAGGGCGCGGGCGGTTTTGGTGAAGGAAGTTCAGTACGGCCCGGTGAAGAGGGACCTCCTCCATTTGGATTTTAACGAGATTTCGCTGAGCGAAAAGGTCACGGTGGAGGTGGAGGTCATCCCCAATGGGGACCCAATGGGCGTTAAGCTGGAAGGCGGGATGCTGGATCACCCCTTGAGGATGATCAAAATTCAATGCCTGCCGGCGGATATCCCCAAGCACGTCGACGTCGACGTTTCGGGTTTACGCTTAGGCGGCGCGATTTATGTGAAGGACCTTCGCTTGCCGGAGACGCTCAAAGTCATCACGGATGCCGATGCGTTGCTTTTCCAAGTCAGACTTCTGGCGGAGAAACCCGAAGAGGCGGCCGCTGAGGCGCCGGAGATCGAGGTGATCCGGGAGAAGAAAGAAGAAGAGCCTAAGGCCGCGGAAAAGGCGAAGGAAGAGGCAAGGACTGAGAAAAAATAACGGTGAAATTCATCATCGGCATTGGGAATCCCGGGAAGGAATACGAAAACACGAGACACAATGTCGGCTTCTTGGTTTTGGACGTTTTGAAAAAACTCCATCCCTTGCCGGCTGGGGTTCGTTTGGTGAGACCCCGGACGTACGTCAATCGGACGGGGGAAGCGGTCCTGGACATTGTGCGCAAGTTTAAGGCGGAGCCGCAAAGTTTGCTGTTGGTTTGCGATGACGTTCATTTGGCTTTGGGCAGGATGCGTCTGCGTTTAGCGGGAAGCTCGGGGGGGCATAAGGGCCTTCAGTCGGTGAGTGAGGCTCTCGGCACGGAGCGGTTTCCCAGGCTTCGGATAGGCATCAAAGCGGGAGAATTGCCGGAGGACTTCGCCCGATTCGTTCTGGAGCCCTTCCATCAAGAAGAAGCACGCAGGCTGAAAAGATGTCTGGAGGAGGCGGCGAAGGTTTGCTGGGAGTGGGCGGAACATGGGCCGCAAAGGGCCATGGACGTCCTCAGTCATTCACAGACAGGGGAGGAGAGATCGAATGAGAAGTTATGAGGGGGTTTTTATTTTGGATCCCGATTTAGGGTCGGAGGTTTCAAAAAACACGGTGGCTCAGATTCAAGAGCTCGTCACGAAAAACGGCGGCCGGGTCGATGGCCTGCAGGAGTGGGGCAGGAGGCGTTTGGCTTATAAGATCAAGAAAAAACAGGATGGGCATTATATCCTTCTTCATTTTCAACTGGATCCTTTGCAGGCGAAGAAGATGGAGCAGACCCTGAGACTCAACGACCAGCTTCTGAAGTTTTTATTGGTGAGAAAGGACCGAGCGTAAAAAAGGGGGGAATATGGCCAGTGTCAACAAGGTTTTATTGATAGGGAACTTGACGAGGGACCCCGAGCTCCGTTATCTTCCAAGCGGCTCCGCGGTGGTGAATTTCAGTCTTGCGATGAACCGCGTTTACAAACTGCAGAGCGGAGAAAAGAAGGAAGAGACGGCGTTTGTCCGCGTGGTGGTGTGGGGAAGGCAGGCGGAGCTGTGCGGGGAATATCTGAAGAAGGGAAGTTCCGTCTTTGTGGAAGGGAGGCTTCAGAGCCGCTCATGGGATACGCCCGATGGGCAGAAGAGAAGCATGGTAGAGGTTGTGGCGATGAGCGTCCAGTTTTTGAGAATCCAGGGAGCGGCGCAAGGCGCGCCGCTCAACAAGGAGCGGGAATTCTCTTCGGATGTCCCGCAGGGCGGTAAAGAAGAAATCGGGGAGATCCAGCTTGAGGAGGTTCCCGAAGGGGAGCCGAAAGGATCCGGCGGAGAAGAGGTTCCTTTTTAAACGAGTTGCTGCGAAGCTGTGCCGTCAAGGACACAGCGAAGCAGAAAGAGGGAGGGTTTCATGATCAGAGAGTCCGCGAGAAGGCCCAAAGCCGATGAGAAGAAAAAACCGTTTCGAAGGAGAACGCCTAAATTCTCGGTGGAGGAGGTCGCGTCGATCGACTATAAGGACGTCAATCGCCTGCGTTATTTCATTACGGAAAGGGGAAAAATCATTCCCAGCCGCATATCCGCTTTAAACGCCAAATCTCAACGGCGCATTACTCGCCACATTAAGCGCGCCAGGCAAATCGCGCTTTTGCCTTACGCCGCCGAGTGAGCAGGGTTCATTGAAAGAGGTGACAGATGGGAGAGGTTGAAGTTATTTTGAATGAAAGCGATCCCAAACTTGGCCGGAAGGGGGAAGTGGTCAAGGTAGCGAGAGGTTTCGCCGCTAATTTTCTGATTCCCCATGGGAAAGCAAGGCTTGCCACTCCTTCCGCCGTAAAGGCCCTTGCGGTCGAAAAGGCAAGACGGGACAAACAAGAAGCCAAGCGTCTTGCGGAAGCGAAGGAGACGGCCTCCCGGTTGGAGGGGCTCTCACTGACGATACAGGCCCTTTCCGGTGAGGAGGATAAGCTGCACGGCGCGGTGACGGCGCAGGACATTCAAGAAGCGCTTGCCCAGAACGGCATCCGTGTGGATAAAAAGGAAATCCAGCTCGAAGAACCCATCCACAGACTTGGGGTTCACGCCGTTTCGGTAAGACTCTGCCCGGAGTTGACGGCGACGCTCAAAGTACAGGTGGTCAAGAAAAAGGCATGACCCTTCTTCAAGAGGCTTTGGAAAAGGAGAAGATCCCCCCTCAAAACATCGAGGCAGAGGCGGCGGTCTTGGGATCGATGTTGATCGAGGAGACCGCCATTGCCAGGGCCGTTGAGCTTTTGACGCCGGACGCTTTTTACAAGGAGGCCCACCGCAGGATCTTCCAGTGCATGGTGGATCTCTTTAGCCGCAGTGAGGCCGTGGATTTGGTCACGCTCACGGAGAACCTTTCGAAGGAAGGGGCGATGGAGGCGGCCGGCGGCGCCGGCTACATGGCGTATCTCACGACGGCCGTGCCCACGGCGGCCAACCTTGAGCATTATGCCCGCATTGTCAAAGAAAAATACATCCTGAGGCATTTGATCCAAAGCGCCACCCGGATAGCGGCCGATTGTTACGACGGCGCCCAGGAGGTGGAGGTTCTCCTCGACCGTTCGGAAAAGGCCATCTTTGACATTACCAGTAAAAAGTATTCCGGCGGCGTCGTGCCGCTTAAGGACTTGGTGCGCCAGCAGATCGAGACGATAGACCGGCTGTACCAGCGTAAGCAGCACATCACAGGGATTGCCACGGGTTTTCATGAGTTTGACACGATGACGGCCGGGCTCCAGCCGTCGGATTTGATCGTGATCGCGGCGCGTCCCTCCATGGGGAAGAGCGCCTTTATGGCTTGCATCGCCGAGCACGCGGCGCTTACGCTCAAGCTCCCCGTGGCCGTTTTCAGCTTGGAGATGTCCAAGGAACAGCTCGTCCAAAGGATGCTTTGTTCCTGCGCCCGGGTGAATGCCCATGGGGTGCGGACGGGATTTCTGTCGCAGTCGGTTTGGCCGAATCTGACCAGCGCCGCCGCGAAGCTCTCGGAGGCGCCCATTTACATCGACGACACTCCCGGCATCAGCGTTTTGGAGCTTAAGGCGAAAGCCAGACGCCTCAAGTCCCAGTTTGGGATACAGATCCTGATGCTGGATTATTTGCAGTTGATGCAGGGAAAGGCCGGGAGCGAGAGCCGCCAGCAGGAAATATCCGAGATCTCACGTTCTTTGAAGGAGTTGGCGAGGGAATTGAACGTACCCCTTGTGGCGATCAGCCAGCTTTCCCGCGCGGTGGAATCGCGGGCCGACCATCGGCCTCAGCTTTCGGATCTCAGGGAATCCGGGGCGATCGAGCAGGATGCGGATCTCGTGGTCCTGCTTCTAAGGGAGGAGTATTATAATCCGACCGACGACAATAAGGGAAAGGCCGAGATGATCATTGCCAAGCAGAGAAACGGGCCGGTCGGGTCGCTCATGCTTACCTTTATCCGCGAGTACACCCGTTTTGAAAACCCCGAGCTTTATCGGAAAGAAGAGATGGTGTAGACTTGAAGTTCGCTTCGCTTTTTCTTCAAGAAGGCATCCCCCCGGTCATTGTTAGTCTCAAAGACAAAATCCCCTTGAAGGCCATCCGGACGATGGAAAAACAGGGCGTGCGTTTCGTGGAATTGCGGGTGGACCTCTACGCGTCATGGGATCCGGAGCACGTGTTGAAGGAAGCCGGCCGCTTTGCCCGTTTTTCTTCCATTGCCACCATCCGCTCACGCGCCGAGGGGGGGAGGTGGAACTTATCCGAACGGGAAAGGCTTGGGTTATTCACAGCCCTTCTTCCGAAGGTGGATGCCGTGGATATCGAGCTTTCCTCAAGGGCAATTGTGACGCAGGTTATTCGGGAGGCGCGGCGGCGCCGGAAGCGGGTTTTGGTTTCTTATCATGATTTTCGAAGGACGCCTTCCCTTGAGAAACTAAACCAAATCGCCCGTGAGGCAAAGTCCTTAGGCGCCGACATCGTCAAAGTGGCGGCGCGGGCTTCGGCCTTCAAAGACGTCCAAACGCTTGCCCGGTTTGCTTTGGAGAACGTTTCCAAAAACGTCATTACCCTCGCGATGGGCAGTAAAGGTTTGGTGTCGCGGCTTCTTTTTCCGGCGCTGGGTTCTTTGGCGGTCTATGCGTGTCTGGATGAGCCCCTTGCGCCGGGTCAACCGGATTACCGGTCGATGTTCCGACTCTTGAGATGGATTTATCCGGGCGGTTAGCTCAGTTGGTTAGAGCGTCTGACTTACATTCAGAAGGTCAATGGTTCGAGTCCATTACCGCCCACCATGCAAGGACCTTTTAATGTCAAAAACAAACGCAATCCAAAAGATTGAAGAGCGGATGGAGGGGATGGATCCTCGGTCGCTCAGGTACGCGGCGCTGGAGGCCGCGAAGAATTTCAAGAGCTCGTGGATGGATCTGGGACGGAAGCTTTATGCCGTTCAGAGGGACAAGCTTTTTCGGGAGTGGGGGTATCTTACCTTTGAGGCATATTGCGTAAAGGAGATCGGCGTCCGGAAGGAAACGGCGGCCAAGCTTTTGAGGTCTTATTTCTTTTTGGAAAGCGAGGAACCTTCTTTTTTGAAGCGGCATCTCGACGAAGAAAAGCCCGCGCGGATACCTACTTATGAGTCCGTCAACGTCCTGCGCTTGGCGAAGGCAAGCCGGAAGATCCCGGAGGCGGACTATCAAAGGCTAAGGGAGGACGTCTTGGAGGAGGCCAAGCCGGAGGCCGAGGTGAGAAAAAAAGTCCGGTATCTTCTGAGATCAGATGGTTTTCAACCCGCTTCTTCGGGCCAAGGGGAGGATAAAAGATTTCAGGCCCTTAGGAAGCTTGCGGCTCATCTGAAAAGCACGGAGTCGGAGGCGGAGAAGCTGGGATTGCCGGATCGGGTTGTCCGGCAAATTCGGGATCTCGTTCGTTCATTGGAGCAAAACCTAAGGGGGAGCGGGGATGAATCGGGTTAAATTGTTTACGCTTAAAGAGGCCAATCAGATGCTGCCGCTTGTCCGGCGTATCGTGCAGGATATCTTGGCCGCCGGAAAGCGGTTCCGGATGCTGTCGTCGGAGCTGGGGGCGCAGACGGAGAACGACCAAGAGGCGCTCGATCAAATGAATCAGCTTCAGGGGCTTTTCCGGGAGTTGGAAGAGCTGGGGTGCTCGTACAAGGATTGGGATTTTTCAGCGGGGCTGGTGGATTTCCCTGCCGTGATCGGCGGGAGGGAAGTGTTTCTTTGCTGGCGAAGCGATGAGGAGAAGATTCGGTATTATCATGAGGTGGATGCGGGTTTCACCGGCAGAAAGCTTATACCGGAGGATATAGAGGAGACGGCATAGCGCATAGCGCAGAGCGCATGGCAGATAGGAGAGAACAAGAATGATCGAGATGGCCTACGTGGCTCTTGGAGGAGCGGCGGGGGTGTTTAGCGGGCTTTTGGGGATAGGGGGAGGGACGGTGGTGGTGCCGTGCCTCGTTTATCTTTTCGGGATGACCCAGCATAAAGCGCAAGGGACCGTCCTGGCCGCTTTTTTGCCTCCGGTGGCGCTTCTTGCCTTTCTCAAATACTTCCAAAGCGGCCACGTCGACCTAAAAGCGGCGGGTTTTGTGGCTCTGGGTATTTTTTTGGGGAGTTACGTCGGCGCGTGGGCGAGCGTGTCGCTTCCTGAGCTGCTGCTCAAGAGGATTTTCGGGGTTTTTCTGCTGTTTGTGGCGGCGCAGTTGATGTTGGGAAAGTAGGGAACGGTTTAGCACCGTTCCCTACCTGAATCCCATCGTTATGACAGATGCTTGGAAACAAGCTTTGTCATGTCGAACATGGAAACCTGGTTTTTGCCGTTAAAAACCGGCTTCAGGTTCTCGTCGGCGTTGATGAGTCTCCTATTCTTCTTGTCTTGGAGACCGTTCTTTTTGATGTAGTCCCAGAGTTTCTTTACGACCTGCGTTCTGGGAATCGCTTTGGAGCCGACAACCCTTGCCAAGGCGTCGCTGGGTTGTAGCGGTTTCATGAAGGCTGCATTTGCTTTCCTTGCCACGTTGTCCCCCTTTGTTAAAATGGGTTGGTTGCTCTTTTAACCTCTTGCATCGAGGTTACGACTGGCCTTTATTTCTATCATAAATCGGGGGAAAAGAGAAGGATTTTTGTCCGGCACGTTGTAACGTTAATTCATGACGATTGAGAAGGGTTTAAATCCCCCCTGCCCCCTTTAAAAAGAAAAGGGGGGTAAGGGCTTTCTTTAGACCAACCCCCTTTTTATTTAAAAGGGGGCAGGGGGGATTTGATCTGCCGTCGGTAATTAATGTTACACAGTACCAGGGGTTTTATCCGGGGCGAACATGATAGGTCTTTACGTCCACATTCCCTTTTGCTTGAGAAGGTGCCATTACTGCGACTTTGTGATTGCGGGGGCGGGATCTCCGGCCAAACGCGAGGCATTCTTCACCGCTTTCGAGAAAGAAGCGGCGCGCGCTTCCGACCTTCTTCAAGGCGTTTCTTTCGACACCGTATACGTGGGAGGAGGAACTCCGTCCGTTTTAAGCTTGGAGGAAACAAGTAAGCTTTTTGATTTGTTGAAGAAGTATTTTCGCTGGGAAGCCCAGGCGGAAGTGACTTATGAGGCGAATCCGGGAGACGCGGACGAAGAGAAGGCCAAGGCCTACAGAGGGTTGGGCGTCAACCGGATCAGCTTGGGGGCGCAGTCGTTCAACGATCCGACGCTCAAACGTCTTAATCGCACCCACGATGCGGCGGCCATTTTTTCCTCCTACGGTATCTTTCGAAAGGCCGGTTTTGATAACGTGAGTTTGGATCTCATGCTCGCCTTGCCCGGTGAGACGTTGAAGGAGGCGGAGCGCTCGGTGGCCCAGGCGGTCGGGCTGGGGCCGGAACACGTTTCCCTTTACGAACTCACGGTTGAGCCAAGCACCGTGTTCGGGCGCAGACGCCGGGAAGGGACGTTGGGTCTGCCGGCTGAGGACGCGCAGGCTGAGATGCTTTCTTGCGCGCGAGACCGGTTAAAAACAGGGGGTTTTCGTCATTACGAACTTTTAAGCCATGCGAAGCCGGGTTTTGAGTCGAGGCATAATGGGATTTATTGGGCGAACGAAGAGTATCTGGGCTTGGGGCCAGGCGCCTTTTCACACCTGAAGGGCAAGCGGTTCCGGTATGCTTCCAGCTACGCGAAGTATTTGGACAAAGCGAACCGGAACGATTGGGTTCCTGAGGAGGAAGAAACGCTCGAGGGGGAGCGAAAAGAGGTGGAATCGCTTCTTCTGGCGCTTCGCCTGACCGAAGGCGCAAGTATGGAACGGTTTCGGCC
>JACQQY010000080.1 GCA_016206825.1 Candidatus Omnitrophota bacterium
TTATCAGTCCATCACGGCAGACAGAAAGTTTGATGCTCAGGCGGTGTGGCAAGAAGCGAAGGCCAATGCGTTAGGCGGGTTTGCGGCCGGCGCTGTTTTCGGCACGGTGTTCAAAACGGTCGGTTTAATGGTCAAGGCCGCTCAAGAGGGCAAAGCCGCCGCCGATGTTTTGAATAAGATCGCCGATTCCTATAAGACCCTTGCGGCGAATACAAGCTTTGCCTCTTCCCAAACGGCGTTTGTGATGGCGGCTTCCGTGACGACGAACGTTGCCGTTGATTTGGCTTACGGAGAGGTCCGGTCAGGGTGGGATTTGCTGGGGAGCGCGGTGAGGGGAGCGGTTTGGGGCGCCGTGTTCTCGGTGGCGTTGAGTAAGAGAGGGTTTGATCTCATGAAGGGCGCGGCCAATACGCTCGGAGACATTGGGAGGGGCTCGGTGAATATAGCGACTCTGTCGATGAAGCAGGCCGCGATGTGGCCGATGGTGACGCTGGGTTTTGCGCCGGCGACGTCGGCGGTGGACGCTCTGTTTAAGTTTGTAAGCACGGGGAAGTGGGAGGGGTTGAAGATCACAAGCAAGGAAGGACAAAGGTTTGATCTTGTCTCGGTAGAGGGCGCGAAGGAACTGGGCAGGCAAATGATTGAGGCGCCTCTTGAAGGCCGGATGGTGGGGCCGATCGTGCATCTTTTTGCCGGGGGGCAGATGGCGATAGCGGGAGGTTTGGGTAATATTACGGGCCGTTCCGTCGTGAAAGTTTTGGATGAGAAAGCGCTGGGCATGCGGATTGCGCAGTCGTTGGGCGCGACAAAGACGGGAGGGCTTGCGCTCCGGCTTTATGGGAATTTTGCCGTGGGATTGAAGGTCGGCACCATCAATGAGTCCTTGAAAATTTTGGGCTTCTCCGAGACAAGCCAGCAGGTGCTGGGCTGGGTTCTCCTTTTCATCATTCCCTCAAGAGGCTTGAGCGGGGCCGAAAAAAGCTATGCCGAAAGCTTCAAGAAAGAATTCGGCGCGGCGACGGAAAAGACGGCCAGGGAAAAGCTCGTGGAGCGCATCCAAGGCGATTTGAAATTCGTGAGAGAAAACGGCGGAGGCATCGAAGGGTTCAAGGCCCTCGCGCAACGGAGTCATTTTACGCAGAGGGAGCGGGATTTGGGCGCGATGATGGAAGCGTCGCGCATCCAGCAGGCGCTGGAGGGAGGCGTCACCGGCGATCTCACGGCGAAAATGATGGAGGGTTACAACAAGAAGCACAGGGAAGGCCTGGCGCCGGTCGACGCCGAATCCGTTCGGAACGGAACGCACGTCTCGAAAGAGGTTGACCGGTATAACGAACTTTATGGGAAAGGAACCGAGCTCCTTACCGCCGAATCGCTTAAGGCGGGCGACTCGAAGGAAGCTCTGACAAGGATCCTCTCGGAGCGGTTTGATCGGGATCTCCAAAGGGGAGACTTTGACGGCGCCCGTGGGGCCTTGGAGGAGATGACAAGGGTAACCGGAGAGGAGCGCGCTGATTTACGGCAGAAATTGGAGAGCGCGGTGAAGGAGAATTTAGGCGCAAACACTTCCTATTTGAAGCAGAGGTTTGATTATTTGATTGAGGAAGGCGACGCCGCCGGGGCGAGGGAAATATTGGGGAAATTAGGAGATCGTTTGACCCCGGAGGAGCGCGCGAAGGTTGAGGCAAAGCTGTTGGAGGTGCCCACTGACCGGCAGATGGAGTTTTTGCAAATCGAGGCCTTGAAAAACGCGGACAAGTCCCAGGATATCCTTTACCGGTTCCATGAGAGCCTTGTCAAGGGCGACGCTTCGCGCGTGCGGATGCTCATGGACGAGGCCATCGGGCGCGGGATGGACGTAAAAGCGCTGGGAGCGATGGCATCCGGGCTTGATCGCCTGCAAAGGCTTGAGGCGCTGTACGAAAAGGAGACAACGCGCCTGGACTATAAAGTGGAACGCATTTCCTTTGACAGCTCTGTGGAAAGACTGCAGGAATTTATCGGCAGAGATCCCTCTTATTTGACGACAAAGGATGTAACGGAACTTGTCAAGCCTTCGGAGGCGCAAACGGTCAAGCTCGAGAACTTCGGGAATACCGAGTTTAGGCGCGATACGCTCCGCCATGCGGCGAATGAGGTCGTGGCCCGTGAGCTTAGCTTTGCTGATTTAGGGCAGGCGGCAAGCACGGCGAAAGAGGTGAGCTTCCGCGGCGCTTCGGTGGAAGTGACGTTCGCTTTGAGGGAGGCTGCCCAAAGGAGGATGAATGCCTTGCTGGACGCCGCGACTTTGACAGAGGTCGCGCTTCAGTCCGAAGGGGAGATTGAGTTTGGCGGACGGCGGCTCGAAGTGACGACCGAGATGAGTAAGATAGCTTACAAGGACGTGCAGCAGGGCAATACGGATCTTGCCAGAAGCGCCCGCCTCGAAGTCGAAAAGATCGAAAAAGAAGCGTTCGGCGAGAAGACGCTGGATTCAATAATTGAGGGCTACTACCTCGTACAGCCTCTGGCCGAAGGCCGCCGGCAGTGGGTCATTACGACGCGCGGCGGTGAGGTGCAGGCAAAACTTGGGTCGTGGCTTATTCAGGAGCGCCTTGAAATACGGTTGGGCAAGCGCCGATCGCAGAACCTGGACACTCTGCGTGGCTTTGAAGGCGTCGACCGTGCCGGCCAGTGGGATAAGGTTTCCCGCGAGCTCGGCGGCACGTTAGACCGCATGGAAGCGCAGATGCTCCTAAGCCAGGAAGGTCTTGCCAGGTTGAAAACTCAAATAGAGCTTGAAAAAGACGTGTGGCTCCATCCGGATCATGCCGGGAGGCTTGAGAGCTACCGTTCCGAGGGAGGAAGGACCCAGTGGCAGAAGTCCTATCGTGACTACCAAAAGGTTTATGAGGCAGTGTCGAAGGTTGTGGAGGAATACGCGGTGAGGGAGAGGGAAGCGCCGGATACCGAGTCGAAGAGCGCGCTTTTAAGCAAGTTGATGAGCGAAAAGAAGCTCCCGGATCAAAAGGAGCTTACGGATGGGACATTGCGGGATTATGGATTGAGCCGTGGCGACCTGATGAAGGAAAACAGGCATTTTGCCGGGTTTCAGAAGAAAGCCGAAACCAACACGGAACGTTTCATTGAGATTTCCCGCCAGCGCGCGCTTATCGAGATTCGGCTTAAAGGGCCGCTTTCCGAGTCGGAGAGAGCGAATCTCCGGAAGGAACTGGTGCGTTTGGAAGCCGAGTTCACTCTTGCCAATCACGCCAAATTCCGCCCCGTTGAAATCACCCAAGCCCAGAGAAATACCCAGAAGCACCAAGTCCTGACCGCCGCGGAGCTTGAGGCCGAGAGGTTTGATATAAAGCCCGTCAAAGAGCTTTCGGAGAAGTACGACAAGCAGATGGAAGGCATCTTCAAGAAAGTGGAGGGTGATTTACTGAAAGAGGGGCGTTCCGCCACTCCGGAGGATGGCTACCGGGAAATCGACAACCGTTTGAAGAAAGGAGACAGTTCGGTCGACGTTTCGTACGCTGCTCATTTGAGGGAGGAATATAAGAGCAAGCCGGAGAAGCTTGCTGAGCTGCGGATGAAGGAGGGGAGCATCAATGATTATCTCGTGAAGCATGGGGAGGTGTTGGAGAAGAGAAAAGCAATCAATAGCTTGTTGAAGGAAAAGGTGACGGAAGAAAACAAGGCGGAGCTGGACAAACTCCGGGGTGAGTTGAAGAGCCTGGAAGAGAAGAGAAACGAGATGCAGCAAGATCTCCTCGCGGAGATTCGAGGCGCCAAAAACCCCGAGTGGGCCATGCTCTTTACCGAGAAGGTGATGGACTTTGCTTTCGGCAAAAAACCCGGGGATCTTGCCGGAGGGATGACGGCCGCTCAAAGACGTTTAATCGCCACCTTCGCCTCAGGGAAGGGCGCCGTTTTGGAGGCGGGCGCGGGCAAGACGGAGGCGGCTCTGGCCTTTATGGAAGCGATGGGAATGATCTATGGGGAGAAGGCGTCCCGGATGATCATCGTGGATACGGCCGAGGCCGCCGCCCGGTACGTTCATGGATCGGCGGGGCAGTTTGCAAGGGCGGAGATAGCGGAGATTTTGGGCAGTAAGCTGGTGAATGGGGCGGATTTGGCTAAGAACAATTTGGATAAGCTGGTGGACTCGATCACCGGCAAAGATTCTCAAAATAACGTCATTGTGATCGATTACACTTCTCTCGGCCATTTGTACAACTCGCCCAGGGCGGACGTCCTCGCGGCCATCCGGAAGTTTAACTTGATCGTGGTGGATGAAGTCCATGTGCCGGTAACGGGGCGCCAGGCTTATATCGTGGCGGGTGAAGGCGTGGCGCTTGCCTCGACGGTGGAAGGCTTGAAGCAGATAGCCGACGCCAGGAAGCTTCACCAGCTTGTTGCCGATCCTTCCAAGGTGGGTATCTTCACGGGACGGGAGGGGGAGGCCCAGGTGCGGGGCGATAACTCGGAGAGAGCCGAGGTGTACTTCGCCGCGAAGGATGCGCCGGGCGAAAAGGTCTTGTATAACCACAAGTCCCTAGAGCTCTTTAAGAAGGAAACGGGCCTTTTGGAAGGCGAAATCTTGATGTTCCTGCACGGCATGAGAGACGTCCGCGCGGAGATGCTCGAAGCGCGCTCCGGTTACTCGGTGAAAGACGGCTTCCTCTATCCCAACGACATGGTGGGCAAAACCGCCTACGAAAGCCGCATCAGCGACACGAACTACAAGCTGGGACTCGCCCTTGAGCACAACGCAAAATTGGGCCGCGGCGAGTTCGGCAAGGGCGTGAAAGAGGTCAACGAAAATAAAATCGATCAGGCGACGACCGAAAACTACACCTCGCTTCTCCAAATTTTCGCAAGACCTAAGTCCGTCATTCTCGGCATGACGGCCACGGCCGAATCGAAGAAGACGTTGATCACCACCGGCATCGGTTCGGACATCGAAACGATCACCGCCACGAAGGTGGATTTAAGCAAGTACCGGACCGACCGCTCCTTCGCCGTGGGAATGACGGAGGCGGCGATCCGGGAAATCGACGTGAGCCGTGTCACGGACAGGATGAGCTTAAGACAACAGAATCGCGCGGTCGACGAGTTTGTCGCCCATGCGATCCGGACCATGGAGAAGGGCGAAAGCTCGGTTGTCATCGCTTCGATGGATACGGTGGTAAGGTCCAAACTCGAGGCCATTTTCGGAAAGATTCTGGATGGAAGCGGGATCAGCGCCGAGCGGCTTGTCACCATCGGCGCCAAAGACGCGGCCAAGCTCAACGAAGCCGCGAAATCGGCCGGCCCCGGCGCCAAGGACAATCCGCAGAACCTGACGAAGATCCATATCACGAACGAGCAGGGTTACACGGGAGTGGATTGGAGAGGGCGTCTTGAGCTCCATGTGTTGGGGGCCGAAAAGATGTCCGAGACCGCCCTTGGCCAGCTCACTTACCGCACCGGCCGCACCACGGATTCGCAGGACGCGAGATTCGTGGATCTTACCGCGGGGAGATTTAAAACGGAACGTTACCTTTACGCGGATACCGCCGCCGCCAAGCAGGAGTTAAGCACGCTCAAGGAGAATGGGAAGCTCAGGGAGGCTTTGGAAGAGCTTTACAAGTCCACCGGCGATGAAACGGGATTGAGATTGATCCGTCAGCTTGGAAGGGACGCGCTGACAAACGAGAACGATCAGCTTACGCTTCTTGTCAAGGTTAAGGACAACGTCGAACGGGGAGAGGCCATTGAATTTGCGATGTCCGACACGTTGAAAGGGCGGATGGTGATTCAAGTTTTGAAGAAGTGGATCGAGGCTCACCGGCAGAAGCTGGGCGATCCTGCTTTGCTGCCTGCCGAGAGGGGCATCCTGGAGAAGGATTTGAAGATCCTCGAGAACAAGTTCAGAGAGGTTGTCAATGTCGACGCGCGAGGTTCAGGGCTTGTTGTGAGCGACTCCATCGCCGGCGGGCTTAAGAGGGCGGAAAGGATTTTCGAATCCACACGGATGGATGCGGAAAGGATCTTTACCGAGCTTCTCGAGGGCCGGACCAAATCCTGGGAGAAGACGGATCGATTAAGCAAAGAAGGCGGCCTCCTCGACGCGGTGAGATCGCTTCGGGACGGCTACAAGGACCTTCGTTTTGACAAGATCGAAGCCGCCGGGCATGATTCTTTCGCCAAGGCGCAGGACATCGAGACCGTCGTGGGCGTCGCGAAGTTCTTAGCCAGGCAAATGCTTCCAAGGGGAGGCTCGGGAACCGAGCGCTTTGTGGAAACGCAGGCGGTCAGCGTAAAAGGCGCCATAGCGGAAGCCGCCAAGGGGGATGCGAAAGCCGCCGAAAGGCTTGAGAACCTTCTTCGTCAGAATCCCGCTTATGTCCATGTTTATCAGGATCCTGAAACGGGAGAAAAAGAAGAACGCCTTACCCGCGAGGGCCGTGTGGTCTTCGGTATCGTGAACACCCTGCAGAACTCGGCGGATGATGACCGGTACGATGCGATCAAGCGGTTTATCGCCGCCAACGTCACAAGCGAAGATGGAAAACCGGCCGGCATCGCTCCGGATGATTCAGTCGCCGCGGCGCAGTTCTTGGTTGGCGGCGGAATTCTTTCTCTGACGGAGGACGTCCGAAAAGCGCTCGACACCTTAAGGGATGTGGCGCGGATTCACGAGACACTCAGTCCCAAGAGGACTCTCAGCGTCGAGTCCGTCCGGACCGTTCTCACCGACGCCATTCACACGGACAAGGCCATCCACAAGCTTTATACGGAAACCTTAGGTTTCGGAAAAGAAGAGACGGCGATGGCCATGCACAAGGCTCACCGGCAGACGGCCATCGACGCCCAGGGGAGCGTGCGGACCCAGACGGCGCTCGACTACGCTTCCAGAGCCATGCAGGTTTTGACCTTTAGGAATGAGGGGGGTCTCAAGAATTTCGACAGGCTGATCGAGATGCAGCGCGCCGACATGAAGGAAAAAGCAAAAGGCAAACAGGAGCTGGAGCAATTGGAGCGGATTATCCAACAAGACGCCGCCAAGGCCTTTGCCGAAAGCCTCAAGGGTGTGACGGGCTTGAATCCCTTAGCGGAGTACGGTTTGCTTTACCGCAGTGTGGTGGAGCTGGAAAGATTGGGCAAGGCGGATCCGTGGGTCTTGAACCGCATGAAGGAGCTTGAGAAAGCCATGGGTCATCGGCAGGACATTTCTTTGACGGTGAGGATACCGCAGGTAGATAAAGACGGCAACGTGGTGAAGGATGCAAGCGGCCAGGCCAAGATCAAAGAAGTGAAGACCCTGCAATTTAAAGGCTTAAGCGCTGTGATGGAATATTGGGCCGGGATAAAGGCCGACCATGCCCAGGTAACCGCCCTCGCGGATGCTTTGAACAAGGCTTATGAACGCTACGACAATGTGAGTCCAGCCGACGGGCAGAAGGATTCCGTGGATTACTTCCGATTTTCAACGAAGGAAGAACGGGAGACGGATCCAAGCAAACCACAATTTTATGCGCTCAACATGATCAAAGCGCTTTCCCAAGACGTGAACGTCAGGGACGTTGTAAGCGGGGAGGAAATTAAGGGGATTACCCGGATGGCGGCAAGGCAAATCGACTTTTTGGAGGCGTACCATCCCGACCTCTTCCAGCGGGCGGAGAATAGTAAAGGGACAAGTCTTGTCATTGCGTACCGGAGCAATTTGGGTCAATACGTGGAACGCACCTTCCTTCCGCAATTAAATGGAGAGATGAAGTACGAAGATGAAGTAGTCGCGGACTTGCTTCGAGCGATGAAGATCGATCCCCATCAATCGGTGCAGGCGGTCATGGATGGCCTGTGGGACAAGGTCCTCTCTTCGCACGAGTTCCAGCACGTCCGCGACGACCGGAACAAAGAAAACGGGTATTTCGGCCGGGCGGATGCTTTGATGCGGGCGAAGGCGGCACAAATGGGTTTGGACAAAAACAGGACGCAGGAGCTCACACAGCTTGCCCATGGATTTTTGGTCGAAGCCCTGCCGCATCTTCGCTCCGCGTTTGAGGAAAACGGCGCTCATGAGGCGTCGCTGGCGGTGGTTTATCAGCTTTTTACCTATTTGACGGCCCGCGAGGCGCGGCACTATCAGGCCGTTGCTTTCTACGTCTTTTCGGAATGGGCGAAACAACTGGGGATGAAAGGAGAGCTCTTTAAGGCTTACACGCCGAAGGATGTGATTAAAAGTATGCTGAAACAGGGGGATCCCGCCCAGTTTGTGCGGGACGCGTCAAAGGCTTTGTACGATAAGCTGGTTCAAGATCCAGCCTATTTCGCTGAAGCCGCAGTGCAGGTTGCGACCGGCGAGTATAACAAACAGAAGTCGGAGGAAGCCCTTTTGGACGAGAGGAAGGCGGCTAATAAGGAGATGAAGACCCTTGCGGAAAAGCTGGCGTCGACACTGAGCCCCGTGTCGAAAGATTTTAAAGGCGCTTTGGATTCACTCGTGGAAGCGGCCGTAGGGCCGGATGGGCCTGCTGTTCAAACCGCTCTTCTACAGTTTTCGGCTGGCATTGCCAGTGAGTATGCGGAGCGAAAAGACGCGGATCAAACCGTTCTTGAGAATTTTTCCGCCGAAATGGTCCGGCTCATTTATGGTGTTTTTCCGGCGGTAACGATGCCCCGGTTTTTGGCGGTTCTTGAAGGCAGGCGTCTTGGAAAAACGTTAAATGCTCTAGCGCCTGGTTTGGGCAATCACTTCGTTATCCTTGAAGCTTTGCTGCAAGATGAAACCCAGTCCCTGGGGAGATTAAGCGAGGAATTCACAAGGGCGCTGGATGATTTGGCAGAAACGCGATCCGTTGATTGGGAGAAAGCGTTTGGAGCGGAAAAGGCCGGTGGGATTCGGGAGGCCTTGCCGGTCGTGATGGCGGACCTTTCTTCCGCGGCGGAACGAATAGGCGCGGGAATCGTGGGGTATCCTCTGCCGGAAGCGGGAGCCCGTCTTGCAGTGGAAAAGGCCGCGCCTCCGCCGACTCCAATGCCGCCCGCCCCGCCCCTAGCGCCTTCCATCGCAGGCATGCAGGTACCGCCCATCTCCGGGGCGAGGCTGGCGGAGTTGATGGCGGGGGTGGCGAGGGCGGAGCTTGGGTTTACGCTTCCTCAGTATTTGGAAGCGGCCCTTGCGGGGACGGAGGTGAAGATGACGGATGAATGGAAGGACCTCTTTGGGCGGTTTGAGAGGAGCGTCCTCCAGGCCAATCTTGAGGAAGAGAAGCTCGAGGAGGTTTTGTTCACTCCGGGGGCAACTGCGGATCTTGAAAGGATGCGGAATCTTTATCCGGGCATGGATTTCAAAGCCATGCTTTTGAAAGCGGTCGAGGAGCACCTCTTTGCGAATGCCGTGGTGACGCGGGTGATCGAGGCCACCCGCCGGAGCCAGGCGCATCTCCTCCACGCCGATTTCATCGTGAATAAGGACGGCACGGTGAATCCCGATTCGGCGAATCTTATCCGCGCCATGTCCCAGGCCTTGAATAAAGGGCCGTTCGCGGTGGTGGTTTCGAAGACGGATCCCAAGAGAGAAGCGGTGGAAGCTCGTCTGGCGGGACTGGGCGTTCAAAGGGTCCTCTTGGCGGATTCTGTGGAGGAGATCCGGTCGGGGCTTGAGAGGGTGGGGATGAAGGTGGAGCGCTTTGTGGTCGCCGTTAAAAGTGAAGACTCTCTTGTCCAAATGGTGGACAGCGCTCTCTCCTACAAGTTGAGCCCCGACCAATTCGTCGTCGTGGACAAAGACTACGACGTCGGTTACAAAGCCCTTGCCGCCCCCTTTGTTGTGGGCGATGACAAAGTCCTTGCCGTCGGCGATTTCAAAATCAAGAGCGACGCGGTGCGGGGCTTTTTCAGCCGCTTTGCCGGCCTTATCCGCCTCATCCGCGCCCCATGGGAAGCCTTAAAAGACCTCTACCGCGCCATCCGCGCCTCGGCGGCGGCGGCGTAATTTACATGGCCAACAGGGTCGTGTATAATTACTACAAGGGAAGGTTGTTGGAGGTCACAAAGAGGAGGTGGGGCGTGAGAAATTTTGCGGCGTTGTCGTTGATTTTTTTTCTTTGCTTGGTTTCATTGGCGGGCGCCGAAGAGGCTTCCCAAAGCGCGGCCCCTTCGATTGACGCTCAGGGCGTGGTCAGCGATTCTCTGAAAGTGGATAACAACGTGCAGGAAAGGCGCATTCCGCGGGTCATCGCGTCCGACACGAACAGCGACGGCACGCCCGACCGGTGGGAGTATTATGACAACGGCATGCCGGTCAAGGTGGAGGCGGACACGAACGGCGACGGGAACATCGACGAATGGGGCATCGTCGAAGGCGGCAAGATCACGAAAGTCGAAAAGGATTCCGATTACGACGGCAAGGTCGACCGGTGGGTGACGTATTGATTCCTTCATCCGTTACCGTCCGTTACAGCCTTGACTGCTGTGGTTACCTCTGCCCTGTTCCCATTTTGATGACCGAGGAAAAAATAGCGGATTTGAGAGCGGGGGAGGTCCTCGAGGTTATTTTCACGGACTTGGGGGCGAAGGCGGATCTGGAGGCGTGGTGCCGGGGGACGGGGAATGAGTGGGCGGGGTGCAGGGACGGGAAGGGCAAAAGTTTCGGTTACGTGAGGAAGAAGCGTTGAAGTACGTCGTCGTTGTGCCGGATGGGATGGGGGATCATCCGTTAAAAGAGTTGGGAGGCAAAACGCCGCTCGAGGCGGCCCGCACGCCCAACATGGATTTTTTTGCGAAGAGGGGAACGGCGGGTTTGAGCCGCAACATCCCCAAAGGTTTTGTCCCTGGCACCGATGTCGGCTGTATGAGCATTTTCGGCTACGATCCCCGCCGGTACTTCACCGGCCGCGGGCCTCTGGAGGCGGCGGAGCTTGGGATTCGATTGAATAAAGACGAATTGGCTTTCCGCTGTAACCTGGTGACAACCGAGGGAGAAATTTTAAAAGACTTCAGCGCCGGCCACATTTCCACGAAGGAAGCGGGAGCGCTTCTTCGGTTTTTGGATGAGAAGCTGAGAAGGGCTTATCGAGGCAGGATCCGGTTTTATGCGGGTGAGGGCACGGGTTACCGGAATCTCATGATCGTCAAAGACGGCAAGAGGGAAGCGGAAAAAGCGTTTTGCACCCCGCCGCACGACATTATGGGTCAGCCTTATAAAAGGTTTTTGCCTAAGGGCAGGAGCGCAGGGATGTTGGTTCGGCTCATGATGCGTTCCAGAGAGCTTTTTAAGGATCATCCCGTCAATCGAAGGAGAGCGCATGAGGGGAAAGGGGAAGCCAGCATGATTTGGCTTTGGGGCCAGGGGTTTTCGCCCCGCCTTCCTTCTTATGCCGAGCGCTTTGGACTCAAGGGCGCGGTGATCACGGCGGTGGATTTGGTGAAGGGCATCGCCATCCACGCGGGGCTTGACGTGATTCATGTCCCCGGAGTGACCGGATTTTTTGACACCAACTACGCGGGAAAAGCGGAGTATGCCGTCCGCGCTTTAAGGACGCGGGACTTTGTGATGGTTCATTTGGAGTCGACGGACGAGGCGGGGCACATGGGGAGCGCAAAATTCAAGGTGAAGGCCATTCAAGACGTCGATCGGTTTGTTTTGGGGACGTTGAAAAGGCGGCTTCGGGAAGAATTTGAGGCGTATAAAATTATGGTTTTGCCGGATCACTTTACCTGCGTGGAGACCCGGACGCATTCGAGCGATCCGGTGCCTTTTTTGATTTATTCCAACAAAGAGGAGAGAAAAGGGCCGGCCAAGTTTTCCGAGCGGACGGCGGCGGCATCCGGGATCGTGATTCAACAAGGTTACCGTTTGATGGGGATGTTTATTTCTCTTTCCCAGGGAGGTCGGGTTAGATGGATGGAGGCGGGTCCTGTCGGCGTCCACCTCACCAATATGCCGGTAAAGCTTCGGCATATTGGCAAGGGCTTCGGCCGCCGCCACCCGCCGGATACAGTTGGGTCAGACTCAATAAGAATCAGGGGTAAAAAATGAGGGAAGAGGTTCTTATTATCGGCGGGGGGTTCGCGGGGCTTTCGACGGCGTATCATCTGGCGCTTAAGGGAGTGAGAGGCGTCGTCATTCTGGAGCGTGAGAGGGAAATAGGAGCGCATGCCTCCGGGAAAAACGCGGGGATGATCCGCCAGGCCATTCCCGATCCGGCGCTGGCGCGCATGGCTCATGAGGGGAGAGAGCGGTTGGCGGGGCTCAAGGGCCCCGGTTGGAAAGGAGTGAGTCTGAAAAAGAGAGGCTCCATGCTCCTTGCCGCCCGCCGTGATTTTTCCAAGCTTGCGGTGATTGAGAAAACGATGAGGGAAGCCGGGGTGGAGATAAAGAGATTTTCACCGGAGGAAGCCGGCCGCAGGGTTTCCGTCCTGCGGAGCGGTTCTTTCCAGGAGGCGCTTTTTTGCCCCAGCGATGGGTTCGTGGACGTGGAGGCGCTTTTGCGGGGTTTTGTGAAGGAGGTAAGGCGTTTAGGGGTACGGCTTTTTTTGGGCCGGGCGGCGGAGAAAATCGTTCGAAAAAGCGAGGGTTATGAGGTCTTATCCAGCGGTGAAAAGTGGAGGGCGAGAGTTTTGGTGAATGCGGCCGGCGCGTGGGCGGGGCTTATCGGCCAAAGAGCCGGGGCGGCGGGGATTTCGCTCGCCGCATACAAGAGGCATATTTTTATCAGCGGGCCTTTTTCTCCGGTTCGTGAGACGTGGCCGTTTGTGTGGGATATCACGGATAA
>JACQQY010000083.1 GCA_016206825.1 Candidatus Omnitrophota bacterium
GGGTATTCTCCACTACATTTGGTTTTACAGAACTCCCATTACCAGACTCCGTCGTAGGAAGCTTGAGGGGAATGTCAAAAAACGAGTGGATTACTTTTGAACTGGGGAAGTTGGGTTAGCTTACATCATGGCCCGCTTCAACGAGACAACGCCCGAAGCACAAAAAGCCCTTTTCCAATCCCTGATCAAGGAAATCGTCGTCCACGACGACCGGGTGGAGATGAAGATGTTTATCGGACAGCCTTCCGAGGAATTGCCGAGACCTGACGAGATTTTGAGAATCGGGGGGTCCGCTGAGAGCGAGCCCGCGCCCGCACTGCTGACCGAAATCAACAATGCGGACGCAGGTTCGCACCAGCGTAACAAATGGCGACCCCAACGGGATTCGAACCCGTGTTTGCACCTTGAAAGGGTGATGTCCTAGACCGGGCTAGACGATGGGGTCAATGTCGGTCCGTACAAAAGCTTTGAGAGAGCCAGAAAAGGCGGGTTAGGTCGCAGGGGCTTCTTCCTCCGGTTCCACTCGGGCGATGGTCGTGACCTTGTCGTTTTGCTTCTTCAGGGCAATGAGCCGGACCCCTTGAGCCACGCGGCCGGTTTCGCGGATGTCCTTGACGGAGCAGCGCACCACCATCCCGGTTTGGGTCATGATCATCACGTCATCCCTGTCGGTCACGCAGTGAAGACCCGTCACTTCGCCGTTTTTGTCCGTCACCTTGATGTTGGTGACGCCCTTTCCTCCGCGGGAGGTCACGCGGTACTCGTTCACCTTGGAGCGTTTGCCGAACCCTTTTTCCGTGACGGACAAAAGGGCCGCGTCTTTGTGCACGACTTCCATGCCGATCACGTAATCCTTGCCTTCGAGGTTAATCCCGCGCACGCCTCCGGCGGCGCGGCCCATGCTGCGCACGAGGGTCTCCGGAAAGCGGATGGCCTTTCCTTTCCGCGTAGCCAGAAAGATTTCCTGCTTGCCGTCCGTCATGGCCGCGCCGATGAGCTCATCTTTCGAATCAAGGCCCACCGCGATAATGCCGTTTCGCCTCGTATTTTCAAAATCGGTAAGCTCGCACTTTTTGATCTGACCAAACCGCGTCGCCATGACGAGATACTGTCCTTCCTCGAATTTCCTCACGGGAATGTAGGAAGTGACCTTTTCCCCTTGAGCCAGAGAGACGAAGTTGGCGATGAACTTTCCCTTCGAAATCCGGCTTGCCTGGGGAATCTCATGGACTTTGATCGCAAAGGCTTTGCCCCGCGAGGTAAATAAAAGCAAATTGTCATGCGTGGAGGCGATGAAAAGGTGCTCCACAAAGTCTTCCTCCACGCCGCCGCTCCCCACCCCCACGCCGCCGCGGCGCTGTTTGCGATACGTCGAAACCGGCAGTCTCTTCACGTAGCCCTGGTGGCTGATGGTGACGACCACGTCCTCGTCCGCGATGAGATCTTCGATGGCCAAGTCCGTGTCCACGCTCTTGGAAATCTCCGTCCTTCTGTCATCGCCGTACTTTTCGTTGAGCTTCGCCAGCTCCTCCTTGATGATTTCAAGAACCTTCTTCTCGGACTTCAAAATCGACTCGAGATACTCGATGCGCTTCAAAAGCTCTTTGTATTCCTCCTCGAGCTTATGGATCTCAAGCCCCGTGAGCTTCTGGAGCTGCATCTCCAGGATCGCCTGCGCCTGCTTTTCGGAAAACTCAAACGATTCCACCAAAGCAATCTTCGCCTCCGGCGGATTTTTGGATTTCCGAATGGTCTTGATCACCTTATCCAAAATGTCGACGGCCTTCTTCAGGCCCTCGACGATATGCGCCCTGTCCTTCGCCTTTTCCAAGTCAAACTGCGTGCGGCGGATGATGATTTCCTTACGGTGGCGGATGTACTCCTGGACCATGTCCTTCAAGTTCAGGATCCGCGGGGAGCCGTCTACGAGCGCAAGGAAGATGATCCCAAAGGTCGTCTGCATCTGGGTGTGTTTAAAGAGCTGATTCAACACCACCTGGGCGTTCGCATCGCGCTTCAAATCGATCACGAGGCGCATCCCATCCTTATCCGACTCATCCCGGACGTCGGAGACGCCCTCGACTTTCTTCTCGTTCACGAGATCCGCGATGGCCTGGATGAGATTGGACTTGTTCACTTGGTAAGGAATTTCGCTCACCACGATGGTCTGCCGGCCCCCCTTCGCCTCTTCCACTCCCGCCTTCGCCCGGATCTTGATGAGTCCCCGCCCCGTCTCATAAGCCGCTTTGATGCCCTCCGTTCCGCAAATCATGGCCCCCGTCGGAAAATCGGGGCCTTTGACGTATTTCATCAAATCTTTTATCGAAACACCGGGGTCGTCTACGACTGCCATGACCGCATCGGCCACCTCTTTCAAATTGTGAGGAGGAATGTTCGTCGCCATTCCGACGGCGATGCCGCTTGAACCGTTGCACAAAAGATTCGGCAGGGCGGCGGGGAGAAGCGTTGGCTCTTCCAGCGTCTCATCGAAGTTGGGAGCGAAATTCACCGTGTTTTTTTCGATGTCTGCCAGCATCTCCTCCGTGATGGCGGCCAGGCGCGCTTCCGTGTAACGCATGGCGGCAGGCGCGTCGCCGTCGACCGATCCAAAATTTCCCTGGCCGTCCACGAGGGGATATCGAAGCGAAAAATCCTGCACCATCCGGACAAGCGTGTCGTACACGGCGACGTCCCCGTGAGGATGGTATTTCCCCAAAACCTCTCCCACGATGCGGGCGCATTTTTTATAAGGCTTGCGGTGATCCAGCCCCAGCTCCTGCATCGCATAGAGAATGCGCCTGTGCACGGGCTTCAACCCATCCCGCGCATCCGGCAGGGCGCGGCCGACGATGACGCTCATCGCATAGTTTAAATAGGAGGTCTTCATCTCCTGTTCGATGAAAACAGGGACCACCTTCTCCTTCCGCGTATACAAATTCTCAGCTTTTTCCGGCATATCCAAACCCTCCTCCCCCTGTCAAGGGGGAAGGACGTCTCACTTACTCTGTAACATCAATTAATGACGATTGAGAAGGGTTTAAATCCCCCCTGCCCCCTTTTAAGTAAAAAGGGGGTTGGTCAAGAACGGTTTTACCCCCTTTTCTTTTCAAAGGGGGCAGGGGGGATTTGATCGACCGTCGGTAATTAATGTTACAGAGTACTAGATGTCCAAATTCTTTACTTCCCTTGCATATTTATGAATGAATTCTCTCCTCGGCTCCACCTCTTCGCCCATCAAAGTCGTAAACGTTTTGTCCGCTTCGAGGGCGTCCTCGAGCGTCACTTTGAGCACCGTTCTTTTCTCCGGATCCATCGTCGTCTCCCAGAGCTGTTCGGGATTCATTTCGCCCAACCCCTTGTAGCGCTGGAGGGCGATGCCCTTTTTCCCCTCCGCCTGCACGTACTTCAGAACCTGCTCCAAGTCCTCGAGATAAACGGGCGGCGCTTCTTTTCTCTCTATCTTGTAGAGCATCTTTTTCTTGAAGGCTTCCTTGTCGCTCCCGATTTTCGACTCCGCCTTTCTTTGCTCGTGATTCACCGGCCGCGCCGACGGTTCCTCCGCGCAGTAATCCTCGATGTCCAGCCCTAACTTTTCAAGGGCACGAATGGTTTCATAAAGCTCATCCGCCTCATAAAACTCGATCAAATCCAATTCCTTGGCTATCGCATCCTTCTTCCCGCCTTCTTTTTCGGCTTCCCCGATGTCGATCTCCCTGCCTTTTTTCTTTTCGTACTTCTTAATGACCTCTGCAAGCTCTTCATCGTTATATAAAAACTGGTCTTCTCCCTCCACTTTTACCCTATAAATTGGCAGGGTTTTGGTCTTCTTATCCCTAAAACCTATATATTTTGATATTTTTACTCCACGCCTGCGCATTCCCGATGTAATGCCTTCCAAAGACACCAAAATCTTAAGGAGCTCCAAAAGTTTTTTGTCCGTTATCTTCTCTTTATCCTTCAGTCTGACCAGCGCCAGGTCTTCGCTCCCCAGCTCGAGCAGTAACTCGCTCATTTCCTCTTCCGTCTCGATGTACTCCTCCCGCTTGCCCCTTTTGACCTTGTACAAGGGAGGCTGGGCAATGTAAATATGGCCCCTTTCCAGCAATGGCTGCATCTGCCGGTAAAAAAAAGTAAGAAGGAGCGTGCGAATGTGGCTTCCGTCCACGTCCGCATCGCACATGATCATAATCTTGTTGTATCTCAATTTGTCGACGGTAAATTCTTCGCCGATGCCCGTGCCAAGCGCGTTGATCACGGTGCAAATCTCTTCGTTGGAAAGCACCTTGTGAAGACGCGCCTTTTCCACGTTCAAAATCTTGCCTTTTAGGGGGAGAATCGCCTGGAAGCGCCTGTCGCGTCCCTGCTTCGCGCTGCCACCGGCGGAATCCCCTTCCACCAGATACAGCTCGCACAAAGCCGGGTCACGCTCCTGGCAGTCGGCCAGTTTCCCCGGCAGAGAACCGCTGTCGAGCGCCCCTTTTCGCCGCGTCAATTCCCGCGCCTTTCTTGCCGCCTCGCGCGCCTTCGCGGCCAAAACCGCCTTTTCAACGATCTTGTTGGCGACGCTCGAATTCTCCTCGAAAAACTTCCCCAGGCCGTCGTTGACGATGGATTCGACGATGCCTTCGACCTCGCCGTTTCCCAATTTCGTTTTGGTCTGCCCTTCGAATTGGGGATGGGGAACACGGCAGCTAATCACCGTCGTCAACCCCTCCCGAATGTCCTCCCCTTGAATGGCGATGCCCTCTTTCAACAGGTTTTTTCCCTTACAATACTGATTCACGCAGCGCGTCAAGGCCGACTTGAATCCGCTGACGTGCGTCCCGCCTTCCGTCGTATGGATGTTATTCACGAAGCCGAAGATGCTCTCCGCATAGCCGTCGTTGTACTGCATGGCTATTTCGACCTGCACGTGGTCTTTTTCGCTTGAGAAATAAATCACCTTGGGGTGCAGGAGGTTCTTGTTCTTATTGAGCTCCTGAACGAAAGAAACGATGCCGCCCGTGAAATAAAACTCCGTTTCCCTCTCTTTGCCGCTGCGCTCATCCTTAAAGGCGATTCGAAGCCCCTTATTGAGAAAGGCCAGCTCCCTCAGGCGGTTGGCCAAAATCTCATAATTAAACTCGATGGGAATCGGAAAAATTTCCTTGTCGGCCTTGAAAGTGACTTTCGTGCCGGTGGATTTGGATTTCCCGATGACCGTCAGCTTGGAGGCGGCGCTCCCTCTTTGATAACGCTGGTGGTGCACCTTGCCGTCTCTTTTGATCTCGACCTCCAGCCATTCTGAAAGGGCGTTGACGCAGCTCACGCCGACGCCGTGGAGCCCCCCGGAAACCTTGTAGGTTTTCTTGTCGAACTTGCCGCCGGCATGGAGCATGGTGAGCACTACTTCGACGGCCGGCTTTTTCTCGCCCGGATGGATGTCAACGGGGATTCCCCGCCCGTTGTCGGTGACGGAGACGCTGTTATTATTATGGATCACCACCTCTATTTGATCCGCAAACCCCGCGAGCGCTTCGTCGACGGAATTGTCCACCACCTCGAAAGCAAGATGATGGAGACCCCGGACCCCCGTGTCGCCGATGTACATCGCCGGACGCTTTCGCACCGCCTCCATGCCGCCCAGCACTTGGATGTCCCTCGCTCCGTAAGAAGAAGGGTTTGGATCCGATTTTTGACCGGGCTTTTGATCTGAAATCAATTTAGGCATTGAACTCTCCCATTCGAAACCGAACGTCCAAAATCTTTTCCCGTCCCAAAACTTTCCTCAAGCCCTTCAGCAGGCGCCTCTTCTTCATCGTCAATCCCTGCATCCAACTCGAATTGTCCACCCCTATCATCAAAACTTTCCCCTTGAGCGAAACGGGCCTCGAGTGCTTAAAACCCATTTCCCCCACAAGATCCTTCCATAGATTTTCTATCTCCTCCTTGGGTATGCCCTTCTTCTTTTCCAGCTTTCGAACGACATCCCCCAAAACGTCCTTTACGGAAGAGACCTCCCTTGATCGCATCGGCAAAACTTACGTGACCTGCATCGGCAGGACAATGTAGGTATAGGCGTCTCCGCTTTTGATCACCGCCGGCTTTTCCGGATCGATAAAACCAAATTGGATCTGCTCCTCCTCGATGTTCTTCAAAGCATCCACCAGAAAAGCGGGATTGAATCCGATGGTGACTTCCGCCCCTTTATAATCCACATCCAACTCCTCCCGCACTTCGCCCACGTCCGGGGTATTTTTGGATATGACCACTTTATCTTTAATAATGTTCACCTTGATCGACTGCGAATCCTGGTGGGTGAGAATCCCCGCCCGCTTCGCGGCTTGGAGCAATTCCTGCGTATTCACGCGGAACTGCTCCTTGATTTTTTTGGGGATCACCTGCTCGTAATTCGGGTATTCCCCCTCCACCAACCGTGAAAAAATCATCACTCTTCCCAACTGCATCTGAAGCTGGTTTTCTTTAAAATAAAAACCCATCTCCCCTTCCTCGCTCAAAGCCCGGCCCAGCTCCTGGATCGTCTTCATTGGAACGATCACGTCCTTTCGCAAACTGCCCATCTCCGGGATCTCCCTCTCCACGAGCGCAAGCCTCCTGCCGTCCGTGCCAACAAGCCTTAAGACCTTTTCCTTAAAACTAAATAAAATGCCGTTCAGGACATACCGCGTTTCATCATGGCTCATCGCAAAAGAAGTCAACTGCAGCATATTCCGGATAAACCGCTGGGGCACCTTCACCACCCCCACCTCTTTCGAACTTAAAGACGAAAAATCGGGGAGCTGGGGAAAATCCTCCCGCGGAAGACCTACGAGCCGGAAATAACTTTTTCCCGACTCTATTTGCACGGACTGCCCCTTCTTCAAAGCAATGCTCACCGGTCCCTGACTTCCCAATTCCTTCACAATTTCCCCAAATTTCCTCGCCGGTATCGTTACGGCCCCTTCTTCCAATACCTCTCCATCCACCAGAGCGGAAACGCCTATCTCCAAGTCAGTGGCCGTCAGCCGAATTCCCTGCTTTCCACCTTCCAATAAGACATGAGAAAGAATAGGTAAGGTACTTTTACTGCTGACCGCATTTTGAACAGCCTGCATGCCCTTCAATAAAACATCCTTCGAAGTCGTTATTTTCATTAGTGTGTCCTCTATTTCTACTTTTTGTTTATTTTAACCAAAACCAGTAATAGTAGTAGGGAAAACTATATGTGGATGATTATGTAACTCCAATAAAGCTAAAGGATTGAGATAATCTTAACTTGTTGATAATTTAACCTTTTTCCACAGGAGTTACCACTACCTGCCTGCAGAGTGTGGATAACACCCTATTTATCCACAAATAACAACAAGTTATCCACAAGTTTCTTATAGTACTCTGTAACATTAACTACCAACGGCAGATCAAATCCCCCCTGCCCCCTTTTCAGTAAAAAGGGGGTTGGTCTAAACAACGCCTTCACCCCCTTTTCTTTTTAAAGGGGGTGGGGGGGGATTTAGACCTTAGAC
>JACQQY010000084.1 GCA_016206825.1 Candidatus Omnitrophota bacterium
CTCCGAGGTTTTGGGGGTTGGTCTAAAGAAAGCCCTTACCCCCTTTTCTTTTTAAAGGGGGCAGGGGGGATTTAAACCGTTCTCAATCGTCATTAATTATTTTCTATTGTTTTCTGGAGAGATGGCAGAGAGGCCGAATGCAACCGCCTGCTAAGTGGTTGACCGGGTAAAACTGGTCCCTGGGTTCGAATCCCAGTCTCTCCGAAAGTTCATATCAAAAGCGTCACGAGTCCTGAGCAAAGTCGAAGGATTGCCAGGAAGGGTTTGTTCGTGCTATAGTGTAGGCTTTGCATCGTTAGAGATACCGATGAAAGAGGCGGGTGTTTTTTGTTTTTTGGATGAGATTGTGGAGCTGAAGCGGAACGAGAGCATCACCGCTTTTTATAAGCTGAAAGGTGATGAGGAGTTTTTGAAGGATCACTTCGGCGTTTTTCCGGTGATGCCGGGAGTTTTGCTTTTGGAGGCTTTAAAGCAGGCGGCTTCGCGGTTACTGGCGTTTTCGGGAGATTCAAACCGCCCTTTTTACCGGATGGTGAATGCGGAGAACGTCAAGTTCGGCCAATTCGTGAAACCGGGGACTCGTCTGCGTATCGCCGCTTCTTTGATGAAGGAAGAGAAGCCTTTTCGCCCTCCTTCGCTGGAAGCTTCGGAGCGGTTCTACTTTTTTGAGGGGAGAATCGACTGCGAGAAGGGGAGGGCTCTGCAGGCAAGTTTTGTTCTGGTTCCGGTGGGAGATTAGAGGCGAGCGCGTTGAAAGGCAAAATAGCGTTGGTGACGGGGGGGTCGCGGGGGATCGGGGCGGCGATCGTGAAGCGCTTGGCCGAAGAGGGGGCGAGCGTTTATTTTACCTATTGCTCCTCTCGGGAAGAGGCCGAGAGACTTGCGGGTTCTTTCGCGCATTCGGCAGGCAGGGTCTTTTGTCTGCCTTGCGACGTGCGGCGGCCGGGCGAGGTTCAGAAGGTTGTCGAGGAAGTGACGGAGAGAGAGAAACGGCTGGATGTTTTGGTGAATAACGCCGGTATCGTCCGCGACGGGCTTTTTCTCACGATGTCCGACGAGGATTGGCAGGAGGTTTTGGACACCAATCTCGGAGGCGTGTACCGGTTTTGCAAAGCGGCGGCCCGGCAGATGGTTTTACAAAGGGCCGGGCGGATCATCAATATTTCTTCCATTGTGGGAGAGCTGGGCGGGTTGGGCCAGGCCAATTACGCGGCTTCCAAAGGAGCCGTCAACGCTTTCACCAAATCTCTGGCGGCGGAGCTGGCTTCCCGGAACGTGACGGTGAACGCTGTGTCCCCCGGGATGGTGAATACGCGGATGTCGGAAGCGGTTCGTTCCGCTTACGGCGATAAGATCAAGGAGAAAATTCCCCTGGGAACTTTCGCGGAACCTTCCGATGTGGCGGCCGTGGCCGCGTTTTTGGCGTCGGAGGACGCGCGCTACATCACGGGTCAAGTGATCACGGTGGACGGGGGTTTAGGTCTTCTGGGGCGGAGGTAGAACCATTCCATGCAGGCGGACAAGAACGGCATCATTCAAAGCGTCAAGACGGTGATTTCCCAGGCGTTAAGGGTGGATGAATCTCAGATCAGCCTCGAATCCTCTTTGATCAAGGATTTGGGCGCGGAGTCGATCGACTTTTTGGATATCGTGTTTCGGCTGGAAAAGACGTTCAAAATCAAAATTCCCAAAGGCGAGCTTTTTCCGGAGAAGCTCTTGACCGACCCCGCCTTCGTCAAGGACGGTCGGGTGACGGGGGCGGGAATTGCGGAGCTTAAAGCCAGGATTCCCAACAGCCGGTGGGAGGAGTTTTCCAAAAATCCACTGGTTGCCAACCTCGGCGACGTTTTCACCGTCGGCATGATCGTGAATTATCTCTGCGAAAAGCTAGAAGCCGTTAAAAGATGAATTCGGATGGGATGCCTTCCTTCGACAAGCTCAGGATTTTTCCCCGATTAGGCGTTGACCTCGTTGAAATACAAAAAGCAAAGGACTTCTATCGAGCTCACCGGGATCGTTTGAAAGATTGGCTTGCCCCGGAAGAGATTTCCTACATTCGAGAAAGCCGCAAACCTTATGAGAGTCTGGCCGTTCTTCTTGCGGCGAAGGAGGCTGTTTTTAAGGCGCTTTCCCGGCCTTGGATGGGGCCGTTTGGGTTTGGGGATATTCAAATCGTTCCGGGGAAAAATAAAGTTTCGTGCCGGTTTCGGGGACCGTTCGAGCCTTTCGATGGGAAGAAGCGGTTTACCCTTTCTTTCTATAAGGGTAAAAGATACGTGGTGGCGTTATGCGCTGGAATCTGATCGATGGGTTTCAGGTTTTGAAAAAGGGCGAGTACGCCCTGGCTCACAAGTCCTTCGAGGGCACGGAGGATTTTTTCGCCGGCCATTTTCCGGGGGAACCTCTTGTGCCGGAGACCCTTTTGATTGAAATGGTCGCGCAAACGGGGGGGACCCTGTTGGGTTTAGGGTTGGATTTCGGCAAGGAAGTGATTTTGGCGAAGATTGCCTCTGCCAAGTTCGGCCGGGCGGCCGCGCCGCCGTGCCGGTTGGAGATCGAAGCGGTGATCGAAGAGAAGCGTGAGGAGGGGGCGTGGATTGCGGGCACGGTCAGAAGCCAGGGGGAGGTTGCGGGGGAGGTGAGACTGCTTCTCGTGACGATGGATGCCATTGACGGAGCGGAAGGTAAGCGGGTGGTTTTCACCGAGGATTTTCTGAAGCATTACAGGGTTTATGAAGTGGCAAGGATGAGCCAGATAGGGAGTTAGTAGGTCTGGGGGCGGGTCCTGTCAGCGGCGACCTCGCCAAATGTCGCAAGGTGCCCTTGCGACATTTGGCGAGGGCTTCCGCCGCTGCCACCCGCCCGGTTTTCACGCATTGAAGCTAAAGGAGTTGTTGGGGATGGTGA
>JACQQY010000013.1 GCA_016206825.1 Candidatus Omnitrophota bacterium
ACCTACACCCGCGAGGACTTGGCCGAGAAAAGTATTCTGATTGACGTGTTAACCGGGATCATAAGCCCCTTGGACGACGGCGATCTTGTCATCTCGATGTTCGCCTTAAACAAGGTCGCAGGGCTCTATGGACTTAATCTATCAGGGGCAAACCTCACCTGGGAAGACCTTCTAGCCCTCTATGAATCAAGTCCCATCACAAGGATAATCGCCCACGTCCGGGGCAACCATTACCTTGTGATCCAATCCGTCACGGAAGATTCCGTCACTTATACCGATCCTGGGGCAGGCCCGGATAAGCAGAATCAAATCGAAACCCTCTCCAAGAAAGACTTCTTGAAAGGCTGGAAGGGCAACGTCTCCGGCGATTCCGTCATCCTGAACGCTGCGAAGCAGCGTGAAGGATCTCAAGTCAGAACCCTTTCTACCGAAGAAACCCAAACAATCCGAGGGGCCTTTTTCTTCTTTCTTATCCCGGCAATTATTGGCGCGCTTTCAAGTATCGGAGGCGCCATCGCTTCTGTCATTGCGGGGATAGGAAGCATTATCGGAACCATCGGCTCTTTTGTCGGAACCTTTCTCTCCGGTATCGGCCAGGTTCTAGGAGGCTTCCTCCAAGGGATAGGCTACCTTGGAAACGCCCTCTGGCAGGGGATAAGCTTCGCGGCTTCGAGCTTGTGGGGGGCTCTTGGAAATGTCGGATCGTTCCTTTCCCAGAACGTCTTTGGTTCTCTCCTTAAAGCAAGTTTTGGAAACTCTCTTTTTGAGACAGCCGTGAAGGTCGGATTAAATTATGCGACGACCCGTGGCTTAGAGTCTCTCGGCGTCTCCCCCAAAATCGCAAGTCTCGCCTCTGCCTTTGTGACGGGCGGCACCTCCGCCTTCTTTGATCCAAAGAATGCCTTCACCGTGGGAAGCTTCTTTGTCCAAGGAGTGAAAGGCCTCGCCCTCCAAGGAACGAACACTCTCCTTCAATCCGCAGGCCTTGATTCTTCAATCTCCTCTATTCTCTCTATCTTCTCCGTTCCTTTAGGAGAAGACTTCTTCCAGGGAACTATAGGCGACACCTTCTTCAAGCTCGCTCCCCAGTTAGGGTCCCAGCTTGGACTCTATGGAGTAAATAAGCTTGCCACAAGCTTGGGACTGAATACCTCCCTCACCAACATCCTCACCTCTTCCTTGGGAGGAATGCTAAACGCCCAAACCCAAGGCAAAACCATCATCGAAGGAATAGAACAAGGACTGCTCTCAGGGATTACCTCCGTAGGAATTGATTATGCCGTGGATAAACTCGATCTTGATCCTCTCCTTGGCAGTCTTACCACGCGCGCTCTGACAGGCGCCCTCTCCGGCGCTCTGGGCGGGGGAGACGTTTTCGGAGGGATTTACAAGGCCTTCACGGACTCCGCCTTAAACGTCGCAAGGCTTGGGACATCAGGAACCGATTCCTACTCCCAAACCCTCTACCTCCAAAAAGTTCTCACCATGAGCAGTCTCATCCAACAAAAAGGCTTAGCCCAAGCCCTTGAAACCTACGCCACAGGAATTCTCCACCAAGACAGCATTGAATCCATTCTCGCCTCCTTTAAATCCGTAGGAGCCTTTATCCAAAACGCTATTGATCAAAATAAATTCAAAACCGTCCAAGTCGACAACAAATTCTTCAAAGAACTTGAAATAAAAGCCGATTCTTCTTTACGGTTTACGGATAACCTCTCTGATCTTGTGAGAATCAAGCAAGGCTCCGAAATCATGGAAGGAAGCTTTGGTTCAGTCGACTCCACTTTCGGAGAAATCACCGGCACTTACCAAAATAAACTGGGAGACTCTTTCGACTCTTACGAACAATTCCAAAGAATTGAAAACGGACAGCAAGCCTACGCTGAAATTAAAGACTCCAAGGGAAGCACTGTTCTTGTCGTCTCCCCCAGAGAGAATGGCGGATACAACGCCTTCAATTCCTTCGGAAACTACGCCGACGCCGTGATCCGAAATCCTCTAGCGGACGCCTCCTACGCTTTAAAAGATTCAACCATCCTAAACGAAAGAGTCAATCTCAACGTCTTCTTTGGAGGAGACGCTCTCGATCTCAACGACTACTTTGAGTTTGACCTCGAAGAGGGCAAGGTTCACTTTGATCTCCAATCTTTGAAGCCCACCGATTCTCAAGGAACGCCCATCAACGTTTTCCAAAACAAAGAATTCAAAAACTACATCTCAAATTTCTGGTTGCCCAGCGCCTTTGCCGCTGAAGATGAATCCAGAATCCTCGATGCAAGATCTGTCTTCAATAATCTTTACCAGGATATCATTTCAAACCCTGACTACGTTCACCAAAGAGACCAAGGCAACACCCAAGCTATCGACTGGCTGTGGAATAAATCCAAAGAGCTTTCAGGGGGAGACACAGAACTGGCGCTGGAGCACTTTTCAAATATTGTGAATTTTAGAGACATTCATTTTGATGCTTCTCAAGATGCTCGTGATCTTAGAATGGCCAACATTCCCAGCGCCTTAAACGGTGAGTGGCAACTTCAGTACGACAACCGCGATAAACTTCAACACTTCTCTGTCTCGGCGTCCCTCGCTTACAAATACGGCCGCTTTGCCGCAGATCGTATGGGAGTCTACAACGAAGTACTGGACGAATTTAAACTCATGAAGACTCAATACACCGACCCTAAGTATCACAATAATGGTGGTTACAGCATGGGCGATATAAACGCCAATCGGCTTGGTCAAAATTTTGGTGAACTTCTAAAGGAGAACCCTAATGCGAAGCCTTCGGATATTCTTAACAACAATTAGTTTTATAGGTCTATTCTTCTTGGCATTTTTTACCTCCAGCTGTCGAGCAGACTCGATGACAAGCTGGCACAAACTGACGAATGGAATAGACGAGGAAATCCTTGTCACCTTTTTTGAGGGATATCCTGTTAATAGAAGTTATTCAAAACTGATAAAACCCAACGAAGTTTTTGAAATAAAGGATCAGGTTGATAGGCCGGGGCACTATTACGTAATCTCTGTTACTAGAAATTTTAAACAAGAAGAAATAGTTTTTAGAAAAATGTACAGTTGGCACGAACTTTTTCTTGCCTCACAGGAAGACAAAGTCGACGGTTTCCACATTACCGAAGAACGTCTTAAGACCTGGGAGCACGATTAAAACCAGACGTCACCCCATGCCCTTAGCCCCCGACACCGAACTCCTCAAGATGAGACAATCTACCGTGAACCCTTCGCCTTCCAACGTAAACAGCACCATCAACCAGAGGCAGTTTGAGGTGTTGAAGGATCGTATTGATAAACTGGACCACTGGTTTGAATTTCTGGAGGATATCTCGTGATAAAAGATATAGTTGCCGCACAAAACCCCGTCACCTACACCGACCCAGGCAAGGACAAAGAAAACGAAACTATCACCCTCTCAACAGAAATGACCAAGGGGTCAAGTCTCTAATTGACTAATACTCCCCCCTTAAGGTAGGATGCTTCCTGTTTGTCCTTAGATTTTTTAAGAAGGAGCATCGCCATCGCAAGACCCTTACGAATCCAGTACCCGGACGCTTGGTACCACGTCATGAACAGGGGCAACGCCCGGGCCCCGATCTATCTCGTCGATGACGACTACCAGATCTTTCTCGAAGTTCTGAAAGAATCCTCCAGATTCTTCCAGGTTTACCCTTGCGCCTTTTGCCTCATGCCCAATCACTATCATCTTCTTTTAACCACTCCCAAAGCCAACCTTTCCCGATTCATGCGCCACCTGGACGGCGTCTACACCCAACGATTCAACCGCCATCATAAAAAAGACGGGCATCTTTTCAGGGGCCGTTACAAGGCTATCCTCGTCCAGGAAGACGAATACCTGACACGCCTGGTTCGCTACATCCACTTAAATCCCGTCCAGGCCAATCTTGTCCAAGATCCCAAAGACTATCCGTGGTCAAGCCATGGTCGTTATCTGAAGGCAAAAGACGAAGAGTGGCTTAAAGTCACCTCCACACTCAAATTCTTCTCAAAGTCCGTCCGATCCACGAAGAAAGCCTATCTGGATTTCATCCGTGACGGAATAGACCCCAAAACAGAGGCCTTTTTTAGCTTAAAGAGGTCAGGCTCCCTATTTGGGGACGTTGATTTCGTCGAGAGCATCAAAGAAAAATATCTTGCTGACAGGGATACTTCATTTGGGGAGGTTCCGGAGCTTCGTCCGCTCCATGGAGAGCGCATGATCGTCCGGATAAAGAAGGAGGTATCACGGAAGTTTCGTGTTCCCGCAGAGGCTCTGTGCTTATCCAGAAGGGGAGAACACAATAGGCCGCGGACCATCGCGATGGCGCTTGCCAGAGAAATCTCCGGCCTTCAACTCAAGGAATTGGCGGGTCACTTTAAAGCAGGGTCCTACAAAGCGGTTAGTGCCCACCACCGGAACTTCGTACGGGCTCTCTCGAAAGATGCTGCGACGCGCCGGTTGTATGACGAGATAAAAAGAAGATGTATCCAAATAGAGACTTGACCCCATACTTTCCCCATACTTTCACAAATAGAGACTTGACCCCATACTTTCAATCTTTCAAGGTTCGACTGGGTGTGGGACAGGCGGCAGGCGTTGAATTAACCGGCGATCCATCTTCTCCGCTAAAGGGCGGGTTTGATCTCTTCTTTGGAGGGAAGGCTTCGTTAATTGCTAACGGTGAATTCTCGGACAAGATTGAAGTAGGTGGACAAGCACAAATCAAATATGAAAGTGCTCACGCAGAATTAGGAGCATTTGGATACAGAAATATGTTTGATGATAAACCCTGGAATGTCGACCAGCAAACCTCTTTTGGCATTTCAAACGTTAGCGCCGACCAAGCAGGCAATGTCACGCTCAAGTTTAAATTCCAACCCCTAAGTTCTCTCTTAGGCGCTGAAGGAAGTCTCGATCTTGCCAAAGCCTCGGTTCTTATTGCTGAAAGAATTGAGCAGGCTTATGACAAAATCTTGGTGGAACTGGGCTAACAAATAAAACTGAGGCGGAAAGAATATGAAAAAGTTTTTTCTGATTCTCTTGGGTATTATAGCCCTTTTGTTGGTTGGCTTTGTTATTTTAATCTTTCTTTTGCCGGCTTCTCCTCCTCGTCTAGATTCAAAACCGCCGTATCATAAAGTGATTGACCCTGGATATGCTCCATTTAAGATGAGAGCTCACAAAGATTGGGTTCCAGATGATAGGTATGATTTTGGTGCTTTTCGAAGAAAGCTGTCGGCTGATTTACCCGAGAGCAATTTCAACATCCAGATTCAAAAACTCGTTGATGTTACAGGCCAGCACTACATTGGTATAAACGAGTATGTTGATAACTATCTTATCAAAGGGCTCAAACAAAGTTTCAGAGTAGAGGTTCTTTCCATAAAAGATTTCACTGTTGATGTTTTCCTTGGAAAGGATATTATTTACAAACATCTTTTAACTATACAAGGATTGACTAGGGAGATTAAAGCTAGAATGATTATTTTCATCGCTGGAGAGTACGTCTACAGTCTTACTCTGGGCTCCTTCGAAAAAGACTTCGACCAAGCCAACAGGGAGTTTGAAGAAATGGTTAGGACGTTTCGCTTTATCAATGAGGAACAGCTTCCCACTCCTCGAAGTCAAGAAAGCCTCGGTTAATCTTTGAATTGAAGAAGCTTCCAGACAGGAATCTTAAAGGCGTCGGCCAGCTTCTCGAGGGTGTCGATCTTGACGGGGGAAGGGGTTTTGCCTTCAAGCCTTTGGACGTGTTTGTAGGCGATGTCGGCCCGTTCGGCCAAGCCTTCCTGGGTCCACCCTTTCAGCTTTCGCAGTTCCCTTAACCTTCTGCCAAATTCATACCGAATCAGGGGTCTTTGCATAGGGTGATTGTAGAAACACCGCCCAAATGAGACCACCACCCAAGTGGCTTTTCTATTGACGCGCCCCCAAATGTCGGCTAACATTCAAAGCCAAACCATGCCTAACTACCGCATCCAAGTCCTCTTAAAAAACGGCGAGATTCGTGAAGGCACATCCGATGAGCTCCTCTGGGACATGGGACTAAAGGAAAGTCACTTCTGGACCAAAAGCATAGGCTGGGATGAGCTGCAACGAACGAAGTACGCCGCGATCCTTTTGAAGGAAAACTTCCCCCAAGTAGAAAAAGTGAGGATCCTGGATCCGGAGGGAAAGGAGCTTTAAAGAACGTCCTTCGTCTTAAAGGGTAAAGGACTTTCAGATATTGACAGCCCGAAGGAAGATGTATAATAAAGTCACAAACGGATACGACCCTAAAGACAAAGAGGGAAGGTGCACCGCATCGAACGCTCCGTTCTCATCGGCTCTCCCAGCCAAACCGTTTTCTCCGTCGTGAAGAACCTCGAAAACTACCCTCAATTTATGCGCCATGTAAAAAGCCTCCATGTCGAGAAAAGATCCCAAAGAGAGTTTATCAGCTCCTGGCACGTGGACATCGAAGGAGCCGACCTCACCTGGAAGGAAAGGAATATCTTCGACGAAGAAGCGATGAAGATGGACTTTTCCATGCTCACAGGCGATTACGAGGCTTACTTTGGACAGTGGCACGTTCTTCCCGAAGGAAGCCGCTCGAGGTTATCCGTGAAGTTCAACATCGACTGGGGCATTCCTTCTTTCGGGAAAATCCTTGGGTCCGTTCTCGAAGAAAAGACGGAAAAAATCATAAACGGTCTTCTAAGAGCGATTAAATGGCGCTGCCAGAGAATCGATCCCGTTTGTGACCGAAAGATACCTCACTTTGCCTTTGTCATCCATCCCTTGGACGTGGGGCTTGTTAGCCGAGCCTTCCAAGAACCGAGCCTCTTAGGGAAGAAACGCTCCCTCGTTAAAAAGGCTTTTGAATGGCTTCCTTCTTTCCGCTGCTCGGAAGTAACGGGTGTGCGCTCGAGCGAAGGCTTTCCGGTGAAGGGCGAGCTCTTTTATGTGCCCCTTCTGCCTGATCAGATGCTTTCTTTGGATGAGAAACTCGTGCTGGGGCGCATCCTCTCAGCCGGCAGGACCGCCCAAAAAAATGGAGCGAAGATTCTTGGGTTAGGAGCCTATGCCGCCCAGGTGGGGAGAAAAGGCGTTGCCGTCGCAAAGGCCCTCCAAATCCCTGTGACTACGGGAACCCATTACACCATCGCCATCGCGATAGAAAGCATTCTTCTGGCAGCGAGGAAAATAGGTTTAAAGATCGAAGAAAGCACAATCGCCATTATCGGAGCCTCAGGCGCCATCGGCAGGCTTTGCGCTGAAAGTTTCTCCGAGCGCGCAAGGCAAGTCATTCTCCTCGCCCGGAACCGCTCAAGGCTTGAGACTCTTGCCCATAGCCTGCCCAATGCTTCCATCGCTTTTGATCTTAAAAGAGCCATGGACGAAGCCGATATTAGCATCATGGCGACCACGACCCCCGTGCCTTTGGTGGATGAGGCGGAACTTAAACCCGGTTCTTTGGTCTGTGACGTCTCCCGCCCCCGGAACGTCTCAAGGAAGGGCTCTCATCCTAGAGAGGACCTCCTTGTCATCGATGGAGGGATTGTAAGTCCCCCGGGAGAAGACGCCGACTTTAACTTTTACTTCGGCCTTCCCAAGGGTCTTGCCTACGCCTGCATGGCGGAGACCATGATCCTTGCGATGGAAGAAAAATACGAAAGCTACTCCCTTGGAGGGGAAGTGTCCTTGGACAAGGTGAAGGAAATAACCGCCTTAGGCCAAAAGCACGGCTTCCGGCTTTCCAGGATCATGAGCTTCGGCGAAGAAGTAAAAGAAGAAACGTTCGACAAAATAGCGGCAGTAAGAAAGGAAGCTTCATGAACGTCTTCGTTCTATCCTCGGCCGTCGCTTTTTTGGCCTCGCTTTTCATGGCGGTCTTTGTTGTCCTGAAAGGCCGAAGGAGTCCGCAGCAGAGAACTTTTATCCCGATCGTGCTACTTGCGGGGACGTGGTGCCTTTTTCCTTTGGCGGCTTCCGTGGCTCGGTCTCCGAAAGAAGCCCTTTTCTGGACGAAGTGCGTTTATGTCACGGCGCTTTTCACGGGCCCCGCCTTCTTGGCTTTCGGTCTTTCCTTGGCAGGAGAGAAGAAAAAACTTTTAGGCGTCGATCTTGTCTCCATCTCTTACTTCGCGGCGGTTCTTTTTTTACCCCTTCTTTTTTCACCGCTTCTTATTAAAGAGGTCGTTCGCTTTAAGCCTTACTTTGCTCTTTTGCCGGGGCCCCTTTACCCCGTTTTTATCCTCTTTTTTGCTTCGACGTGCTCCTACTCTTTCTACCGCTTATTCATGGTCTTTTGGTCTTTAAAAGGCCAGCGCCGAAACCAGATTAAGTACGTCTTTATCGCTTACTTCCTTGCGTTCTTAAGCGCCGTGATCCACTTCGGATCCGCCTACGGCCTTAAGGAAGTTATTCCGCACGATCTTTTAATCGTGGCCTGCGTGGCGCTTTTGGCTTACGTCATTTTAAAATATCGTCTTCTCGACATCCGGGTCGCCGCCTTAAGGACGGCCGTGTTTTTCCTGGTGTACGTTCCGATTCTCGCTTTTCCCTTTTGGCTGGGGAATTCTTTCCGGGATTATTGGGAAGGGTTTTGGCCCGTTCGTTGGTGGATCGTTCCGGCTGGACTGGAAATGTTTCTTGCCCCTCTTGGGCTTTACGTGTATCTCAAGATCAAAAAACGAGCCGAAGACATTTTGCTTCGGGAAGAACGCCGCTACCAAGAGCTTCTTATCCTGCTCTCGGACGAGATGCTAAAGATTCTAAACTTAAAGAAACTCCTTCGCTTAATCGTCGGGATTGTCGTAAGACAAGTAAAGCTTGCCTATGGAGCGCTTTACCTTTTTGAAGAAGAAGCGAAGCTCTACCGCCGCGAAGTCTTGAAAGAAGAGGCCGAAACGTCCCTTCCCGAAACCTTCGAGCCAGGCGATCCCCTCGTGGCCTATCTTAAGCTCGTCAAAACTTCCGTTGTCTTCGATGAGTTAAAGCGCCTTGTGGAAGAAGGCAGGGCCTCTTACTTGGCGACGGTCACGAGGCGCTTGGCGAGATTAAAAGCCGGCGTCGCCGCCCCCATTTTTTCAAAGAAGAATCTCCTCGGGTTCCTCGTTCTTGGACCAAAGGTCTCAGAGGAGATGTTTACCCAAGAAGACTTGAAAACCTTTGACACCTTAACTCACCAGCTTGCCATCGCGATCCAAAACGCCCGGCTTCACCGGAAACAAGTCGACATCGAGACTCTCGAAGGCATCACCCAGCTTTACAGCTCCATCGGCCATGAATTTGGAAACGCCCTTCATATCGTGTCTCTAGGCCTCGGAATCTTAAAGGCGCAAGTCGAAGGCGGCCTCCTCCCCAAGGAAGAATTGCAAAAAGCCTTAAACCAAATTGAAGAGAACACCGTCCGAGGAGTCACCATCACCCAAGACGGCAAGGCCTATCAACTGAAGTCCGAGCTAAAAGATCTCCAAAGCTTCTCTCCAAATGAGCTTGTCCAAAAGGCGGCGGGCGTCATCCAAGAGCGTTTCCAAAAGCATCCTGCGATCCGTCTTTGCCTTGATGTCCCAGAGAACCTCGCCTCCATCCAAGGCCATGCGACGCTGCCGCTTCTTTTCCAGGCGCTTCTTTCTTCTTCTTACTGGAGCGTCGTACAAGATGAAAAAGGCGAGGTGCGTCTTTCTCTTAAAGAAGACAAGGAAAGAAAAGTCCTTGAAATAACCCTCTCCGACACGGGGTTTTCCTTATTAAGCCGCCTGGAAGGCCCTCACAAAGCCCAAGGGGGAAGATTCTTCCCCATCCGCGCCCCCCATGGAGGACTCTACTTCTTTCTCATCAAAAAGATTGTCCAAGAGCACGGAGGGTCTCTCAAGATACTCGACAACCCCCAGTCCCAAACCCCTGACCGGGGAAGCGTCTTTCTTATCCGACTTCCTCTTCACTACACGCCCCTTAAACCTGAAGAAGAGGGCGAAGGGATCTTTGGAGCATCCATGGTTCCATAGAAAAAGGGGGTCAGGGACAGTTCCGACAGGAGACAAAAGACAAGCTTTTTCCTGATTTTTGCTATAATGAAGCCGGGAACGTTGTCGGATTTGGCGCCGCAATGAAAACACGAACGACAGTGAAGATTTCCAGAGTCCTAAAAGGAAACGAGACGAAGCTCCTTAAAAAGTCCAACGTCGTTGGCGTGGGAATCGGCGAAAAGATTAAGGACGGCAAGCGCACAGGCAGGACGTGCCTTAGGGTTTATGTCGAAAAGAAACTCGCCAAGGAAAGACTCTCGAAAAACGATCTCGTTCCGTCCCATCTTTCGGAGATCGAAACGGACGTGGTGGAGGTTGGAAAGATACGCCCCCTTGCTTCCAATCGCTGGAGAAACCGCCCGGCCAGGGGCGGGGCCTCTATCGGGCATTATCAGATTACGGCCGGAACGCTTGGATGTCTCGTGAAGGACAAAAAGACCGGCAAGACGCTGATTTTGAGCAATAACCACGTCCTGGCCAATTCCAACAAGGCCAAAAAGGACGATGCGATCATCCAGCCGGGAGCCGCCGACGGCGGCAAAAACCCCAAAGACAAAATCGCCGGGCTTGAACGATGGGTCAAGGTCGGTTTCGGTAAGAGCGCCAATACGGTGGATGCGGCCCTCGCCTTCCCCCTAAACGAAAAAGACGTCTCTCCTGAGATCTCGTCCATCGGAATGCCTAAAGGAACGACCAAGGGAAGAGCGGGCCTCATCGTCCAGAAAACCGGCCGAACGACCGATCATACGCTTGGCGAAATCCAGGACACGAGCGCCACGGTGAAGGTCGACTACGACGGTAAAACCGCCTTATTTCGAAACCAGATCCTGACAAGCGCCATGTCCCAAGGAGGGGATTCCGGATCCTTGGTGCTCGACCAAAAACGCCGCGCCGTCGGGCTTCTTTTCGCCGGTTCTCCTCTTGTGACGATCTGTAACCCCATTCAGGATGTTTTAAAACACTTGGCAGTGACGGTCCATTGAAGAGCATGAGCCAAGCTTGTTCTCAGCCGTTTAAGTATTCCACGGTTTTGTTTTTCAAATAAAAAATATTGACACATCAGGACAAATAATGTATGTTTTAAGCAGAAAATATGATAAATGTCCCAATTTCAGGACAAATAATGATGAATAGATTGATTATTATAGGCGAGCGCCTCAAACGCGCTCGCGAATCGTTGGGGTTGACTCAGGAAGAGGTAGCAGTCAAGCTTGAGATTGGCAGACCTCGTTATTCTGATATTGAGAACGGAAAAAGAGACGTTCCGTTAAAAGATCTTTATCGGTTCGCTGAATTTTACGGACGCCCGATTGATTATTTTATCAAAGAAACCCTGTTGACCGATAGCGGGTTTAAAGTGCTCTTTAGGAAGACCGAAGGCGATGAAGAGGTTGCTCGTGTCGTTACTGAATTTGAAAATCTATGCGAGAAGATGTGCGAGCTTGAAAATATATCAGGCGTTACAGTCCGGCCGCCGGTCAATCAGGACTATCCATTTGAACGGAATAGAGAATGGTATTGGGGAAAGCATTACGCGGATATTGAAAGAAAACAACTCGATCTCGGCCAAGCCCCATTACGAAATTTAAGCCAGATTCTTGAAGAGAAGCGCGGCCTTAAGATTTTTTATTTGCCTATCCCGCCTGAACGCGGCGTTTATGGAATGTTTACCTACGATCAAAAGATGGGTGGATGCGTTCTCATCAATTCAAATCCGAATTTAGGCAATCAGCTTTTTTCGCTCGCGCATGAATACGCGCATTTCGTGTTCCATAAAGAGAAGTTGGGTATTATTTCGACGGAGCAAGAGCGTAATTCAACGGATGAAAAAGTCGCGAACAGCTTCGCAAGCAATTTCTTAATACCGGAAGATACCTTGCGTGATCTTTTTAATATGAGAATAAAGGAAGCAAGCGACGTTGAGGCGGAAGACGTTGTTTATCTTGCGGATTATTTTGGAGTAAGTTTTACGGCAATGGCGTATCGTCTTAACAATTTGAAACTCATTACAGACGATATTAAAGATGAACTTATAAACACTACTTGGGTAACCTCCGTGCGTGAAGCGATGGGGATATCCGAGCCGGAGCGCAGCAGATCGAAATTTCCTACCCTTTACCTGCATCTCGCCATTAAGGCCTTTCAGCAAGGGAAATTAACCACCGCCAAACTCGCCGACTTCCTGGAAATTCCTCTCTATCAAGCGATGGATCTGGGGAGAAAATTACGAGGGAGTATTCAGGATGAGTCGGGCATCTCTGTTTAATGGAAATAAGATCGTTTTTGATGCCATGGTTATTATTAATTTCCATGGACTTATCATGCTGGATAAGCTTATCGGCTGGGCGCCGAAAGAAATTGTTATAGAAAAGAGCATCAAAAAAGAAGCGCGCCATTCAATGAACGGCCCGATAGACCTTGAGCCGTACATATCCAGCGGCGCTGTGATAGAAGAAGAAATCCACGGCAAGGAGCAAGAAGACCTGTTTTATGAGTATCGTAATAAGAAAATAGGCGATGCTGCCGTTCATGCGGGTGAAGCCGCGTGTCTTGCTCTGGCCATTTCAAAAGGCTATGGTCTTGCCAGCGATGAACTCGTTGTTAGGAATGAATTTAAATCACGTTGTCCAAGCAAGACTTGTGTTCATTCGTGGAATATCGTGACTATTTTGCAGAAGCTTGGGTTTATTAATCAAGCCGAAGCGGCCGCTTTAAAAAAGGGATTATATTACGTATAGCTGTCTAATTACGACGTCATTCTGAGGCCGCCGCGGCGACCGAAGAATCTCAAGGTCGGGATCCCTGCCTACCGGCAGGCAGGCTTCGGCAAAAACCGCCTCAGGATCACGAGGGGGTGCGCGCCTCAGCGTGAAACTCATGGTTTGTTATGGGGATTGCGGTTTGCCGGCGTATCTCCGCGAGAGGATGAAGAGGACGAAGAGCGCTTCGAGAAGAAGGTAGACGTTGATCCAGGCCATGCCGCCGGCGCCGAAGCCGTAGCTGTGAAGGCCGCGGCCCAGGACGAAGTTCACCCCGTACCACGTCATGAGAACGGAGAAAAAACAGAGAACGGAGCTCATCGCAAGCCAAAAGTCGTTGATTCGTTTCGAGTACCACAAGTGAACGATGGCGAGATAGACGAGGCAGGTGATGAGCGCCCAAGTTTCTTTCGGATCCCATCCCCAGAAGCGTCCCCACGATTCGTTTGCCCACACGCCCCCAAGCACGGTTCCTGCTCCGATGAGAATGGTCCCCAGTTGAATGACGCGGTAGATAAGCCTCGCCGACTCTTCCTTCGCGCTTTCCGAAAATTTATTAAAGGCGGCGCAGAGAAGATGCCGGTGGCCCAGGGCCATGGCAAGGCCGAAGGCTCCATAGCTTGAGACGATCGTGAGGACGTGGATCGTGAGCCAATAGTTGCTTCTTAAAACGGGCACAAGGACGTCCAGGCTCGAATCCAGCGGCAGGAGGTTCCCGTAGACCATGATGAAGCCGCTCGCGAGGGAGCCGACGGTGAGGATGGGGAGGTTTCTATAAAGAAGAGCGAAGAGGAGCGCTCCGAGCATTGCCACCCAGTTCATGAAGACCATGGATTCGTACATGTTCGAGACCGGCGGCCTTGAGAGAACGACGATCCGCATGGCGAGGCCCAAGGTGTGCAGAAGGAATCCCCCCGCCAGCGCCGCCAATGCCGCGCCGCGAAGAAGCCGGCTGTGTTTGAACAAAAGCAGAAGGACAAACGAAAGAAGATATCCCGCCGCGGCCCATTCGAAGGGTTTCATTTCGAAATAGCGGACTTCAAGAAGGATTTTGGCGTGGGAGATTTCCTTCGAAAGGGGGCCGACTTTTTGGATCCAAGCCCTTGTCCCTTCTTCGAATTCCTGGAAAGAGCCGCTGCGGTAGAGGCCGAGCAGGCGTTCGAATTCGGCGGGGAGCGCGGCCGCCTCCGGAGTTTCCGCTCCGGGCACGACCGTCGCGAGCTCTCCCGAGATGAGGCGTTCAAGGGTCATGAGCTGCGTATAGAGAAATTCGGCCTTTTGTTCGAGCTTGACCGGGCGCAGGTCCTGGTCGCGTTTGGCCTGGGAGCTTCGGAGAAGCGGAAGGAGTTTATTCATCGAGGGTTGGATTTCTTCCATGGAGAAGAAATTTTCAGCCGGCGGCAGGGCGAGGGTTTGTTTGAGTTCGGCGTAGTTCAGGCGGATCCACTTGAGCCTGCGGGAGCCTTCCAGGTTGGAAAGCTGGTCCAGCATGACGGCGGTCGGTTCTTTTTTCTGCCATCGTTCGGAGCCGGTGATGAGTTTGACGGTTTGCCGGGCGAAAGAGTCGAAAGGTTTGATGCGGCCGTTGTGCTGGATGGGGATGTGCTTGGCCGTGTTGATGGCGGAGGACGCGTCGGCGTAAGCCGGTGCGATGCCGGCCAATAAGAAGAGCATCATCGGCAAAAGTAGTTTTTTGTGTTTAATGAGGGTCATTTTTAACGCTCCTTGCTGAGACGGATGAGAAAAAAGGATGCAGGTAGAAAAGAAGGATGACGCCGGTGAGGATGGTGCAGGCGCCGGAGTAGACCAAAACGATCCCCGGGTTTTTGGCTACTGTAAAGACGGAGGCCTCGCCGCTTCCCGGGTCCTGGATGTAGGAGGATTGGAAGATCCGGTAGCCTTTGTAGTCCAGGGGCTTGTTCATCTTGATCGTTTTCTCGATCGTGACGTTCTCCCGGGGATCGTGGAGCGCGACGTCGCTTTCGAACGAGGCGGCGTTCTGGGTGCCCGGGTAGTCCACTTTCCTAAAGTCTTTGAGGGCTAGGACGAAAGGCACTTCTTTTACTTTGCGGCTCAGGGCGATCATGAGAGGACCTTTCGGCGTCTCCCATCGCGCCGGTTTTTCTTCAAAAACCCATTCTTTTCCTAAGGGCCTGCCCTCTCGGCTTGCTGAAATTTCAACGCCGAGCCTTCCGCTTTTTTCCTTGGTGGGGACTATTTTTTTGGAAACGACGGCGCGATCGATGAGTTGTTCGACGCGGAATGAAAAATCCATCCACCCGGTGGCGTAGGTTTTGCCGGCTTCCAGTTCGCCTTCGGTTTTGCCGCGTGAGGATTGGGATTCGTAAGTCCATTTCCCGTCCGTCGCGTAAAACGTGAGACTTGGCCTTGAGGGCGCGGTGGAGGAGGCGGATGAAGGGGGGTTGAACTCGATTTTGAAACGGGAGGAAATTCCGGTTTGGGCGCCGTGGATCGATTCGAAGTCCGGAAAGAGGGCGAACCGCGTGTAACGTTCCCTGCCGCCTTTTGGGTCGACGATTTCGAATTGGACGGCGGGATTGGATGGATTGTCCGAAACGGAAACAAGACCGTTTTCATTGACGCGCGCATCGGGGAAATACCGGACGTTGGAGATTTTGAAGCCGGTTTGACCGATGGCGATCTCATCCGTCGGAATAGTTTTTAAGTCGATCCATGCGTCTTGTCCGGTTTCCTTGTGGGAAATATGGATTCCTGGAGAAGTTTCTGCGAGGGTCTCCGCCTCATTTTTAGGGGGTTCCTTTTCTTTCAGTTCGATAAAGGCGGGACCGATGGATAACTGCCGGGAGTGAGGGTCCCAGGGATTTTTTTCGACGAGCCATACGGTGTCGTTGAATCCCACCGTGGCGCTCTCGAGAGTCAATTGAACTGCCCGGTTCGGAGGATCTTGCGCCGGGCCCTCTTTAATTTCCAGAGTTTCCGAAGCCTTTTCTAAAATTTGTTCAACCGAAACCTCAACGCGCCCGTCCGAGGAAACGTCAAAGCGCTCCGGCGTTTTGAGGAGACGCGGGCCAAGATCCACGGTATGCGTTTCGTGTCCGCTTGTGTGGATGATGAGGGTATGTCCTTCTTGAAGGATGTGGTTTTGGCGCTCCCCCTCATAGAGGGCCATTTGGCCTTCTATCCCCAAAAGGCGGGTGAGAAGCGCTCCGATGAGGAGGGTCAGGATGCCCGCATGGGTCAGGATGAATCCGATGTGGTGTTTTTTGAAGGGGAATCGGAGCCAAGCCGAGCAGAAGATATTGATGCCGAAAAGAGCCAAAAAGACGTCGAACCATCCGGCCTGATAAAAGAATTTCTGGGCAAACGGCGTCCCGTAGGCGGACTCGAGGCACGTGGAAACCGTCAAAATGGCCGCCAGCGACACGATGAGAAAAACGGCGAAGTAAAGGGACCCGAGGATCTTAACGAGATTCATGGAAGGCGCGCCTTCTTTGGTTTTCTCCCAGGTGAACCCACATTATGGAGGATTCCGGAGTTTTTTTCAAGGAGTTTGGGATGAGAGCCCGCCCCTCCCCCTGATAAGGGGGAGCCGGAGGGGGTTTGGAGCGGGGTTTAGAGAGCAGGGTTCGCAGACAAACCCCAAACCCCCGTTTGGCTGCTGAATTCGCGCGTGGTTTGATGTAAACTTAGACTGGGGTTTGCGAAGAGCGCGAGAGGGGCGCCGCCATGGAGAATGGAGAAAAGGATTTTGTGCGGAAGAAACCGCTTTATGAAGAGGCGGTGAGAAGGCACGTGTGCGAGCACTGCGTGGATTTCGGCGCGGACGGTGTCTGCCACACGAAGGATCCCGAAGGGTGCGGCATTTTCCGTTTTCTGCCGGAGCTTGTGGAAATCGCCCACCGGATTCACAATTATCAAGTCGAACCCTACGTGGAGGCGGTACGGCTTACCCTGTGCGTCAAGTGCAAGAATTCGGGGTTTTCCGGCGATAAGTGCCGGCTTCGGGAAAACGTCGACTGCGGTTTGAACCGTTATCTGCCCCTTGTCCTTGAAGCGATCGAAGAAGTCGACGCGGCCTGCCCGTCGTAGATCGTTCCCTACAATTAACCGAATCTTAATCTTCGCTTATTGGAATCATAACAAAAATATTTTATGCTCATCACGCAGTTTGGGATAGACTGATTCGAACACTGTGTAACCTTAATTCATGACGATTGAGAACGGTTTAAATCCCCCCTGCCCCCTTTGAAAAGAAAAGGGGGTAAGGGCTTTCTTTCCACTAAAGAGGGAACCAACCCCCTTTTTATTTCAAAGGGGGCGGGGGGGATTTGATTCTACCGTCGGTAATTAATGTTACAGAGTACTAATCAACTAAAAGAGGAAAAGTTTGAAATGACGAGAAGAAACTTAAGGAGGGGAGTGGTTATTTTCACGGTTTGGTTCTTGGGCGTTCAGGGGGCGGTTTGGGCGGACGGACCGAGTCTTGAAGAGAGAATCCGCGTTTTGGAGGTGAGGCTCGCGAAGAGCGAGGAGCTTCAGGAAAAGGTCGCGAATCTTGAGAGGGAAAATGATCTCTTGAGGTCCAAAGTCGCCGCTTTGGAGAGCGTCGCTTCCAAAGCTCCTGCCGGTGTGGGAGCGCCGGCCGTCCCCGAAAAACGGAAGCCGGAGCCGGTTTTGCTGGATAGGATCGGCGCCAAACTCAAAGTCAAGGGCAGATGGAGCGGAGGCTTTTTCAAATCGGGCCGGCGCGGCTCTTTCCATGAAGGTTCTTTCGAGGTTCCCGAGGCGAAGGTTCTGCTCAGCTTCGAGCCGGACAGCATCAACACCGCGGTGATGCGGATGAATTTCAACAACGCCGCCTTTAACAGCGTGGATTATCTGTACCTCGATTCCAAAGATTTCCTGCCTCAGTTGAGAGACACTCCTTTCACCCTTGAGAGCCGCATCGGGCGTTTTAAACTCCAATACGGCGAAGAAACGTTGTCGAACAACATCGTCGAGGGCGCCCTTGTTTCGAACTCAGCGGCCAACGCAACCGGGACGGACGAAGGGGCGCAGTTGAGCGGCGCTATCGGCAAGGAGAACCCCCTCAAATGGTATTTTTCCGTGACCAACGGCAACAGCGGCACGGGCAGCGACAACCTCACCCCCAAGGCTTACGCGGGCAAGCTCGCTTATTCGCCCCTTGCTCCGTTGTCTTTATCCGGCAGTGTCTATCATTCCGGAAGTCTTAAAACAGCCGCCTCCGAGTTTTCCTTCGCAGGGGTTACTTCAAGACCCGCCGGGGCGGACAGGTGGGACAGGACTCTTTGGGAAGTGGACGCCCGGTGGGATTTCCAGAAAGGCAAAGTAATCGACCCTCCCGCTTACACGGATTCCAAGGCCTACATCCGCGCCGCCTTCGGCCAGCTCTATGACGACGTGGGGGATGTAACCGCCGTTTCCGACCGCGAAGCCAATTATGGTTATGTGGAAACGCTTTGCAACTTCCATCCCAAGTGGTACGGAGCGTTTCGCTATAGCCTCATCGACGTGCGGCATGGCGGGAGCATGACCTTGAACAACGCCGCCGGCGACTCGACGCGGTACGATCGTTATTCGATTGCCTTGGGACACCGCTGGAGCGACAAGACCATCATCAAAATAGGTTACGACATCAACGTCTCGGACGTGGTTTCAGGAAGCGACCCGGCGGACGATCTTATCTCGGCCGTGGTGGTGTCGAGTTTTTGATAGGAGAAGGAGGATGAAAGTGGAGAAACGTCAAGCGGCAACGGAGACATTAGAGACAACGGTGGATCGCGAATTGGGCCGCCGGTCATTTTTCAAACTCGCCGGGCTTGGATTTTTTACCGCGGCGGTTGCCGCCCTGCCCGCCAAAATCGGCGCGGCCGAAGCTTCAAGCAAAAGAAAATTTCGCTATGGTATGGTGATCGACCTCAAACGCTGTGTCAATTGCAAGGCCTGCACCATTGCCTGTAAACTCGAAAACAAAACTCCCCCCGGTGTGACTTATAACCCCGTCATTGAGGAAGAAGCGGGTGTGTTTCCCTTCGTTCAGCGGAGTTGGTTTCCCAGACCGTGTTTCCATTGTGAAAATCCGCCTTGCGTAAAGGTCTGCCCGATCGATGCCACCTACAAGCGGCAGGAAGACGGCATCGTCATCGTCGATCACGATCTGTGCGCCGGCCTCGGCTACTGCGTCAAGGCTTGTCCTTATGGCGCCCGCATTATAGACAAGGGGGAAAATTATCCCGCCCAGGAAACGGAATACGGGAAAATCCCGTCGCCGGAGTTTCACGGCAAGTACGGTTTGCGTGAAAAAGGAAAAAGCCCGATCGACAACGCCCGGAAATGCACTTTTTGCCTTCACCTGCAGGACGCCGAGGGGAAATATACCCGGCCGACCGCGTGCGCCGAGACCTGCATGGGCAGAGCCATTCACTTCGGCGATTTCCTCACCGGGCGGTGCGTCGGGCACGGATGTGATTTAAATAAGCTTCTCGGTCAACGAAAATGGATTCGTTTGAAAGAGGAGTTGGGGACCGAACCCAATGTCCACTACCTATTATGAGAGGGTGTGAACTATGAAGCTTGACAGGCGGGAATTTCTGAAGCTGGCTGGTTTAACGAGCGCCGCGGCGCTGGGCGGCAGGGTGTTGCGGCCCGTGACCGCGTCGGCCAAAGAGGCCCTGATACGGGGGCCTTATGATGGAGGTGAATGGGTTGCTTCGTGCTGCAACATGTGCGGCGGGCAAACGGGCATCCTGTGCCAGGTGGTGGACGGCCGCCTCGTGCGGATCAAACCGAACGATCACAACCCGAACGGATTTTCAAACGTCTCGGGTGATTTTTTCGATAACGCCGCGAAAGAGGGCGCCGTCATCTGTCCCAAGGGAAATGCGGGAATCATGGCGTTGTATGATCCGGATCGTCTTAAGACGCCGCTTCGCCGGACAAACCCTGAAAAAGGCATGGGCGTGGACCCTCGCTGGAAGGCCATTTCATGGGAGGAGGCCTATGGGGAGATTGCGTCGCGCTTAAAGTCGCTGCGGGAGGCGAATGAGGCGCACAAACTGCTCTGGTTCTCCGAGGACCATTCTTTTACGCACCCGCAGGGTGACTTTTGCAAGTTGTACGGCACCCCGAATTACAACATGCACTCCAACCTCTGCGATGTGGGACGCAAGGCTTCTTTTAAGATCCTCATGGGAGATGAGCGTCCGCTGATCGACGCCCTGAACTCCAAATACATGCTGATCTTCGGCTGGAATCCGCTTTCGGCAACCAAGTGGGCCCACCTGCCCCGCATCATCACGCGCGGCATCGAACGGGGCGCACGGCTTGTGATCGTGGATCCCCACCTCTCGTACACGGCCTCTAAGGCGCAGGAGTGGGTGCCGATCCGGCCTGGAACGGATGGCGCTTTGGCGTTGGCGATGGCGCACGTGATCCTGCGCGACGGCCTCCAGGACCAGGCTTTTGTTGACGCATGGGTGACCGGTTTTGACAGTTTCCGTGAGTACGTAAAGGACAAGACTCCAAAGTGGGCTCAAGGTATCACTACGATTCCCGCGGAACGTATCGAGCGCTTGGCCCGGGAATTCGCCGCAACGAAACCGGCGATTGTGGACGTATGGTCCGGCGCGCATCATACCAACGGCGTCTATGCGGGATGGGCGATTGCGGCGCTCGCGGCGATAACGGGCAATGTTGAGAAACCCGGCACGCTGACGCTTCCGAACGCCAAGGGCAGCAAGCATATCGAAGTGGAACCGGATGGAACGGCAAAAAAGACTTTGAAACAGATCCGCCTGGACGGAGGAAAGGATAAATGGCCGTATTTTCATAAGTCCGGGGTTTATACGGAAATCATCAATCGCATCCTGGATGGGAAGGGGCCGTATCAGCCGAAGATGGCCGTCATCGTTTTTCAAAACCTTCTTATGTCCGTCGTCGGAACGAAGAATACGGAAGAAGCCTTAAAGAAACTTGATTTCATCGTGGTCGTGGACACGATGATGAGCGAAACGGCTCAATTCGCCGATATCGCAATTCCCGGCACGACGTATCTGGAACGGTACGACCTGAATACCCACTGGGTCACCTGGCCGGTCGTGGGACTTCGCCAGCCCGTCGTGAAGCAGCTCTTCGGCCAGCCGGCGGAGTACGAGTTCGTCTGCGAATTGGGCCGGCGGCTCGGCCTGAAAGAAGAAAACGGCAATGAGGTTTTCTGGCAGGGCCGTATGTCCGGCGCGCGCATCGAAGACAAAACCCGGTGGTATGAGGAATGGCTAAGTAAAGAACTTAAGGAGGGAGAGCCCAAAGTCACGCTGGAGGAATTGAAGGCGCTCCCTGGCGCGACGTGGGTGAGCAAAAAGGGCACGAAGTATAACAAGCACGAAGACCCTATCCCAGCCGAAAAGGCGGCCGATGCGATCACGGAGAACAACATCCTCTATTCGAAAAAGAAAGACGGCACGAAGGACAAGCAGATCGGGATGTTGAAACCGGACGGCACCGCCGTCCGTGGATTTTTCACGCCCTCGGGCAAACTCGAACTTCATGCCGCCAAACACGAGTCGAAGGTTGATGCAAAGGGCCGGCCGCTCAAGCCGCTTCCTGTTTATGAACCGCGCGAGTGGCAGCCGTCAAGCGGCTACCCTCTATTTTTGATTAATTGGAAAGAAGCGTCGCAGACGCATTCGCGCACTCAGAACAACGCTTATTTGGCGGAGCTCAAGTCCACGGATGGTTTGCGGATCAACGCCGAGACAGCCGCGCGCCTCGGCATTTCCGACGGGGATCTCGTCCGGATTGAATCCCCTTACGGTAAAGTTAAGATGAAAGCGGAGTTGACCGAAGGCATCCATCCGGAAGTCGTCGGCACCCAGCATGGGTGGGGCCACTGGGCGATGGGAAGGACTGCGAAGGGCCGTGGGGCGCACACGGGTTTTCTTGCCAAGACCGTCGCGTGCCCCCTTTCAGGTCAGTCGCTCAATAAGGAGATTTGCGTCAATGTTTTTAAGGCCTGAGGAAAAAGCGGGAATTTATTTTTTATTTTCCCGTCTTTTCCGGGAGGCGCCGGACCCCGGTCTCATCAATGAGATTCTCGAACGGACTGACGGAACCGGCAAGGAGGAAGAAATTGCGGTGGAGTATGCTTCACTTTTCGTCGTTCCAGGCGAATGCCGCGTTTCCCCCTACGAGTCTTTTTACTGCGATTCGCTGACGGTGGATACCTCCACCGCAGATTCTCCTTATTTTCAAGCGGGATGCCGGCTTGGAGGAATGAAGGGATTCCTGTACGGAGTTTCGGCTGCTGCCGTTGAGAAAGCCTATCGGGAAAATGGATTCGAAGTGGACCCTCGGTTCTATGACCTTCCCGATCATATTGCCTGCGAATTGGAGTTTGTGGGAAGGCTGTACGAGAGAGGAAGGGATGAAGCCGCCCGGGCCTTTATCCATCGCCATCTTGGCCGATGGGTTTCGCTTTTCTTGACGGAATTGGAGAAACAAAAACGTTCGATTTTTTACAAGCGCGCCGCAAGAAAGCTGATAAGTTTTCTAACACCGGAAGGGGCGCTTGAAGGGAAGGCGGTTGAAAAAGGAGGTATGAGTGAATGCGTGCCGGCAAAGAGATAAAACTGACGGCGGGTTTGCTGCTGGCAGGTTTTTGTGCGGCGCTTGGTTCTCCGGCGTCGGCAATCCCGATTCCCGGCAGGACGCCCTATTTTGTGAATGATTATGCCGGGGCGTTGAGCATGGGTGTGAAACAGCATCTCGAGACAAGCCTTGCGATGCTGCGGTTTGAGACGCCGAGGAAAATAGAGTGTGTTGTCTCCATCTTTCCTTCGTTGGATGGAAAGTCCTGGGATGAGTTTCTCTCGGAATATATTCGGAATTGGAGGAAAGAATGGCCTTTTGAGAGAGATAATCGCGTCCACTTTGTCGTTTTTGTGAATGAACGGACGGCCAAAATTCATGTCGGTTATGGGGTCGGGAGGCAGTTTGATGACGCTGCGGCGGAGGAGATTGTGAATCAACTGGTCTCACCGGAGCTTAGCCAGGCCCGATACGATGAAGGCGTGAAGAAAGGCGTGGAAGCAGTGATTAAAGTCTTTAACGGGAAAAAGGGAAAGAAAGAGGTGCGTATCGTTAGTTAATTTTAGTTTTGGTTATTAAAGCTTATCAAAATTATATTTTGTTAAGCTGCTACGGTGGGTTATAATTCTGCATGGCTATTCAAAGACGTTTGGATAGCCATGGTTGTTTTTAATGGGAAACGTCCAAGCGGCTTGACGAGATGAAAACGCGCGCGATCATCACGTTTGTGTTGTTTCCAGTTTGTTCTTGGATGGTTACTGCCTCTGCGCTTGCCGGGGACAAGACGGATTCTTTGGAAAGGGCCGCGGGGATGGAGCGGTTCCGGCAAGCGGCGTCCGCCGAGTATGTCGGGTCCGAATCTTGCGAGGTTTGCCACGAGAAAGAATTCAAGGAGTTCCAGCTTTCCACCCATGCGAGGATCGCCCTTCCCGGAGAAAACTTAAAGGCCCAGGGGTGTGAGATGTGCCATGGGCCGGCGAGCGCGCACGTCGAAGAAGGAGGCGGCCGGGGAGTCGGCATCGTCAATCCTAAGAAGGATCCCGCCGCTTGTTTTAACTGCCATCAAGATAAAAGGCTTGAGTTTCGCCTTCCTTATCATCACCCGGTGCTGGAGGGAAAGATGTCCTGCACCGACTGCCACAGCGCGCACGGGGAAGAAATCAGACCCTGGTCCACCACCACTCTTGTCGATATCAATGAGGTTTGTTTCAAGTGCCACAAGGAACAGCGGGGGCCGTTTGTGTGGGAGCACGAAGTCATCCGGGAAGGGTGCACCGTCTGCCACAAGGTTCATGGATCGATTCACGAGAAGATGCTGATCGCGCGCGACAGCAATCTTTGTCTGCGCTGCCACACCCAGGTTAATTTTCCGACCATTGGAAAATCAAGCCATGCGGGCCGCTTGGCCTCTGGAACCTGTTTCAGCGCCGGCTGTCATACGGCGCCTCACGGGTCGAATTTTGACGAGCATCTGAGGTACTGATGAAGGATAGGGCTTATAAAAAAATGGCGGTGGGCTTGTTGTTGGGGTTTTCTTGTCTCCTCCATGCTGCGGAGGGAAGCGGAGCAGACGAGACCCTTTCGGTGATCGCCGAGCCTGTCCGTTATAGCTTCGTGAAGGGGGACGTGGAGAAATTCCGCGCTCACCATTGGATCAAGGATGGGTATGCCGGCGGGATTCAGGAGGCGTCGCTCGATAAAAATCTGCCGTGGGATACGACGTTGTCCATGGAAGGTCATGGGCTCATCGATGAGAACGATGCAGGCGGAAAGTTGTCTTTGAAAAGGGAGGGCATTGGCAGAGGAGGAGGGAAGGGTTTGTGGGGTTTTCTGGAGGGGGAAAACTGGGTTTTTTTGAATATGGATTACTCCGAATTCCGCAGGTATTACGACGGAACAGGCGGTTTTTACCGGCGCTTCGGTTCGCTTGCTTTCAACGAGACGGATAAGGAGCTTGCCCTGAACATCGGGAAGTTTTCGATCGAGACGGGCGTTGTCCTGGAGAATCTGCCGGACGTTACGCTTCGCTATGAACGGGAATTTAAAGACGGGGCTAAGTCACGCCTTACTTGGACGGATGTCAAAGAGGGCAGTGTGACAAGAAAGATAGGCCCCGCTTGGCAGGACATCGAAGAAACGGTGGACGTTTTCGAAGTCAAGGCAAAGGGCAAAGCGGCGGGGTTTGACTGGAACGGCGAACAGCGGTGGGAGTTTGTCCGGACGGACGCCCTGCGCGAGGAAAAGTCGCTCGCGACGACAGGGGTTGCGGCGGACACCAAAATCCGCCGCCAGCATCAGGAGCCTGAGAGCGATTTGATCACCACCATTCTTGGAGCCAAGAGGTGGTTTTTCAAGGACAAGGTGTATTTCGGTTCCGATTACCGGTTTTCTCAGATTGACAGCCGGGAAGTGGAATCCATTTTTGAAACGGATGCCAACGGCGTTCCGACGAATTTCAGCAATCCAAAGCAAATCCGGGACGCGCACGCGGATAATGATTACACCACGCATACGTGGGTCCAGAGCCTCAAAGCGATTTTGCATCCGTTTTGGAGCCTTCATACCAAATTCAAAGCGGAGACGATCAAGCGGGACGGCACTTCCACTTATCCGGCGGATAACGGCGGCGGCGCTCCCGACGGAACGATAGACCAGATCGATGTGAGTGAAATAGACAACAAGGTGGTGCGGTGGGGGGAGGGGGTGTCGCTTCGTTTTTCGGGGCTTCCGCGGACGGCGTTGTACACGGAGTTTGAAGGCGAACAGGTGCGGAACTGGTTGAGCGAAGACCGGCAGAGCAAAGTCGCGGGCGAAGTTTTCAGCCGCGAGGTCATCGCGCACATGTTCCGGTGGACGGGAACGGTAGGAGGCCGGACTTCGCCGTGGGATTTTCTGGCTCTCAGCGCCCACGCCCGCCGCCATGAGGACGATATACGCTATAACAACCTGCGTCATACCCCGCAGACGGCGTCCGGCGCCAAGTCGGTATTCGTGGATGGACAAAAAATTGATACGGGTGAAATCGCCGCGCGGATCGAGCTTCGGCCCTGCCGGTGGTTTCGGCCGGCTTTCCGGTATCAGTTTCAAAATAGGGATTACCTGGCATGGGGGATACCGGATGATGCGAACCGTCAAGAAAGCGCCGCCACCGCTCACATTTATTCCTTTGACCTTGCCCTTCAGCCGCTCGACGATTGGCTCCTGACGGCGGCCTTTTCTTTGCAGGACATTGCGACGAAGACTCCGGCCCGGTTTTCATCGAACTCCGCTGTGGCGGCGCCGACCTTCAATGCGGATGTGTATTCCTGGCTCTTCGGAACGGAATATGCTTGGAGGCCGGAGGTCATTCTGACGGGATTTTTCCAATATTCGAGGGCCGCGAATTTCAACGATTTTAGCGACGTTGGTTTGCCGCTGGGCGTGGATTACAAGCAGATGGATTTGACGGCAGGGTGCCGGTGGAAGGTGAACAAGGACATGGAGCTCGAGCCTAAGTATTCGCTTTATCAGTATTACGCCAATCCGGACGCTGAGTACGGCAACTACAACGCCCATCTCTTTTGGCTGGAGATGAAGGTCCGCTGGGGTTGAAAATAGGAGAGGGTATGGAGAGGATTACCCGAAGAGATTTTATCAAGCAAGGGGTTTTTGTGGCGACGGCGGCTGGGGCGATTTTGTATCTGGATCCTTTGGATGTTTTTGCCAAGGAACTGCCGCCGGCCGGGGAGTCGTGGCTGAAGGCTCCCTGCCGTTTCTGCGGGGTGGGGTGCGGGGTGAAGGCGCTCGTGAAAGACGGGAAGATCGCCGCCGTCACGGGGGATGAGCTTCATTCGGTGAATAAAGGGCTTCTTTGCATCAAGGGGTACAGTTTACCTGGGATTCTTTATGGCGAGGATCGGTTGAAGTCTCCGGCGATCCGAAAAAACGGGCGGTTGAAATCCGCTTCGTGGAAGGAAGCTTTGGATCTCGTTGCTTCGAAATTCAAAGAGACTTTGCAAAAGCACGGCCCCACAGCCGTGGCGGTTTATGGGAGCGGCCAGTGGACGATCACCGACGGTTATACCGCGGTCAAATGGTTTAAGGGAGGAATGGGTTCCAATAACGTGGAGGCGAACGCGCGGTTGTGCATGGCTTCGGCCGTGAGCGGTTTTATGACGACTTTCGGTTCGGACGAGCCGATGGGCTGTTATGACGATTTCGATGTGTGCGACGCGGCGGTGCTATGGGGAAACAACATGGCCGAGATGCACCCGGTTTTGTTTTCCAGAATCCTGGAGAACCGAAGACAGCGCCCGAACGTGAAGATCGTGGATATCGCCACCCGCCAAACTCCCACGACGGACTTCGCCGATCTTTCGATGGTGATCGCTCCGCAGACGGATTTGGCTTTGGCCAACTGCATCGCCCATCTTTTGGCGAAGAAAGGCGCTTTGAACCGGGCTTTCATCGAGAAGCACGTCGTGTTCAAGAAAGGAAAGGAGAACATCGGTTACGGGCTTGAGGACAAGTTTTCCTTCAAGGACGAACCGCAAAGGGTAACGCTCGAGGACTATGTGAAATTCCTTGAGCCTTATACGCCCGAGTATGCGGCCGGCCTTTGCAAAATTCCCGCCGAGAAAATAGAGCAGGTAACCGACCTCTACGCCCGCCCCGAAACGAAGGTTCTTTCCCTCTGGTGCATGGGGGTCAACCAGCACACGCGCGGCACCTGGATGAACAATTTGATTTACAATCTGCATCTTTTGACCGGGAAAATCGGGATTCCCGGTTCCACGCCTTTTTCGCTCACGGGACAGCCCAGCGCCTGCGGGACCGTCAGGGAAGTCGGCACCGTCTCGAACCGCCTGCCGGCCGACCGGGTAGTGACGGATCCGGAGCATCGCGCGGTCGCCGCCAAGATTTGGAACGTGCCCGTCGAGAGGATCAATGATAAGCCCGGGTACAACGCGGTGGAGATGTTCCGGGCGCTCGACCGGGGAGACGTCAAAGCGATATGGATCCAGGCGACGAATCCTTTTGTGACCTTGCCGCATTTAAACCGCTATCGGAACGGGGCGCTCAAGGAGGACCGTTTTGTGGTGGTTTCGGACGTGTATCCCACTCCGACGACGGAAACGGCCGACGTGGTTCTGCCTTCGGCGATGTGGGTGGAGCGGGAAGGGATGTTTGGGAATTCGGAGCGAAGGACACAACACTGGTATTCCTTGGTCGAGCCCCCCAAGGGATGTCTTCCCGATGATTGGCAGATGATCGAAGTGGCCAGGCGGATGGGGTACGGCTCTCTTTTTCCTCGTGACCGAAAAAATTACGTGAAGGAACTCTACGAGGAGTACCGTCAGTTTACTCTAGGGACCGGAAAGGATTTGGCTTCCTATGAAGAGTTGACGAAGGCCCGCGGTCTGCGGTGGCCCGTCGTCGACGGCAAGGAAACTCCTTGGAGGTACGTGGAGGGCAGTGATCCTTACGTCAAAAAGGGGGAGGGATTAAAATTTTATAAAAATAAAGCCGATGAGGGACGGGCGGTCGTGTGGCTGAGGCCCTACGAAAAGCCGCCGGAGGTTCCGGACGAGGCGTATCCTTTTTGGTTGACGACGGGGCGCGTGCTGGAGCACTGGCACAGCGGTTCCATCACGAGGCGCGTTCCACAGCTTCATCGGGCCGTTCCGGAAGCCTACGTCGAAATGCATCCCGAAGACGCGAGGGACTTGGGGATCCAGGAGAGTAACCCCGTGAAGCTCGTTTCACGGAGAGGCGAGATGACGGTGAAGTGCACCTTTCACGGCAAAGGCAAGGTTCCGCGTGGGACGGTTTTTGTTCCTTTTTTCGATGAAAACTATTTAATCAATCAACTGACGCTCGACGCCTATTGTCCGATCTCCGCCCAGCCGGATTATAAAAAATGCGCCGTGAGAATCGAGAAAATGGTTCTGGGATGATTTCCAAAGGATGGGTTTGGGGGGTGGGCGCGGGGCTTTTGCTTTTGAATGGTTTGGCGCTTGAGGCAGATGCCCAAGAAACGTCGGAGCGTTCGAAGCTGAGAATCTCCGCTTACGCGCCTCCGGTGATTCCGCATGAGGCGGATCTAGGGGACTGTCTGGATTGTCACGCCTCCCACGAAGTGGGGGCGCCGATGATTCCGCACAAGGTTTTCGCCCATTGCCGGCAGTGTCACGTTCCTCAAAGTGACGTCGATGTTTTTCGCGCGAACGCGTTTGTAGGTATTCGTGAGCCGGGAAAACTGCCGAGAGCTCACGAAAAGGCGCCTCCCGCCGTCCCGCATCGGGTCTTTATGAGAGAAAATTGTCTCGCCTGTCACGATCCGGAGGCCCGTCCCGACGTCATCCACACGACCCATCCCCAACGGATGCATTGTTTGCAGTGCCACGTCCCCGCGCGCCGCCTCGGCGCGTTGGACCGGTGACAGGCAGTCAAAGAAAGAAATGTTTGACGATCTTTTCCTGGGTCTTCCCATCGAACTCATTCCCATAGAATCTCAAGAAAATCTTTTTTCTTAAAAAAGCTTGCGAGGCATCGGGGTATTTGTCGAGCAGGGAGCACCTGACCAAGTCCTTCGCAAAATCATACATCGAACAC
>JACQQY010000085.1 GCA_016206825.1 Candidatus Omnitrophota bacterium
AATTTCAAACCCGCGGCCACCGCAAAAGACAGGAGGCTTGCGGTCAAAAGAAAAGGCAGGGGGTATCTCAACCCAAAGAGAATCCCGCCCCACGTCGGGCCTACGGCCCTCCCCATGGCCGCCAGACCCTGGGCGGTTCCCATGACCGATCCGACCTGCAAGGAAGGCGCCTGTTTCGAAAGAAGGCTGTTGAGCGTCGGGCCGTTTAAACTGCCTCCGACAGCCATCACCGTAAGGGAGAAAGCGAGCATTCCGGCGTTTCTGGAGAAAGGGATGAGCGCCATTCCGATCATCATGAGAATGCTTCCATAGAAGAAAAGAGACCGGTCGCCCCATTTTTTCTCCAACGATCGAATCATGCCTCCTTGGACCACAATGGCAACCAGTCCCATCCAGGCAAATTGCAATCCCACCTTCGCCCCCGACATTTTCAGAATCCCTTCGCAGAAAAGCGGAAAAGCGCCGTACAGACTGGACTGGCCGAACGCCAATAAAAACAGGCAAACAAACAGGGTCCGCAAAAGATGAGAGGATCCGTCGGGGGAGCGAATGATCGACCAAAATTCCCTGCTCCAAACGCGAGGCCGCGCAAGCGCCGGAGGCCGGGTTCTTTCAAGCGGCGCCGTCTCCGGGAGTTTCAGTCCGACCAGCGCGAAACTCGTCAAAGACAAAAAGGCCGCAAAAAGGCCCGGAAACGCATACGGATTCTCACGGGCCAAAGAGGCGAGCTCCCGGAGCCCCAAACGGCTCAACGTTTCCGGGAATTGCGGATGGAGGAAACCGGCGGCGAGCGCCGGTCCAAGGACAAACCCGATCCCAAAGGCGGCTCCCAAAAGCCCCATTCCTTTGGTTCGATTCTCATGCGAGGTCAGATCGGCGACGCACGCCTGAGCGGTCGAGATATTGCCTCCCATCATGCCGCCCGCCAAACGCGACAACAAAAGCGCCGTGAAAGAAGGCGCAAAGGCGAACACCCCGTAAGCGGCGCTTGCCCCCAGTGTGCTTAACAGCATCACCGGCCTTCTTCCGATGCGGTCGGACAAACCTCCCCAAAAGGGCGAAAAAACGAGCTGAGCCAGGGAATAAATGCTGTACAAAAACCCTATCGAAAAAGGCGACGCGGAGAATTTTAAGGCATAAAAAGGCAGAAGCGGCAAAACGATGCCAAAGCCGATGAGATCGACAAGGACAACAAGAAAAACGGTGAACATCGCGGTCTTTTTCATTTAATCCAGATAAATCGTTTTTTCAGTTTCATTCTCTTCCACTTCCACCTCTTCGTAAACGCCGGCGGGGAGCTCGGCGGTGAAAATCGACGGGCGGCAGAGAATGCTTCCCAACTGGTAATCAAAACGCGTCATGGGATGCACGAGAAGCAGATCTTCCTTCGCCCGCGTAACCGCCACGTAAAACAGGCGCCTTTCCTCTTCAAGCTCTTCTTCGTTCTGACTCGATTTGGCGTGAGGAAAATACCCTTCCGCCAAACCGATGACGATCACCGCTTTCCATTCCAGCCCTTTCGCCTGGTGAATCGTGGACAAAACGAGCTCCTCATGCGAAGACCCTTCTTCCTCCAGAAGGAGACTCTCGCCCCTAAAACCCTCGCGCAGGGTGACGTCCGCCAGGAAATCCTTAATATCCTTATAGGTATGCGCGAAATTCACCAGCTCCTTCAAATCTTCGACGCGGTCCTTGGCATTCTCGAAATTCATGAGGACGTGCTCCTCATAGCCGTGCTCGAGCACCGCCTCGATCATCCCGTCGGGGCGGCCGTCTTTTGATTGGAGAAGCTCCTTTAAAATTTTTTTAAACGCGGAAAACCCCTGCCGGACTCTCACCGGCAAATCTTCCCCAAAAGAAGGCGAGGCAATCTGCCGGAGGTCCCCCTTGGCCTGCTCGACCGATTCAAAGATCCTGCCGGCATAACGACTGCCGATCCCCGCCTGGAGGGTGAGAGCCCTGATCCACGCGATCTCGTCATAGGGATTCACAAAAATCCTCAAGAACGACAAAGCGTCTTTGATATGAGCCTGCTCGAAAAAACGGACGCCGCCGCGGATGATATAAGGCACCCCCGTTTTAGCAAGCTCAAGCTCCAGCTCCGCGGCCTGGAAGCGCGCCCGGAACAAAACGGCCATGTCGGAGAGGGAGACGCCCGACTCCTGGAATTCCACAATGCGCTGGGCCGCGAATCGCGCCTCCTGCCGGGTATCCCTTGTCTTCACAAGCTGAGGCAGGGCCCCTCGTCCCCGCACGCTCTTGAGCATCTTGGGAAACTGGTGGACGTTGTTCCGAATACTGGCGTTCGCGAGCTCCAGGACGGCTTTCGTCGAACGGTAATTGGTCTCGATCTTGAATACCTTCGTGCCTTCGTAATCTTCCGGAAAGTCGAGGATGTTTCGGACGGTGGCCGCCCGGAAAGAGTAGATCGACTGCGCGTCGTCCCCCACCACCAAAACGTTCTTGTGGAAACCCGACAAAAGACGGATGAGCTCATGCTGGAGGCGATTCGTATCTTGGTACTCGTCGACCAGGCAGTAACGAAACTGCCGGGTGAAACGCTCCCGCGCCTTGTCGGATTTCTGAAGAAGCTCCAGCCACTTCACCAAAAGATCGTCGTAGTCCAAGTTGTTGGTTTTTTGCTTTTTCTCATCGTAGAGGCGTTTGATTTTTTCAAAATCGCGGAGGTAAGCCGAAAGATACGCGTAATGCCGGCGGACAACGTCGGATAAACTCTGCCGAGCGTTGACGGAAAAACTCAAGATCGATTGGACGACGCCGGGTTTCGGAAAGCGCGCGTCCGAATCCGTCCGACCCAGTGAAGCAATGCAGGCTTTGATCAAATTCCGGCTGTCCTCTTCATCCAGGATCCCAAAATCGGGATGCAGGCCCGCCTCGGAAGCGGTCATCCGCAGGCACCGGTGGCCGATGTGATGAAACGTGCCGCACCACAATCCTTTTGCCTTTGTCTGCAAAAGGACTTCGATGCGATTCTTCATCTCTTCGGCCGCTTTGTTCGTAAACGTTACGAGCAGGATCTCCTCAGGGCGAACGCCCTTCTCCAAAAGATAGGCCACGCGATACACGAGCGTGCGCGTTTTTCCGCTCCCCGCCCCCGCGAGGACCAGACACGCCCCCTCCGCCTCCGTCACCACGGCATATTGATCGGGGTTCAGCTCCTTTCGATAATCGATCTTGAACAAACTTAAGGGAGGAGCCTGGCTTGTCAGGACATATTTTTTGGTCATGGGTTTCTTAGGGGGCGGCCGGCGAGGGGGATGAATCGACGAATCGAACGCTCGCCAGGAAGCGCTCGAACTCCTCTTCATGGCGGGGATATTCCTTTTCCCGAGCGCTGTAGAGAAACTCGTAGATGCGGCCATCCTTTTCGATAAAGAGGGCCCTTACCCGGATTCGCGTTTTTCTGAAACGCAGGCCCTTGTAAAGCGGCGCGTAAGGCCGGGCGTAAGAAAGCGTCATTTCTTTGGCGGGCCTCCCGGCGGCTTCGGTCTCTTTCTCCTCCAAAATGGCCTCGTGAAGCGAGCGGCCTTTGTAGGCCCGTATCCACTCCTCGAGCGTCCGGGGACCCCGCTCCCCCGCGCCGAGAACGGACTCCCGTATGAGGAAAGTGCAAGCGTAAGTTCCGTCGATGCCCTTCGGACCCAAAATGAGAATTTCGCGGTCAAAAGCGCCGCTCTTTCTTTGAACGGCTTCCCATTTTTCGGGATAACGATAGGTGAGCCCTTCAGCCTGGCTCAGGGCAGGCGTCGTCTCGGTGCCGGAGACGCACGTTTCGCCGATCCAGCCGACGAAGAGAAGCACGATGAAAGCTTTTCTCATTCTCTAGAACCCCTTTTCTTCCTCGTCATCTTCCTCATCGTCTTCTTCTTCGCCTTCCGATTCGGGGTCAAAAGGAGGCAAACCCATCTCCTGCGGCCCGGGGGCAGGTTCCGCTTCTTCGAGTTTTTTAAAAAACTCTTCGGGCGACAGGGTCTTCAAACTGTCTTTGAATTTTTCAATCTCATCTTTGGAAATGGGCCCGCCGACGGCAGGGCATTTCTTGAGCACCTGCTCATCGATATAAATGGGGCAATGGAGCCTCACCGCAAGCGCCAATGAATCCGAGGGTCTGGCATCGACGGCGACGGTCTTTCCATCGTGCTTCAAGTAGATCAAAGCGTAGTAACTGCTCTCCCGAAGGTCGCTGACAACCACCTTCTCCACTTCGGCGTGCAGTTCTTTCAAGAAATTCACCATCAAATCATGGGTCAGGGGCCTCGGAAATTTCTCTCCCTGCATCTCAAGGGCAATGGCATTCCCTTCGTTGATTCCGATCCAAATGGGAACCAGCTTTGTCTTTTCCACGTCCTCCAAAACCACCACGTACTGAGGCAGTGGGAAAAGGGAAACCAGCGACACGATCTTCGCTTCCTTGATCATCGATTAACACCCCTTCTTCTATTTTAAACGCCGTTTCCCGAATTATCAAGCCGCGCGGTTTGGATGCGCTTGGAAACGGAGGGGTGGTCATAAAGAAAAAATTCGACCAGCGGATGAGGGTCGGGATCCGCATAATTCTGCCTCGCCAGCTTCCGCATCAAAGAAATAAAGACTTCCTTGGAAGGCAGGAGGCGGAGGGCGAAGCGGTCGGCCTGGTTTTCATGCCGGCGGGAAAAGGCGTTTTGCAAAGGACCGTACGCGATTCCAGCGAGAAACGCGAGAAAAAGAAGGAGCGGGAAAACAGAGAGGTCCGTGAGGCGCTCCGCGCCCGCCCAAGAGGCGATCGTTTTCTCGAAGCGGTGAAGCAGGCCCAAACCCCCAAAAACGAAAACGCCCTGAAAGGCAAGGGACCAGACGATGTGCCTTTTCAGGTGGTGTGCCAGCTCATGGGCGACCACCATTTCGATTTCGGGTTTGTCATAACCGCTAAGGAGCGTGTCGGATAAAAGAATCCGGCGGGTTCTCCCCCATCCGGCAAGCAAGGCATTGGCCTTTTTGGTGCGTTTCGACAGGCCCCATTCATAAACGTCCATCCCCTTCAAACGAAGCCTCCGGCAAAGCTCGAGAATCCTCCCGCGAAGACCCTCGTCGCGCAAAATCCGCAGAGGATAAAAAAGGGGCATGATCCATACCGGCAGGATGCGCGTCAAAAAGAGGCAGAGCAAAAACCAGCCCGTTCCCGCAGCGACCCACCAGGCATCCGGAAACCGCCGAACGAGAAAAAACCACGCTTCGACGGTTCCAATAAAAAAGACGCAGGAAAGAAGATGCCTCTTGAATTCCTCCCTCATCCAGCCGAGCCGCTTTTCATTGGACAAATTCGCCCGTTTTTCCAGGAGGTAACTTGAATAAAATCGAAACGGCAAAAGACAAAAGGCAAGATAGAGGTAAACGCACGCCATATAGACGGGAAGCTGGAACCCCCGGGTCCCGGCGAAGCGCAAAGCCAGCTTCTCGAAAAAGAGCGACAAGCCGCCGTGGAGAAGGAGCAAAAGCGACAGCCCGTAAACGGTCATCTCCGCCAAGAGGCACCGGAGCTTCGCTCGGTGGTATTGTTTAACGTCCATTTATTCGACTTCGATCAGGGAGTCCGTTCCGCCGTAAGGATTGGGCTCAAAGGAGCGGCTGGCCGGGTCGTTGGTCCATTGGCCGTCGACGACGAACTTATACCGGTAACGCCCGGGGTTTAAAAGAAGCTTCCTCTGCCAGAGACCTTCCTCCTTTTGCCATAAGAGAGACTCCGGAGAGAGGTTCCAATCGTTGAAATCGCCGACCAAATAAACTTCTTTCGCGCTTTCCGCTTTAAGCGCAAAATCCAACAACCGCTTGGGCGGGCTTCCATTTTGCCTGGGTTCTTCGATCAACCGCTCCGCTTCCCTGTCTCTGAATTTCTCCGTTATTTCCTGAGCCAGCAGAAGATAATCGATCGCCCCTTTTGACCGGGGGCGGCAGCGCAGAAGCGGCTCTCCCTTCGCCTGCGATTCTTTGACGCTTACGGTCTGGTGGACAAACGCGTTCAGCACGTGGGCGCCGAACGTGCGCTGGATTTCCTGCATCATTTCTTTGGTGAAACGGGTTCGCATGTCCACCATCGTGGGCAAGGCATAAACTTTAGGCGCATGGCCGATCTTGAGCTGAATGAGCTCGATCATGCTGAGAAGCTTTCCCACGCCCATGAGGGAAAAAGCGCCCAGATCGACCGGCATGATCACGTACTGAGCGGCCCGAAGGGCGTTAAAGGTCAAAAACCCAAGGCTCGGAGGGCAGTCCACCAGAACCCAATCATAAGGAAAAGAAAGGCGGGTCAAAACCTCGTGCAATTGGGAAACCGCTTCGTCCTTGCTCACAAACTCCTGCTCAATGGTGCTCAAAAGAATGTGAGCAGGGACCAAATCCAGGTTGGCGTCCACCGGGACGATGGCGTTTTCGATAAAATCCCTTTTATCGGAGTCTTCGGTAAGGACGTTATAAATGGTGCTTTTGAAATCTTCTTTCCGCATTCCCAAACCGAAGGTCGCATGCGCTTGGGGATCCAGATCGATCAAAAGGGTCCGCTTTCCCAAGTGAGCAAGGGAGGCCGCCAAATTAATGGCCGACGTCGTTTTCCCACAGCCGCCTTTCTGATTCGCCAATGCGAGTACCCGCATCATCTCCTCCTGTGTCTTATGCCGCGACTATTCGCAGATCCTTGATGAAGATCGCGTCTCCTGGTTTATTCTGGGCGTTTTTGGATCCGAATTCAAAACGCAAATGGGTCACGCGCCTTTTGTCGAACAAAGCCGCCGTTTCTTCAACAAAGATTTCCGCTTTCCGCCAGCCGGACGTCAAACGATCGGGGAACGGAAAAAGCCTGCCCCTTTCGAAGGCCTGAACGTTATTTTGATCTTTTAAAGCAACGGCCAAATTCTCGCCTCCCTTCCCGCCCTTCGCATAAAAGACGATCTTCTTGGCGGACAAATCGAGCGGCGGCTCAAAATAAAGATTGGCCTGGGCAAAGGGGGCGACGGAGCTGTTGATCAAAGCGGCGGTTCCGCCCTCTTTGGAGCTTTTGAGCTTCGAAGCTCCCTCAAACACGAGGCCTTCCAAAGGGAGACGCCGCCCTTCTTCGCCGCGCCCTTCTCCGCCGCGTCCTTGACGGTGCGGCTTCGAAGCGGCTTCGGGGGCGGCGGCGTCAACCACTTGCACGTGCACTAAAATCCGCTTGGTGGAAAACAGACTGAATGCCGCGAGAAGAAGAGCAAACGAGGCGGCAAGCCACGAAACCCACGGAAGGCTTCGGCGTTTTTCGACCACCTGAATGACAATCGGAGACTCACGCTTCTTGCCCGTTCCGGCAAAATAAACGTCCGCCAACTGCCCCAACGTCACTTGGTAGCTCTGCTTCTTATCCGACCCGCTCTTCAGGCCGGGTTCGGCCGTTCCGGTCTCGATATTTTGCTGTAACGCCTCAAGCCAGTTATTCATTCAAAAGATGGTTTTCCCTTAAAATGGTCTCCGCCGCCAGGATCGCCTTTTTCAAATCGGAAAAATGGGAGACGTTGAGGGAAAGCCCCTTTCCCGTGGGGATCTTTTCCTCCCCTTCGCGGACGGACGTATACACGCGGATGTCCAACAAATCGTATCCCTTAAACTCCTGTATTTGAACTCTCACCTCTTCGAACTTATTTTTAGGGAAAGCGGCGACAAGCTGGTTCATGGGTGAATCCTTTCCATGGCAAGAGCAAAGGTTTTGAAATGGAAACTCAAATGGGAGGAATAGGAAACGACTGAGGTACTGCCTGGGTTTGATCCGTGCTTTTTGAAAATCAGGTCGAATTTCAAAATGGCACTCATCCGAAAGATTAAGCGAGAATTATAACAAATCCCGCGAGCGTTTGCCAAATAAATAAGCCCACTTAAGCTTTTTGGCTCTTTTGGACGAATTTCATGCGCAATTCATACAGCAAATTTTCGATAAAATTTTCTTCTTCTGCGGCCAAATTTCCTTTCGTCTTTTCACACAGCATCTCCAAAATATCGATGAGATAACGCGCTTGATCGAGGTGAACCGCGCCGGCTCCCGAAGCCGGGTCTGCAATCTCCCCCAAAGCGGCGAGGGCCTGCATGCCCAAACTCGACGCAAAATAGGAAAAGGTAGGTTGAGGCAGGGGGCCTGTTTTCTCCTCTTGAAAAGGGGCGAAGTCTTTCTCGCGCCGAATCGACTCTTTCCAAGATTCGTCGACCTTTTTGGTTTCTTCCGAACCCGGCTGGAACGCGCTGTCCGGCGTCATGGTCTTTTCTTCTACAAATATCTCTTACGACTGCGGCTCGTGCGGGCCTTCCGGCGCTTCACTTCGCTCGGCTTCTCGTAATGCTTCCTCGCCTTGAGCGCCTTCAAAATCCCTTCCCGCTCGATCTTCTTTTTAAAACGCCTCAGGGCCTTCTCCAGCGGCTCATTCGTCCCCACCTCCACTCTCGACATAAAAACCTCCTTCCCCTTCCACTCTGCGAGTTTGCGAAAACAAAGCGAATTATAACCGGATTCTTCTCTAGTGTCAAC